>NZ_CP117866.1:7915000-8228252 GCF_028736035.1 Streptomyces sp. T12
CTCATGGGTGGAACGTTGATTATTCGGCACCGTCAGTCATCTCGGGCTGTTAGTACTGCTCTTCGGAGTGTGGAACGCTGATCACGAGTGGCGAGGGTGTCGGGCACGCTGTTGGGTATCTGAGGGAATGAACCCCCTCGTGATGCCGACCCCAGTGAACTTGCCTCAAGGGGCAGGGTGATGGGTGGTTGGTCGTTGTTTGAGAACTGCACAGTGGACGCGAGCATCTGTGGCCAAGTTTTTAAGGGCGCACGGTGGATGCCTTGGCACCAGGAACCGATGAAGGACGTGGGAGGCCACGATAGTCCCCGGGGAGTCGTCAACCAGGCTTTGATCCGGGGGTTTCCGAATGGGGAAACCCGGCAGTCGTCATGGGCTGTCACCCATACCTGAACACATAGGGTATGTGGAGGGAACGCGGGGAAGTGAAACATCTCAGTACCCGCAGGAAGAGAAAACAACCGTGATTCCGGGAGTAGTGGCGAGCGAAACTGGATGAGGCTAAACCGTATACGTGTGAGACCCGGCAGGGGTTGCGTATGCGGGGTTGTGGGATCTCTCTTTCACGGTCTGCCGGCCGTGAGACGAGTCAGAAACCGTTGATGTAGGCGAAGGACATGCGAAAGGTCCGGCGTAGAGGGTAAGACCCCCGTAGTCGAAACGTCAGCGGCTCGTTTGAGAGACACCCAAGTAGCACGGGGCCCGAGAAATCCCGTGTGAATCTGGCGGGACCACCCGCTAAGCCTAAATATTCCCTGGTGACCGATAGCGGATAGTACCGTGAGGGAATGGTGAAAAGTACCCCGGGAGGGGAGTGAAATAGTACCTGAAACCGTGTGCCTACAAGCCGTGGGAGCGTCGGAATGTGCTTGCACATTCTCGTGACTGCGTGCCTTTTGAAGAATGAGCCTGCGAGTTTGCGGTGTGTTGCGAGGTTAACCCGTGTGGGGAAGCCGTAGCGAAAGCGAGTCCGAATAGGGCGGTATAGTAGCGCGCTCAAGACCCGAAGCGGAGTGATCTAGCCATGGGCAGGTTGAAGCGGAGGTAAGACTTCGTGGAGGACCGAACCCACCAGGGTTGAAAACCTGGGGGATGACCTGTGGTTAGGGGTGAAAGGCCAATCAAACTCCGTGATAGCTGGTTCTCCCCGAAATGCATTTAGGTGCAGCGTCGTGTGTTTCTTGCCGGAGGTAGAGCACTGGATAGGCGATGGGCCCTACCGGGTTACTGACCTTAGCCAAACTCCGAATGCCGGTAAGTGAGAGCGCGGCAGTGAGACTGTGGGGGATAAGCTCCATGGTCGAGAGGGAAACAGCCCAGAGCATCGACTAAGGCCCCTAAGCGTACGCTAAGTGGGAAAGGATGTGGAGTCGCAGAGACAACCAGGAGGTTGGCTTAGAAGCAGCCACCCTTGAAAGAGTGCGTAATAGCTCACTGGTCTAGTGATTCCGCGCCGACAATGTAGCGGGGCTCAAGCGTACCGCCGAAGTCGTGTCATTGCGATATGTACCCCCAACGGGGATCGTGATGGGTAGGGGAGCGTCGTGTGCCGGGTGAAGCAGCACCGGAAGGTAGTTGTGGACGGTTCACGAGTGAGAATGCAGGCATGAGTAGCGATTCACACGTGAGAAACGTGTGCGCCGATTGACTAAGGGTTCCTGGGTCAAGCTGATCTGCCCAGGGTAAGTCGGGACCTAAGGCGAGGCCGACAGGCGTAGTCGATGGATAACCGGTTGATATTCCGGTACCCGCTGTGAAGCGTCAAACATCGAACCGGGCGATGCTAAGTCCGTGAAGCCGCCCCGGAGCCTTCGGGCAAAGGGGAGTGGTGGAGCCGACGAACCAGACCTGTAGTAGGTGAGTGATGGGGTGACGCAGGAAGGTAGTCCATCCCGGGCGGTGGTTGTCCCGGGGTAAGGGTGTAGGCCGAGTGGTAGGTAAATCCGCTGCTCATCAAGGCTGAGACCTGATGCCGAGCCGATTGTGGTGAAGTGGATGATCCTATGCTGTCGAGAAAAGCCTCTAGCGAGTTTCATGGCGGCCCGTACCCTAAACCGACTCAGGTGGTCAGGTAGAGAATACCGAGGCGTTCGGGTGAACTATGGTTAAGGAACTCGGCAAAATGCCCCCGTAACTTCGGGAGAAGGGGGGCCACGCTTGGTGAGAGGACTTGCTCCTCGAGCTGGGGGTGGCCGCAGAGACCAGCGAGAAGCGACTGTTTACTAAAAACACAGGTCCGTGCGAAGCCGTAAGGCGATGTATACGGACTGACGCCTGCCCGGTGCTGGAACGTTAAGGGGACCGGTTAGTGCGCTTTCGGGCGTGCGAAGCTGAGAACTTAAGCGCCAGTAAACGGCGGTGGTAACTATAACCATCCTAAGGTAGCGAAATTCCTTGTCGGGTAAGTTCCGACCTGCACGAATGGCGTAACGACTTCTCGACTGTCTCAACCATAGGCCCGGTGAAATTGCACTACGAGTAAAGATGCTCGTTTCGCGCAGCAGGACGGAAAGACCCCGGGACCTTTACTACAGTTTGATATTGGTGTTCGGTTCGGCTTGTGTAGGATAGGTGGGAGACTTTGAAGCGGGCACGCCAGTGTTCGTGGAGTCGTCGTTGAAATACCACTCTGGTCGTGCTGGATGTCTAACCTGGGTCCGTGATCCGGATCAGGGACAGTGTCTGATGGGTAGTTTAACTGGGGCGGTTGCCTCCTAAAGAGTAACGGAGGCGCCCAAAGGTTCCCTCAGCCTGGTTGGCAATCAGGTGTTGAGTGTAAGTGCACAAGGGAGCTTGACTGTGAGACCGACGGGTCGAGCAGGGACGAAAGTCGGGACTAGTGATCCGGCGGTGGCTTGTGGAAGCGCCGTCGCTCAACGGATAAAAGGTACCCCGGGGATAACAGGCTGATCTTCCCCAAGAGTCCATATCGACGGGATGGTTTGGCACCTCGATGTCGGCTCGTCGCATCCTGGGGCTGGAGTCGGTCCCAAGGGTTGGGCTGTTCGCCCATTAAAGCGGTACGCGAGCTGGGTTTAGAACGTCGTGAGACAGTTCGGTCCCTATCCGCTGTGCGCGTAGGAGTCTTGAGAAGGGCTGTCCCTAGTACGAGAGGACCGGGACGGACGAACCTCTGGTGTGCCAGTTGTTCTGCCAAGGGCATGGCTGGTTGGCTACGTTCGGGAGGGATAACCGCTGAAAGCATCTAAGCGGGAAGCCTGCTTCGAGATGAGGACTCCCACCCACTTGATGGGGTAAGGCTCCCAGTAGACGACTGGGTTGATAGGCCGGATCTGGAAGCACGGTAACGTGTGGAGGTGACCGGTACTAATAGGCCGAGGGCTTGTCCTCAGTTGCTCGCGTCCACTGTGTTGGTTCTGAAACCACGAACAGCCCCACGTTTCACAGAGCGTGGTGCGGCTGGATAGTTTCATAGTGTTTCGGTGGTTATAGCGTGAGGGAAACGCCCGGTTACATTCCGAACCCGGAAGCTAAGCCTTACAGCGCCGATGGTACTGCAGGGGGGACCCTGTGGGAGAGTAGGACGCCGCCGAACTCCTTTTAATAGGGTTGGACCTGGAACTTCGGTTCCGGGTCCAACCCTTTTTTGTTGTGCGTCACCTGAAGTTCACGTTCCGCAACGAACATCCCCCGTATGGGTACTGCTGCAATGCTCAGGGCGGCCGGCGTAGGCGTCGGTGACGAGGTTGTCGTACCGGCCTTCGGGAACATCGAAGTAGCCGAAGCTGTGGTTCTGGCCGGCGCACTGCCGGTCTTCGCCGACATAGACCCGGTGACGTACTGCCTGGAAGCTGTGGCTGTCGAGGCGGTCGTCACCCCGCGGACGGCGGCTGTCATCGCCGTACATCGATTTGGTCGTTCGGCCGATATCGCGCGGTTGCACGAGCTCGGGCAGCGGCATGGGCTGTTGGTGTTGGAGCAGGGTGAGTCCGAGGCTCCGTACGACGAGATTGCTCAGCGCAGGCAGCGGGCCTCCTATCTGGATGCGAAGTTGAAGGGTGTTCAGACGCCTGACGGCGGTGACGGGCACACCTACCAGCAGTACGTCGTGCGGGTGCCGGGCAACGGGCGGCCGGACCGGGACGCTTTCGCTCGGGCCGTGCGGGCCCGGGGAGTTGAGTGCCGGGTGCCGGTGAAGACGCCCGTACATCGACTTCCTGAGTACCGGCGGTGTGTGTCTCTGCCGGAGACTGAGCGGGCCGCTGATGAAACGTTGGCTCTGCCTGTCGACGCCTCTCTGACGAAGCGGGACATGCAGCGGATCGTGTCGGCCTGCAATGCGCTCGGAGGACTGCTCCAACCCGCCTTCTGAGCGAGTTTGGGAGCACGGGTGTGTTCGGGGTATGATCTATTCCGTTGCCGCGAGGGAAACTTCGCAAAAGGTGACAGGCCCCTATAGCTCAGTCGGCAGAGCGTCTCCATGGTAAGGAGAAGGTCAACGGTTCGATTCCGTTTGGGGGCTCCGAACAGAAGGCCCCGCCCATTCGGGCGGGGCCTTTCTCATGCCCTCCGAGTGTCTTCGCTCAGTCCTTGTGGATGCCCGGCACGCGCATTGCCAGGATCGCCATGTCGTCGGACGGGGCGTCCGAGGCGAAGCGTTCGACCGCGCGCATGATGCGGGCTGCCACCGCGCCCGCCGTCAGGCCGGTGCAGGTGGTGAGAACGTCGGTGAGGCCGTCGTCGCCCAGCATGCGGCTGCCTTCGCGGCGTTCGGTGACGCCGTCCGTGACGCACAGGAGCACGTCGCCCGGGTCGAGGGTGACCGTCTGCTCGTAGAGCTCCAGGTCCTCCATGACGCCGAGAAGCGGCTGCGGCTCGGCGGCCGGCTCGACCGTGCCGTCCTGGCGCAGGCGGAGCGGGAGCGGGTGGCCGGCGCAGACCACCTTCAGCTCCGCGCTTCCGTCCTCCTGCGGCCTCAACTCGCCGTAGAGGAGCGTCAGGAAGCGGCTGCGGGCGCCCTCGTCGAGGATCGCGGAGTTCAGGCGCTCCAGGACCGCCGGGCCGCTGAGGCCCTCGCGTGCGAGGAGGCGTAGCGCGTGCCGGGCCAGGCCCGTGACCGCGGCGGCGTTCGGGCCCGTACCGCAGACGTCGCCGATGGCGAAGCCGTAGGCGCCGTCGCTGATCGGGAAGAGGTCGTAGAAGTCGCCGCCGACCTCGTTGCCCTCGCCGGCCGCGCGGTAGATGACCTCGACCTCGACGCCGTCGATTTCGGGGAGCTCGGGCGGCAGGAGGCTGCGCTGGAGGGACTGGCTGATGGCCGTGCGCTCGGAGTAGAGGCGGGCGTTGTCCAGGGCCAGGGCGGCTCGGCGGCTCAAGTCCTCGGCCAATTCCAGGATTTCCTGGCGGAAGTGCTCGTCGGTCGGCTTGCCCAGCGTCAACATGCCGATGACTCGGTTGCGGGCCACCAACGGCAGTACGACCGTCTCGCCGCCCACCGCGGATGCCGTGGCCAGGGTGGGGCCGATGCCTGCGCTGATGCGGCCGATCGGCTCGCCCAGGCCCAGACTGCGCATGGAGGTGCGCAGGGCCGCCTGGTGGGCCGACTCGGCGGGAGCCGACCAGACGCGGGCGCCGGGGGTGGGGACCGGGTCCGGTGGGGCGATCTTCGACAGCAACGACTTAATGCCGTCGATGAGTTCCTCGTCCTCGTGCAGGACGTACGACAGGTACGGCTCCGAGGCCTGGTCGGCGATCGTGTAGACAGCGCACCAGGTGGCCAGGGTCGGGACCGTCATCTGGGCCATCAGGGCCAGGGTCTGGTCGCGGTCCAGGGTGCCGGCGAGCAGGTCGGAGGCCTCGACGAGGAAGCTGAGTGAGCCTCGGCGCAGGCGTTCCAGTTCGCCCAGGCGGGCCGACTCCACCGCCAACGCGATGCGGTCGGCGGCGAACTGCAGGCGCAGCGCCTCTTCGTTGGAGTATCTGGCCGGCGCCTCGGCGGCGACGCCGAGCGAGCCGGTGAGGCGGCCTTCGACCTTCAGGGGCACCGTGACGACCGAGCGCATGCCGGTGCCGTTCAGCAGTGGTACGGCGCCGGGGACCATGGTGAGGTCCTCGTGGACCGCCGGCATACGGGCCGACCCGTAGCGGCCTGGGCCCGCTTCGACGGGCACGCGCGCGAAGCGCTGGCGGGCGGAGGGCAGGCCGGTCGAGGCGCGGACCTCCAGCTCCGTTTCGTCGTCGGTCGCGAGAAGCAGGAACGCGGAGTCGCCGTCGAGCATGTCGCGGGCGCGTTCCACCGTGCGCTGGAGGAGGCCGTCGAGGTCGTCCGGGGCGGGGGAGCCGATGAACACCTCGAAGGGGTCGGTGCTCTGGCCCTCGGAGGTGGTGGACGTGTCGGAGGCCGGTACGCGCAACGGGGTCTGCAGGACGGCGCGTTCGTGGTCCCGGACCAGGAGGCAGACCGTGGAGGGTTCGCCGCCCGTGTCGCGGACGCGGAGGTGGGAGGCGTACACCGGTGTGACGCGGCCGTTGGCGCCCCTTATGCCGTAGCTGCCCTCCCAGCGGGAGAGTTGGAGCGCCTCGGCGATACCGGTACTGGTGCCCGGCGTGTGCGGCCAGGCCGCGAGGTCGGTCAGGGGCTTGCCGATGACCTGCTCGGCCGCATAGCCGAAGAGATCCTCCGCGTCCTCGTTCCAGGACGAGATGGCGCCCGTACGGTCGATCTGGACCACCGCGACGCGGACGCGGCCGTCGGCGAGCGGGAGGAGGTCGGAAGGGAGCGCCGGGCCGGCCGCGCGGGTGCCCACCGGGCGTTCGGGGAGGTCGAGTTGGAACCAGACCTGCTTGTGGGTGGGCGTGTACTCGACGCCCCAGCAGGCGGCCAGGGCCGCGCACAGCTGGAGGCCGCGGCCGCCCTCGCGGTCGGGGCTGCCCATGTTGACAGGCGAGCCCTGGAGAGGGATCTCCCGCTCCGGATACCGGTCGGCCACCTCGATCCGTACGCCGTCGTCACTGCGCAGGCACAGAACGTCCGCGGACGTTCCCGCGTGTACGACGGCGTTCGTCACCAGCTCGCTGGTGAGGACGACCGCGTCGTCGACGATGTCGGCGAAGCCCCAGCCCTGGAGCGTGTCGCGGACGAAGGAGCGGGCGCTCGCAACTGATCGCCCGACGGGATCGAAGCTGGCTGCCGCGCGCGCGGTGATCACAGAACTCCTCGTCCGGTTGTCGACGTGCAGGGCTCCGTGGCCGAGCGGGTCGCGCCGCTGGTGCGGCATGTGCGCGCCCGTCGGCCGGTCCGGGGATGGTCCCCCCGGGATCAGTCCGGTGGTCATGTCCGGCTGCCCCTCCGATGCCCGCTCGTGCTCCTCCTGCCACCGCCCAGGCCGGACGGACCGGCGCGGCTGGACAGCCGCATGCAAGGTTACTTACCTTCGACGGCCATGCGGATGCCGGTCTGCAGTGTTTCCGTCCGGAGGGTGTGCGGACGATGTGCGAAGCTGCCGAACTGTTATGGCCGGGTTCAGCCAGGGTGAAACACTGGGCAAGCTTCTTGTGAAGGTCCGGGCAGGCTGAGTGTCATTCGCGTTCTGCGGGCAGCAGCACGTGGTGTGGCCTGGTATATCCGGCAGGAATGCCCAGCAGTAACGGGTACGCCGAGTAGTAGAACCCGAGCACAGCAGTAACGGTCGACCCCTGCGGGAGGGACACAGTGGAGTCTGGCGCAGCGACGCGGGGCACTAAGACGCGCGCGAAAGGCGGACAGTCCCTGAAGAACGAGCGCAAGCCGCGCAACGGGACCACTGCGGTGGACACCGCTGCCCTGAACCGGCTGATGGCGGCCTTGGTGTCGATGCGCGACGGGAACTTCCGGAAGCGGCTCACGGTGTCCGGGGACGGCGTGATGTCCGAGATTGCCGCGGTTTTCAATGAGGTGGCCGACCGCAATCTCCACTTGACGGGTGAGTTGGCGCGGGTGCGGCGCATGGTGGGCCGTGAGGGCAAGCTCACGGAGCGGCTGGAGACGGGCGCCTGTGAGGGTTCCTGGGCGGCCGCCGTCGACAACTCCAACGCCCTGGTCGACGACCTCGTACGGCCCGTCTCCGAGGTCGGCCGGGTGCTGTCCGCGGTGGCCGAGGGTGATCTGTCGCCGCGTATGGAGCTGCGGACGCAGGCGCCGGACGGGACCGGGCATCCGCTGCGGGGTGAGTTCCTCAAGGTCGGGCGGACTGTAAACAACCTTGTCGATCAGCTGTCGACGTTCACCGACGAGGTCACGCGCGTGGCCAGCGAGGTGGGCACCGAGGGCAAGCTCGGCGGGCAGGCACGCGTGCGTGGCATGTCGGGTTCGTGGAAGGACCTCACGGACTCCGTCAACACGATGGCGTACCGGCTGACTGCCCAGGTGAGGGACATCGCGCTGGTGACCACGGCGGTCGCCAAGGGCGATCTGTCCCGGAAGGTCACTGTTCATGTGGCCGGCGAGATGCTGGAGCTCAAGAACACCGTCAACACGATGGTGGACCAGCTGTCGTCGTTCTCGTCCGAGGTGACGCGAGTCGCGCGCGAGGTGGGCACCGAGGGCGAGCTGGGCGGGCAGGCGCAGGTGCCGGGTGTGGCCGGTGTGTGGAAGGACCTCACCGATTCGGTGAACCTCATGGCCGGCAACCTGACCGCGCAGGTGCGAGGGATCGCCCAGGTGACCACCGCGGTCGCCAACGGTGACCTGTCGCAGAAGGTGACCGTGTCGGCGCGCGGCGAGGTCGCGCAGCTCGCGGACACGATCAACCAGATGACCGAGACGCTGCGGATCTTCGCGGACGAGGTCACACGCGTGGCCAACGAGGTCGGTGCGGCCGGACAGCTGGGCGGTCAGGCGAATGTGCCGGGTGCGGCCGGTACCTGGAAGGACCTGACGGACTCCGTCAACACGGTGTTCCGGAATCTCACCATTCAGGTGAGGGACATCGCCGCGGTCACAACGGCCGTGGCCAACGGTGATCTCTCTCAGAAGGTCACGGTCAACGTGGCCGGCGAGATGCTCGAGCTGAAGAACACCGTCAACGGCATGGTCGATCAGCTCTCATCCTTCGGTTCCGAGGTCACGCGTGTCGCGCGTGAGGTCGGTGTCGAGGGTGAGCTGGGCGGGCAGGCGCAGGTGCCGGGTGCGGCGGGGACGTGGAAGGACCTGACGGACTCCGTCAACACCGCGTTCCGGAACCTCACCGGACAGGTGAGGAACATCGCCCAGGTCACGACGGCGGTGGCCAACGGCGACCTGTCGCAGAAGGTCACCGTGGACGTCTCCGGCGAGATGCTCCAGCTGAAGAACACCGTGAACACGATGGTGGATCAGCTGTCGTCGTTCGCCGACCAGGTGACGCGGATGGCCCGGGACGTGGGTACCGAGGGCCGGCTGGGCGGTCAGGCGGTCGTACCGGGTGTGGCCGGCACGTGGAAGGAGCTCACCGACTCCGTCAACGGAATGGCAGGGAACCTCACCGCCCAGGTGCGGAACATCGCGCAGGTCACCACTGCGGTGGCCCGCGGTGACCTGTCGCAGAAGATCGACGTCGATGCGCGCGGCGAGATCCTGGAGCTGAAGAACACCATCAACACGATGGTCGACCAGCTCTCCGGCTTCGCCGACCAGGTGACCCGGGTCGCCCGTGAGGTGGGCACCGAGGGCCGCCTGGGTGGTCAGGCGCAGGTGCCCGGCGTCGCGGGTGTGTGGCGGGACCTGACCGACTCCGTGAACGGAATGGCAGGAAACCTAACGGCCCAGGTGCGGAACATCGCGCAGGTCGCCACGGCGGTCGCCCGGGGTGACCTGTCGCAGAAGATCACCGTGGACGCGCGCGGCGAGATCCTGGAGCTCAAGAACACGCTGAACACGATGGTCGACCAGCTGTCGTCGTTCGCGGAGGAGGTCACCAGGGTCGCCCGCGAGGTGGGTACGGAGGGCCAGCTCGGTGGTCAGGCCGAGGTGCAGGGCGTCTCCGGCACCTGGAAGGACCTCACCCAGTCCGTGAACTTCATGGCGAACAACCTGACCATCCAGGTGCGTCAGATCGCCGAAGTCACGACCGCGGTCGCCAAGGGTGACCTGTCGAAGAAGATCACCGTTGACGCGAAGGGCGAGATCCTCGAGCTCGTCACGACCGTCAACACCATGGTCGACCAGCTGTCCAGCTTCGCCGAGCAGGTGACCCGGGTGGCCCGTGAGGTGGGCACCGAGGGCATCCTGGGCGGCCAGGCGCACGTTCCCGGTGTCACGGGCATCTGGAAGGACCTGAGCGGCAACGTCAACCTGATGGCCAAGAACCTGACCATGCAGGTGCGGAACATCTCCCAGGTCGCGGCGGCGGTCGCCAACGGTGACCTGACGCGGACGGTGACGATCGAGGCGCGCGGCGAGGTCGCTCAGCTCGCCGACACCTTCAACACCATGGTCAAGACGCTCAGTTCGTTCGCCGACCAGGTCACCAAGGTGGCCCGCGAGGTGGGCACGGACGGCATCCTCGGTGGTCAGGCGCATGTGCCGGGCGTGGCGGGCACCTGGAAGGACCTCACCGAGTCCGTGAACCAGATGGCGTCCAACCTGACCGGTCAGGTGCGCAACATCGCCCTGGTCACGACCGCCATCGCCAAGGGCGACCTCTCCAAGAAGATCGACATTGACGCTCGTGGCGAGATCCTCGAACTCAAGACGACGATCAACACGATGGTCGACCAGCTGTCGTCCTTCGCGGAGGAGGTCACCCGAGTCGCCCGCGAGGTGGGAACCGAGGGGCAGCTCGGCGGCCAGGCACGCGTGCGTGACGTCGACGGGACCTGGCGCGACCTCACCGAGTCCGTGAACGAAATGGCAGGAAACCTTACTCGGCAGGTGCGTGCCATCGCGCGCGTGGCGACCGCGGTGACCCGCGGTGACCTGAACCTGAAGATCGACGTCGACGCCTCCGGCGAGATCCAGGAACTCCAGGACTACATCAACAAGATGATCGCCAACCTGCGCGACACCACGATCGCCAACAAGGAACAGGACTGGCTCAAGGGCAACCTCGCCCGGATCTCCGCCCTGATGCAGGGCCGCCGTGACCTGGAGGACGTGGCCTCGCTGATCATGAGCGAGCTGACGCCGGTGGTGACAGCGCAGCACGGCGCGTTCTTCGTCGCCATGCCGCTCCTCGACGGCAAGGACCTGGCTGCCGAGAACGACGACCACTACGAGCTGCGGATGCTCGGGTCGTACGGCTACTCGATGGGTTCCATGCCGACGTCCTTCCGGCCGGGTGAGGCGCTCATCGGGACGGCCGCCGAGGAGAAGCGCACGATCCTCGTGGAGAACGCGCCGAGCGGCTATCTGAAGATCTCCTCCGGGCTCGGCGAGGCGCCGCCCGCGCAGGTGATCGTCCTTCCGGTGCTGTTCGAGGGCAAGGTGCTCGGCGTGATCGAGCTGGCGTCCTTCACGCCGTTCACGCAGATCCAGAAGGACTTCCTCAACCAGATCGCCGAGATGATCGCGACCAGCGTCAACACCATCTCCGTCAACACCAAGACCGAGGTGCTGCTGAAGCAGTCGCAGGAGCTGACCGAGCAACTCCGTGAGCGGTCCGCCGAGTTGGAGAACCGGCAGAAGGCCCTCCAGGCGTCCAACGCCGAGCTGGAGGAGAAGGCCGAGCTGCTGGCTCAGCAGAACCGCGACATCGAGGTGAAGAACACCGAGATCGAGGAGGCGCGGCAGGTCCTGGAGGAGCGTGCCGAGCAGCTCGCGGTCTCCATGCGCTACAAGAGCGAGTTCCTCGCCAACATGTCGCACGAGCTGCGTACGCCGCTGAACTCGCTGCTGATCCTCGCCAAGCTGCTCGCCGACAACGCCGAGGGCAACCTCTCGCCCAAGCAGGTCGAGTTCGCCGAGACCATCCACGGCGCCGGTTCCGACCTGCTCCAGCTGATCAACGACATTCTCGACCTGTCGAAGGTCGAGGCGGGCAAGATGGACGTCTCCCCGACGCGTATCGCGCTCGTCCAGCTCGTCGACTACGTGGAGGCCACCTTCCGGCCGCTGACCGCGGAGAAGGGCCTGGACCTGTCCGTACGGGTCTCGCCGGAGCTGCCCGCCACGCTGCACACCGACGAGCAGCGGCTCCTGCAGGTGCTGCGCAACCTGTTGTCCAACGCGGTGAAGTTCACCGACTCCGGATCGGTCGAGCTGGTCATCCGGCCGGCCAGCGCGGACGTGCCGATGAAGATCCGGGAGCAGCTGCTGGAGGCCGGTTCGCTGACCGAGGCGGACGCGCCGCTGATCGCGTTCTCCGTGACCGACACCGGTATCGGGATCGCGGCCAGCAAGATGCGGGTGATCTTCGAGGCGTTCAAGCAGGCGGACGGCACGACCAGCCGTAAGTACGGCGGTACGGGGCTGGGGCTGTCCATCTCGCGGGAGATCGCGCAGCTGCTCGGCGGGGAGATCCATGCGCAGAGCGAGCCGGGACGCGGCTCGACATTCACGCTGTATTTGCCGCTGCACCCGAGCGAACTGCCCCCGCACGGCTACCAGCAGCAGCTGCCGGCCCTCGACGCCGGCGCCCTGGTGGCATCGGCGGCCGAGCTGGCGGAGCTGTCCGACGTGGAGATCGAGACGCCGGCCGAGGTGAGGTCGTACCGGGAGACGCAGAACGGCGCCGCCGCGCTCTTCAGGCGCCGCCGCAGGGCCGCGAGCGAGCTCGAACAGCGGCCGGCGCAGCAGGAGCAGTGGCCGGCGGCGGAGCGGGAGGCGGCGCCGCAGGCGCACCGGGGCATCCGGTTCGGTGGTGAGAAGGTGCTCATCGTCGACGACGACATCCGCAACGTCTTCGCACTGACCAGCGTCCTGGAGCAGCACGGCCTGTCCGTGCTGTACGCCGAGAACGGCCGAGAGGGCATCGAGGTCCTGGAGCAGCACGACGACGTGGCAGTCGTCCTGATGGACATCATGATGCCCGAGATGGACGGATACGCGACGACCACGGCGATCCGCAGGATGCCGCAGTTCGCCGGGCTCCCGATCATCGCGCTGACCGCCAAGGCGATGAAGGGCGACCGGGAGAAGGCGATCGAGTCGGGCGCTTCCGATTACGTCACGAAGCCGGTCGATCCCGATCATCTGCTGGCGGTGATGGATCAGTGGATGAGGGAGCAGTGACAGGAACCAACAGTGTTCACACGGAGTTGCTGACTCAGTGTGCTCGAAGCCGTGTAGAAGTGCGGGATTGGGGGAACCTTCTGGTCTCCCGCTACGTTTCTGCTACGTGCACAGTGACATCGCGGTGACAGGGTGTGGCGACAGGCGGGGTGCGGCTACCATGACCGGCACGAGGGCGGGCGGCGTAAGGGAGTCGTCCCCTGGGGCGGAGCCCGGTGCACTGCCGGGGCGAGGAGGGCGGGCCATGGTGCAGAAGGCCAAGATCCTCCTGGTCGATGACCGGCCGGAGAATCTGCTGGCGCTGGAGGCGATCCTCTCTGCGCTCGATCAGACGCTGGTACGGGCATCGTCCGGGGAGGAAGCGCTCAAAGCACTGCTGACGGACGACTTCGCGGTCATTCTGCTGGACGTCCAGATGCCGGGAATGGACGGTTTCGAAACCGCGGCGCACATCAAGCGGCGGGAACGGACCCGCGACATCCCGATCATCTTCCTCACCGCGATCAACCACGGCCCGCATCACACGTTCCGTGGCTACGCGGCGGGGGCGGTGGACTACATCTCCAAGCCGTTCGACCCGTGGGTGCTGCGGGCGAAGGTCTCCGTGTTCGTCGAGCTGTACATGAAGAACTGCCAGCTGCGCGAGCAGGCGGCGCTGCTGCGGCTCCAGTTGGAGGGCGGCGGCAAGGCCACGGACGGGGACGCGAAAGAGCCGGCGGGCCTGCTCGCCGAGCTGTCGGCGCGGCTCGCCGCGGTCGAGGAGCAGGCCGAGGCGCTGTCCAAGCAGCTTGACGACGAGTCGGCGGACGCGGCGGCGGTGGCCACGGCAGCTCATCTCGAACGCAAACTCACGGGATTGCGGCGGGCACTGGACGCGCTGGAGCCGGGCACGGGGAGCACCTCCTCGGTGCCCTCGCAGAACTGACATCGCGGTGGCGCGCGTTGGCCGGCGAGCGACGCCGAGCCGTCCTGGGCGTGACCGGCCCGTGAATCGGCGTCAGTTCACCGCCTCCACAAGCGCGACACGAACGGGTGAAGCAGTGGGCACACGTGTCCGCTGCTTCCTCCACCGGTAACCTCACACCCATGGCCTCACGTCCCTCCGCAGCCAAGAAGCCGCCCGCGAAGAAGGCGGCCGCTTCCGCGAAGGCTCCGGCGAAGAAGGCCGCTGCCAAGAAAGCCCCCGCGAAGAAGGCGCCGGCCAAGAAGGCCGCGGCGAAGAAAGCCGCGCCCGCACCCAAGCCGGCGCCGAATCCGACCGGGGGCATCTACCGGCTCGTGCGCGCCGTCTGGCTCGGGCTCGCGCACGCGGTCGGCGCGGTGTTCCGGGGCATAGGGCAGGGTGCGAAGAACCTCGACCCCGCCCATCGCAAGGACGGCATCGCGCTCTTGCTCCTCGGGCTCGGGCTGATCGTCGCGGCCGGCACCTGGTCCAATCTGCGTGGTCCCGTCGGCGATCTCGTCGAGATCATCGTGACCGGCGCGTTCGGCCGGCTCGACCTGCTCGTGCCGATACTGCTCGCGGTCATCGCCGTACGGTTCATCCGGCACCCCGAGAAGCCCGAGGCCAACGGCCGAATCGTCATCGGCCTGTCCGCACTCGTCGTCGGCGTGCTCGGCCAGGTCCACATCGCCGTCGGCTCGCCCGCCCGCAGCGACGGCATGCAGGCCATAAGGGACGCCGGCGGGCTCATCGGCTGGGGCGCGGCGACCCCGCTGACGCACACCATGGGCGAGGTCCTCGCCGTACCGCTGCTCGCGCTGCTCACGATCTTCGGGCTGCTGGTCGTCACGGCCACCCCGGTCAACGCCATCCCGCAGCGGCTGCGGCAGTTGGGTGTGAAGCTCGGCATCCTGCCCGACCCCGACGAGGACGACGACTACACCGAGGACGAGCAGCGCTACGACGACCAGTGGCGCGAGGCCCTGCCCGCGTCGCGCGGCCGTAGGCGCACTCCGGCCCCCGAGGCGTACGACCCCGACAGCGCCGAGCAGGAGGCCCTCTCGCGGCGTCGCGGCCGCCCGAGGCGCTCCGCGGTGCCACAGCCCGAGATGGACCGTCCCATGGACGCTGTGGACGTCGCGGCGGCCGCCGCTGCCGCGCTCGACGGCGCCGTCCTGCACGGGATGCCGCCCTCGCCGATCGTCGCCGACCTCACTCAGGGCGTGAGCGTGGGCGACCGCGCGGAGACCACCCCGGTGCCGACGCCCGTCCCTGCCGCGCGGCCCAAGCAGGAGAAGCTCCCCAAGACCGAGGTTCCGGATCTCACCAAGTCCGAGGTTCCGGATCTCACCAAATCAGCGCCCGACAAGATGCGGGACCTGCCGCCGCGTGCCGAACAGCTCCAGCTGTCCGGCGACATCACGTACTCGCTCCCGTCGCTCGACCTCCTTGAGCGCGGCGGTCCCGGCAAGTCGCGCAGCGCCGCCAACGACGCGATCGTCGAGTCGCTGACCACCGTCTTCTCCGAGTTCAAGGTCGACGCCCGCGTCACCGGCTTCACGCGCGGGCCGACGGTCACGCGCTACGAGGTCGAGCTCGGCCCCGCCGTGAAGGTCGAGCGGATCACCGCGCTGACGAAGAACATCGCGTACGCGGTCGCCAGCCCGGACGTGCGGATCATCAGCCCGATCCCCGGCAAGTCCGCGGTCGGCATCGAGATCCCCAACACCGACCGCGAGATGGTCAACCTGGGCGACGTGCTGCGCCTCGCGGCCGCCGCGGAGGACGACCACCCGATGCTGGTCGCCTTCGGTAAGGACGTCGAGGGCGGCTACGTCATGCACTCGCTGGCGAAGATGCCGCACATGCTCGTTGCCGGTGCGACCGGTTCCGGTAAGTCGTCGTGCATTAACTGCTTGATCACTTCGGTCATGATGCGGGCGACCCCGGAGGACGTCCGCATGGTGCTGGTCGACCCCAAGCGCGTCGAGCTCACCGCGTACGAGGGCATCCCGCACCTGATCACGCCGATCATCACCAACCCGAAGCGGGCCGCCGAGGCGCTCCAGTGGGTCGTACGGGAGATGGACCTGCGGTACGACGACCTCGCGGCGTACGGCTACCGGCACATCGACGACTTCAACGAGGCCGTGCGCAACGGCAAGGTGAAGGCGCCGGAAGGCAGTGAGCGCGAGCTCCAGCCGTACCCCTACCTGCTGGTGATCGTCGACGAGCTCGCCGACCTGATGATGGTCGCCCCCCGCGACGTCGAGGACGCGATCGTGCGCATCACGCAGCTCGCGCGCGCGGCCGGCATCCACCTGGTGCTCGCCACGCAGCGGCCGTCGGTCGACGTCGTCACCGGTCTCATCAAGGCGAACGTCCCCTCACGGCTCGCCTTTGCCACGTCGTCGCTCGCGGACTCGCGCGTCATCCTCGACCAGCCCGGTGCCGAGAAGCTGATCGGCAAGGGCGACGGGCTGTTCCTGCCGATGGGGGCGAACAAGCCGACCCGTATGCAGGGTGCCTTCGTGACCGAGGAGGAGGTCGCGGCCGTCGTCCAGCACTGCAAGGACCAGATGGCGCCCGTCTTCCGGGACGACGTCACCGTGGGCACCAAGCAGAAGAAGGAGATCGACGAGGAGATCGGCGACGACCTCGATCTGCTGTGTCAGGCGGCCGAACTGGTGGTCTCCACGCAGTTCGGGTCGACGTCCATGCTGCAGCGCAAGCTGCGTGTCGGGTTCGCCAAGGCCGGGCGGCTGATGGACCTCATGGAGTCGCGGGGCATCGTGGGGCCGAGCGAGGGTTCCAAGGCTCGTGACGTTCTTGTGAAACCTGATGAGCTGGACGGCGTGCTGGCCGTGATCCGCGGGGAGGCTTAAAGGGAGTCCGGGGCGGAAACGGGACGCAGCGGTCGCCTTGTGAACAGGTGGGTGATGAGTCGATGTTCGATTGTGACTCACCCGTAAGGGATCATTGAGCAACCGTTCCCCTTCGGCGTACGTCAAGTTGAGGGAAGCGCGACAATCTCGTACTCCGTCATCGGCGTGTCCGGCCATTCCGATGGCGTACAAAGTCCCACCGCCCGGTTGCCCCACCCTTTCGTACCCCCCATAGACTGAACCTCCAGCACAGGTGGCTTAAACGCTCGAAAGGCGCCCCCGTGTCCATCGGCAACTCCCCTGAAGACGAGCGTCCGTTCGAAGACGTGTCCGAGGAAGCCCGCCCCTCGATCGGCCGTGCCCTCCAGCAGGCGCGCATCGACGCAGGGCTGACCGTCGACGACGTCAGTAACGCCACCCGGGTCCGCATCGCCATCGTGCATGCCATCGAGGCGGAAAACTTTGCTGCCTGCGGTGGCGACGTGTACGCCCGAGGCCACATCCGGACCCTGGCCAAAGCCGTCCACCTCGATCCGGCCCCGCTTCTCGCCCAGTACGACGCCTCGCACGGCGGACGACCGGCGCCGACCCCGGCTGCCCCCCTGTTCGAGGCGGAGCGCATCCGGCCCGAGCGGCGCGGGCCCAACTGGACCGCGGCCATGGTCGCCGCGATCGTCGCCGTGGTCGGGTTCGTCGGGTTCACCGCGGTCAAGGGCGAGGACGGGGGCGGCAAGTCGTCGGTCGCCGAGGGCGGCTCGACGCCGACGGCCGACAAGACCACGCCCACCCCGAAGACCGACAAGCCCAAGGACCCGAAGCCGTCGGACAGCGCCATCGCCGCCGTCCCGCAGGACAAGGTGACCGTCCAGGTCAGCGCCGCCGACGGCAGGAGCTGGGTCGGTGTCAAGGACCACAACGGCAAGCTGCTCTTCGACGGACTCCTCAAGCAGGGCGACTCCAAGACCTTCCAGGACGGCGAGAAGATCAACCTCGTCCTCGGTGACGCGGGTGCGATCGACCTGTACGTCAACGGCAAGAAGATCGAGGACGACTGGCAGCCGGGCGCCGTGGAGCGCCTCACGTACACGAAGGGCGACCCGCAGGCCGGATAAGTCGGGCTGAAGGGTTGAGCACGGACGGGGTTGGCCAAGATCGGCCAACCCCGTCGACGTGGGCTGTCAGTGAGACAAAGTAGTCTTGAGCCCATGTCTGAACGCCGTACCGTCGCACTGGTCACTCTTGGCTGCGCCCGTAACGAGGTGGACTCGGAGGAGCTCGCAGGCCGCTTGGAGGCGGACGGCTGGGACCTTGTGGAGGACGCCGGGGACGCGGATGTCGCCGTCGTCAACACGTGCGGCTTCGTCGACGCCGCCAAGAAGGACTCCGTCGACGCCCTCCTGGAGGCCAACGACCTCAAGGGGCATGGGAGAACCCAGGCCGTCGTGGCGGTGGGCTGCATGGCCGAGCGGTACGGCAAGGAACTCGCCAAGGCCCTCCCCGAGGCCGACGGCGTGCTCGGCTTCGACGATTACGCGAACATCTCGGACCGCCTGCAGACCATCCTGAACGGCGGCATCCACGCCTCCCACACCCCGCGCGACCGGCGCAAACTGCTGCCGATCAGTCCGGCCGAGCGGCAGGAGTCCGCGGCCGCGGTCGCGCTTCCCGGGCATGCGCCCGTGGATCTTCCGGAGGGGCTCGCTCCGGCCTCCGGCCCCCGTGCGCCGCTGCGCCGCCGTCTCGACGGTGCCCCGGTCGCCTCGGTGAAGCTCGCCTCCGGCTGCGACCGGCGGTGCTCCTTCTGCGCCATCCCGTCCTTCCGCGGCTCCTTCATCTCGCGCCGCCCCAGCGACGTGCTGAACGAGACGCGGTGGCTCGCCGAGCAGGGCGTCAAGGAGATCATGCTGGTCTCCGAGAACAACACGTCCTACGGCAAGGACCTGGGCGACATCCGCCTGCTGGAGTCCCTCCTGCCGGAGCTGGCAGAGGTCGACGGCATCGAGCGTGTCCGCGTCAGCTACCTCCAGCCGGCCGAGATGCGGCCCGGCCTCATCGACGTGCTGACCTCGACGCCGAAGATCGCCCCGTACTTCGACCTGTCCTTCCAGCACTCCGCGCCCGGCGTGCTGCGCGCGATGCGCCGCTTCGGCGACACCGACCGCTTCCTGGAGCTGCTCGACACCATCCGCGGCAAGGCTCCCCAGGCCGGCGTGCGCTCCAACTTCATCGTGGGATTCCCCGGCGAGACCGAGGCCGACCTGGCCGAGCTGGAGCGGTTCCTGAACGGCGCGCGGCTGGATGCCATCGGTGTCTTCGGGTACTCCGACGAGGACGGCACGGAAGCCGCGACGTACGACAACAAGCTCGACGAGGACGTCGTCGCCGAACGGCTGGCGCGTGTCTCCCGGCTCGCCGAGGAACTCGTCTCGCAGCGGGCCGAGGAGCGCCTCGGGGAGACCGTGCACGTGCTCGTCGAGTCGGTCGGCTCCGAGGACTCGGCGGAGGGCGCGTACGGCCGTGGCGCGCACCAGGCGCCGGAGACGGACGGCCAGGTGCTGCTCACGAGCGGCGAAGGGCTGAGCGTCGGTCGTATGGTCGAGGCGAAGGTGGTCGGCACGGAAGGTGTCGACCTGGTGGCCGAGCCGCTGCAGGGCATGCTCGCGTGTAGTGAGGAGGCGGGCAGATGACCGGAGTTCCGGCGTCCGCCGCGGGTGGTTCCTCGCAGGCGGGCGCGGCGGGCAAGGCGAGCGCGGTGGGTTCGTCCAAGGCCGCTGGCTCGAACAAGGCCTCCGGTTCGAAGACCGGCGGCGCCGAAGCCGGTGTCCCGGGCGGTGCGAAGCCCGCGCGCGGTGGGAAGATCGCGGCCGCGGCCGTCAACCAGGCCAGCGTCTGGAACATCGCCAACCTCCTGACCATGCTCCGGCTGGTCCTCGTGCCCGCGTTCGTCGCCCTGATGCTGGCCGACGGCGGATACGACCCGGCGTGGCGCTCGCTCGCCTGGGCGGCCTTCGCCGTCGCCATGATCACCGACCTGTTCGACGGCCATCTGGCCCGGACGTACAACCTCGTCACCGACTTCGGGAAGATCGCCGATCCCATCGCCGACAAAGCGATCATGGGCGCGGCGCTGATCTGTCTGTCCGCACTGGGTGATCTGCCGTGGTGGGTGACGGGCATCATCCTCGGCCGGGAACTCGGAATCACGCTGCTGCGTTTCATCGTCATCCGGTACGGCGTCATCCCCGCGAGCCGCGGCGGCAAGCTCAAGACCCTCACGCAGGGCGTGGCCGTCGGGATGTACATCCTGGCGCTGACGGGGTGGCTGGCCACTCTGAGGTTCTGGGTGATGGCTGCGGCGGTCGTCCTGACCGTGGTGACCGGACTCGACTATGTGAGACAAGCCATTGTGCTGCGCAGGCAGGGAATCGCCGAGCGCGAAGCCGCGTTGGAGGAGACGGAAGCGTGAGTTCCCGGGCCGCCGACGTCGTGCGACTACTCACAGTGAAGGGTGAGACGCTCGCTGTCGCCGAGTCACTGACGGGCGGACTGGTTGCGGCGGAGATTACAGCCGTCTCTGGCGCCTCCCAGGCCTTCCGGGGCTCGGTGACCGCCTACGCCACCGAGCTGAAGCACCGGCTGCTCGACGTCGACGCCACCTTGCTGGAGCAGCAGGGGGCGGTGAATCCGCAGGTTGCGGTACAGATGGCGGCCGGCGTACGAAGGGCCCTGGGAGCCGACTGGGGCATCGCGACGACCGGCGTCGCGGGGCCCGAGACGCAGGACGGACAGCCCGTAGGGACGGTTTTCGTGGCCGTGGACGGCCCCGTCGGCCCTGGTTCCGGTTCTGCCGGTGGCGGAAAAGTGGAGGCCCTGCGGTTGAACGGCGACCGCGCGGAAATTCGTATGGAGAGTGTACGGAGCGTACTCGCGCTGCTCCTGACGGAGCTTGCGAGCGAACACACTGGGAATGAGCGGACACAGGATACGGAACAGAACGGGGGGTTTTGATGTTTGCAGCCCTTAGTGAACACGACATCGCTCCCCGCACGGCCGCGGCGCAAGGCGGTACGGTGGGGCGTGAAGGATGCGGCTACGCGGTCCGAGGAGGGAGCCACCGATGATTCTGCTCCGTCGCCTGCTGGGTGACGTGCTGCGTCGGCAGCGCCAGCGCCAGGGCCGTACTCTGCGCGAAGTCTCCTCGTCCGCCCGAGTCTCACTCGGCTATCTCTCCGAGGTGGAGCGGGGGCAGAAGGAGGCTTCCTCCGAGCTGCTTGCCGCGATCTGCGACGCGCTGGACGTACGGATGTCCGAGCTCATGCGGGAAGTGAGCGACGAGCTCGCCCTCGCCGAGCTGGCCCAGTCTGCAGCTGCCACCCCCAGCGAGCCTGTACCCACGTCGGTGCGACCGATGCTGGGTTCCGTGTCGGTGACCGGTGTGCCACCGGAACGGGTGACCATCAAGGCGCCTTCCGAGGCGGTGGACGTGGTCGCCGCGTGACGGTGACGCCGGTGCGCGTGTGACCACGCGCTGAGGAGTTGTGTGAGGCCCCGGCCAGGGCTTCTCCAGGGAGACCTGGGGGAGTGCGGTCGGGGTTTCGTGCTGTACGGGCCCTTTCGGAGTCCGTTTGCCGGTATGTGACCCGGCGGTCATGGTGGAGGGTGTGACGGCGCCTGACGCGCTGTGACGACGTTGGCCCGCGCTGCATCCGTGTGCCGTTGGTGCGCCCTCCCGGCGGGTGAACGGGCGGCCTAGCCTCGGGCTGGAGGTGGGTGGATGGCACGGCCGATAGCGCGCTGGGGGGTGGCCCTCGGGCTCGGGGCACTGTGGTGGTGGGCCGTGCTGCGGCTCGCGCTGGCGCCGGACGCAGGGGTGCTGGAGGGGGCCGTCGCCGCCGGAGGGTGGGGGCTGAGCCTGTTGCCGGTGCACTGTGTGCCGAAGGCGCGGGCCGCGGGTGCCGTCGACCCGCGGCGGTGGACGGAAGCCTGGCGGGCGGGGCGGGCTACCACGGCATCGCCACACCGCCGTTCGGACGCAGGATCTGCCCCGTCGTGAAGGCCGAGGCGTCGGACGCCAGGTGCAGCACGGCGTGGGCTATGTCCTCCGGTTCGCCGACCCGGCCCAGCGGCGACATCCGGGCCATGAACGCCTCGGTCTGTGTCTGCGCCGCGGTGTCGTGGCGGTCGGTCATGGGGGTGCGGATCCAGCCCGGGGCGACCGCGTTGACGCGGATGCCGTGTGGGCCCATCTCCGTCGCCAGCGTCTTCGTCAGCTGCACGACCGCCGCCTTGGCCGCGCCGTAGCAGAGCAGGCCGGGGCCACCGGTGTCGACGGCGCCGGAGGCCATGGTGATGATGCTGCCCTTCGTGTGCTGCGCGAGCATCGCGCGGGCGGCCTCCTGGCAGGCGTACAGCACGCCCTTGAAGTTGACGTTCAGTACCCGGTCGAGGTCCTCGTCGCGGGTCTCCAGGACCGGGCTGCTGTGCATGATCCCGGCGACCGCGGCCATCACGTCGAGCCGCTCGCAGGAGGCGACGGCTCGGCGGAGCTGTTCCCGGTCGGTGACGTCCAGGTGGTGGGTGCGGCCGGTGCCGCCGCGCGCCTTGATCAGGGTCGCCGTGTCGTGCAGGCCCTGTGCGTCGCGGTCGGCGCAGTGCACTGCGGCGCCTGCCTCGGCGAGCAGGACGGCCGAGGCGCGGCCGATGCCGCTGGCGGCGCCGGTGACGAATGCGGTGCGTCCGGTGAGGTCGTACGCCTTGACGGCCATGAAGGGACGTTACGAGGGTTTCTGACGGGGCGTCAATTGGTGGGACGGTGCTGAGTTCTGCGCGACGAGGCCGCGCCGGGCACTGGGCCTGGGGCCGGGCCGGCCTGGCAGTTCGGGCACCAGTAGGTGGGGCGCTCGCGGGAGCCGTCGCCCTGGTCGGCCACGCGGATCGGGGAGTTGCAGCGCAGGCAGGGGTGGCCGGCGCGGCCGTACACGAAGAGGTCCTGGCCGCGGCGGCCCGTCGTACTGCGGATCGGGCGGTCGCGGTTGGCTTCCAGGAGCTTCTTGGCGAGTACGGGCAGTTGGGCGGTGTGTTCGGCGGGGAGTGCGGCTACGGGGAGCCAGGGGGTGACGCGGAGCAGGAAGCAGAGCTCGCTCTTGTAGACATTGCCGATGCCGGCGAGGTTGCGCTGGTCCAGCAGGGCCTCACCGAGGGGGCGGGCGGGGTCCGTGAGGAGGTTGGCGAGGGCGCGGTCGGGGTCCCAGTCCGGGCCCAGGAGGTCGGGGCCGAGGTGGCCGACGGCGCGGTGCTCTTCGGTGGTGCGCAGGAGGTCCAGGACGGGGAGGCGGTAGCCGACGGCCGTGCGGGCGGGGTGGGCGTCGGTTGCGGGGTCGGTGTCGACGGCGGGGGTGGCCGCGGGGGTGGGGGCGGCGGCGAGGATCACGCGGATCTGGTGGGCGGGGCCGCCTGTCCAGCGCTGCTGGTCGGCGTACACCTTCCAGGAGCCTTCCATGCCGAGGTGCGAGTGCACTGTGAGGCCGCCCTCGATGCGGGTGAGGAGGTGCTTGCCGCGTGGTGTGACGTCCAGGACGGCGCGGCCCGTGAGGTCGACCGTGGCGTACTTCGGCACCCGGAAGTCGGTGCGGGTCAGCGTCTTGCCCGCGAGCGCGGTGTGGAGCCGTCTCGCGGTCTGCCAGACCGTGTCGCCTTCGGGCATGGGTCAAGGGTGGCATGGGGTGGGGCGAGGTGGGGGTGGTGAGTGGGGTGGGTGGGATGCGGGTTGGGGTGGGCTGCGGCCTGGGGCGGGGCGGGGCGGGTTGGGCTGGGGTCCCGGTTGGCTGTGGCTGGTCGGGGCAGGCCGGGGCCCCGGACGGGTGTGGGGCGAGTTGGGCCAGGGTGGGGCGTCCGGCTGGGCTGCGGCTCGGGTTGGGTCAAGGCGCGCTGCGGGTCTCGTCATGGTGGCTGGGATGCGGGTTGGATCAGGCGCGTAGGCGTAGGCCTCGGGGCGTCGCGATGAAGCCTGCTCCTTCCAGGAGGGTGCCTATGGGGGAGGTCAGGGCCGAGGCGCCGTTGACGCGCTCCACCGTGACTGTGCCGAGGGAGCCCGCGCGGGCGGCTGCAGCGAGGGCCTCCGCTGCCGTGTGCAGGCGGGGGTCGTCGGTGGGTTCTGTGTCCGGGGCCGAGGGCCAGGCCAGCAGCGTTTTGCCGCCGCGCTCCATGTATAGGGTCAGCTCGCCGTCGACGAGCACTACGAGGGAGCCCGCCTTGCGGCCCGGCTTGTGGCCGGCGCCGGTGGGGGGCTCCGGCCAGGCCAGGGCGGCGCCGTACGCGTTCGCCGGGTCGGCAGCCGCGAGGACGACGGTTCGGGTTTCGGTGGTGGGGCGGGTGTGGCGGGTGGCGAAGCCGGGGCCGGGGCTGTACGGGGGGCCGCCGTTGTGCCAGGCGGGGCCTTGGGAGGTGCGTGGGCCGCGCTGGGGGGCCACGTCGCGGGGGGAGACGTAGTCGCCGGGGCCGAGGTGGGCGTCCAGGAAGTCGTGGTCGAGGTCGGGGATGTCGTAGGCGGGTGTGCCGTCCGGGCTGTCGTACGTAGAGATGTTGCCGCGGTCAGCCGTGGGGGTGTTGCCCTCGTCAGCGCCGGGGCTGCTGAAACTGCCCAGGGCGCCGTACGTGTCAGGTGCGCCGAAGTCGTCGGGGGCGCCGCTCGTGGCGGGGGTGCCCGGGCCGGGCAGGCCGTCGCCTCGGTCGCGGGCGTTGGCCACCGCGCGGAGGCGGTCGACTGCGCCGTCCATCGCGAACTGAGCGGCGCCGAGCCCTTCGACCACGTAGCCGCGGCGTGCCTGGCCGCTCTCCTCGAAGGCGGACAGGATGCGGTACGTCGCCGAGAAGCCGCCCTCGACGCCCTCTGCGGCGACCGCTCCCCGGGTCACCACGCCGTGTCGGTCGAGGAGCGTGCGGGCCAGGGCGTGGGCGCGCACGGTGGGGTCGGGTTCGTGCGCCGGGAGCAGGGACCAGCGGCCGGCGACGGTCGGCGGGCCGGTGCGGGAGGCGGGGCGTGCGGCGGCCGTGAGGGAGCCGTAGCGGCCGCGCGGGACCGTGCGCTTGGCGCGGTGGGCGGTGGAGCCGGCGGTGCGGCCCGAGCCCAGCAGGGAACGCATGGGTGCGAGCGTGTCGTTCGTCAGGCGGCCCGACCAGGCCAGGTCCCAGAGGGCGTCGGCGAGTTGGGGGTCGGTGACGTCGGGGTGGGTGGTGGCGCGGACCTGGTCGGTGATCTGGCGGAAGAACAGGCCGTAGCCGCCGGACAGCGCGTCCAGGACGGACTGGTGCAGTGCCGTCAGTTCCAGGGGGTGAGGCTGCGGCAGGAGCAGGGGGGACGCGTCCGCCATGTAGAGGGAGACCCAGCCGTCCTTGCCGGGGAGCGAGCCGGCTCCGGCCCAGACGACCTCGCCGGCTGCGGTGAGTTCGTCGAGCATCGCGGGGGTGTAGTTCGCGACGCGGGACGGCAGGACGAGCTTCTCCAGGGCGGACGCGGGCACGGACGCGCCCTGCAACTGCTCGATGGCGCGGACCAGTCCGTCGATGCCGCGCAACCCGTGGCCCTTGCCGATGTGCTGCCACTGGGGCAGGAACTGCGCGAGCGCGGCCGGTGGCACCGGCTCCAGTTCATGACGTAGCGCGGCGAGGGACCGGCGGCGGAGGCGACGCAGGACCGTGGCGTCGCACCACTCCTGGCCGATGCCCGCCGGATGGAACTCGCCCTGGACGACACGGCCGCTCGCCGCCAGTCGCTGGAGGGCACCGTCCGTGATCGCCGCGCCCAGGCCGAAGCGCGCCGCCGCCGTGGCCGATGTGAATGGGCCGTGGGTGCGGGCATAGCGCGCGAGGAGGTCGCCGAGCGGGTCCTTGACCGGCTCGGTGAAGGCCTCGGGGACGCCGACCGGCAGGGCCGTGCCGAGGGCGTCGCGCAGGCGGCCCGCGTCCTCGATCGCCGCCCAGTGGTCGGTGCCGGCGATGCGGACCTTGATCGCGCGGCGGGCGGCGGCCAACTCCTGGGCCCAGTGTGGCTCGGCGCCCCGCTCGGCCAGCTCGGCGTCGGTGAGCGGGCCGAGGAGACGGAGGACGTCGGCGACGCCTTCGATGTCCTTGACACGGCGGTCCTCGGTGAGCCACTGGAGCTCCTGTTCCAGCTCGGTCAGCACCTCGGCGTCGAGCAGCTCCCGCAGTTCCGCCTGGCCGAGCAGCTCGGCCAGCAGTCGCGAGTCCAGGGACAGGGCGGCGGCGCGGCGCTCGGCGAGCGGGGAGTCCCCCTCGTACAGGAACTGGGCGACGTACCCGAAGAGGAGGGAGCGTGCGAAGGGGGACGGCTCGGGGGTGGTGACCTCGACCAGGCGCACCTTGCGGGACTCGAGGTCACCCATGAGCTCGGTCAGCCCCGGGACGTCGAAGACGTCCTGCAGGCATTCGCGGACCGCCTCCAGGACGATCGGGAAGGAGCCGAACTCGCTGGCCACCTGCAGCAGTTGGGCGGCGCGCTGGCGCTGCTGCCACAGTGGGGTGCGCTTGCCGGGGTTGCGGCGCGGCAGCAGCAACGCGCGGGCGGCGCACTCGCGGAAGCGGGACGCGAACAGGGCCGAGCTGCCCACCTGGTCGGTGACGAGCTGGTCGACGTCGCCCTTGTCGAAGACGACGTCCGCCGCGCCGACGGGCGCCTGGTCGGCGTCGTACTCCGTGCCGGCCTTGGCCGGTTCCTGGTCAAGGAGGTCCAGGCCCATGAGGTCGGCGTCGGGCAGGCGCAGCACGATGCCGTCGTCGGCGTGCATGACCTGCGCGTCCATGCCGTACCGCTCGGAGAGCTTCGCGCCGAGGGCGAGTGCCCAGGGGGCGTGGACCTGGGCGCCGAAGGGGGAGTGCACGACGACCCGCCAGTCACCGAGCTCGTCGCGGAAGCGCTCGACGACGATCGTGCGGTCGTCCGGGACGTGGCCGCAGGCCTCGCGCTGCTCGTCGAGGTAGGACAGGACGTTGTCGGCCGCCCAGGCGTCCAGGCCGGCGGTGAGGAGGCGGAGGCGGGCGTCCTCCTTGGACAGCGAGCCGACCTCGCGCAGGAACGCGCCCACGGCGCGGCCCAGTTCGAGCGGGCGGCCCAGCTGGTCGCCCTTCCAGAAGGGAAGCCTGCCCGGTACGCCCGGGGCGGGGGAGACCAGGACGCGGTCGCGCGTGATGTCCTCGATGCGCCAGGAACTGGTGCCGAGCGTGAAGACGTCGCCGACGCGGGACTCGTAGACCATCTCCTCGTCGAGCTCGCCGACCCTGCCGCCGCCCTTCTTGGGGTCGGCTCCGGCGAGGAAGACCCCGAAGAGGCCGCGGTCGGGGATCGTGCCCCCGGAGGTGACGGCCAGTCGCTGTGCACCGGGGCGGCCGGTGATCGTGCCGGCGACGCGGTCCCAGACCACGCGCGGGCGAAGCTCCGCGAAGGCGTCGGACGGGTAGCGGCCGGCCAGCATGTCGAGGACCGCGGTGAAGGCGGATTCGGGGAGGGACGCGAAGGGGGCGGCTCGGCGGACGGTGGCGAGGAGGTCGTCGAACTGCCAGGTGTCCAACGCCGTCATGGCGACGATCTGCTGGGCGAGGACGTCCAGGGGGTTGGCCGGGACCTTGAGGGACTCGATGGAGCCGGTGCGCATCCGTTCGGTGACCACAGCTGCCTGGACGAGGTCGCCGCGGTACTTCGGGAAGACCACGCCGGTGGAGACCGCGCCGACCTGGTGGCCTGCGCGGCCCACGCGTTGGAGGCCGGAGGCAACGGAGGGTGGTGATTCGACCTGGACGACGAGGTCGACCGCGCCCATGTCGATGCCCAGTTCGAGGCTGGACGTGGCCACCACCGCGGGCAGGCGGCCCGCCTTCAGGTCCTCCTCGACCAGGGCGCGCTGTTCCTTGGAGACCGAGCCGTGGTGGGCGCGGGCGATGACAGGCGGTGCGCCCTGGGCGGCGCCCGAGCCGCCCATGAGCTCGGCCGGGGCGTGGTGCTCGTCCAGGGGTTCGCCGGTGGCCCGCTCGTAGGCGATCTCGTTGAGGCGGTTGCAGAGGCGCTCCGCGAGACGGCGGGAGTTGGCGAAGACGATCGTGGAGCGGTGGGCCTGGACGAGGTCGGTGATCCGCTCCTCCACGTGTGGCCAGATCGAGGGGCGCTCCGCGCCTTCGGATCCGTCGGCGACCGGGGAGCCGCCGAGTTCGGCGAGATCCTCGACGGGGACCACGACCGAGAGGTCGAACTCCTTGCCCGACTTCGGCTGGACGATCTCCACCTTGCGGCGGGGGGAGAGATAGCGGGCCACCTCGTCGACCGGGCGGACGGTCGCGGAGAGGCCGATGCGGCGGGCCGGCTTCGCAAGGAGCTCGTCCAGGCGCTCCAAGGAGAGCGCGAGGTGGGCGCCGCGCTTGGTGCCCGCCACCGCGTGGACCTCGTCCAGGATCACCGTCTCGATGCCGGTCAGGGCATCGCGTGTCGCTGACGTCAGCATCAGGAAGAGGGATTCCGGGGTGGTGATCAGGATGTCCGGCGGGCGGGTCGACAGGGCTCGGCGCTCCGCGGCGGGGGTGTCGCCCGAGCGGATGCCGACCTTTACCTCGGGCTCGGGCAGGCCCAGGCGTACGGATTCCTGGCGGATGCCGGTCAGCGGGCTGCGGAGGTTGCGCTCCACGTCGACGGCCAGGGCCTTGAGGGGGGAGACGTAGAGGACTCGGCAGCGCTTCTTGGGGTCGGCGGGTGGGGGTGTGGAGGCGAGCTGGTCCAGGGCGGCGAGGAAGGCGGCCAAAGTCTTGCCGGAGCCGGTAGGGGCGACCACCAGCACATCCGAGCCCTCGCGGATGGCCTGCCACGCGCCTGCCTGGGCTGCGGTGGGCGCGGAGAATGCCCCCGTGAACCAGCCGCGGGTCGCGGGGGAGAAGCCTTGCAGGGCTCGGTGTGCTGAGCTGACCATGCGTCCATCCTGCACCCGGGGACTGACAATGGGGCTGAGCTGGGGAAATGTCGTCGGCCCGGGGGCGGGTGGGGTGCGTGGCGGATGCCTGCGGCGGCCTGGGCGGGTGTGGTGGGGGTGCGCGTAGCGCCTGATGGTGCGCTGTGGGTCGGGGCGGGGTCGGGGCGGGGTCGGGGCCGTGCCAAGGGCCTCGGCCGGAGGTTGCGGTGGCTCGCAGCTCGCCCGGAAGTGGGTGTGAGCCGTCGCTGAGAATGGGTGTATGGCAGGTTCAGGCGAGCGGGCGCGGCACTGGCGGTACGCCGAGATGCCCGGAGTCGACCTGCTGCGGGCCCGGTACATCCGAAAGACGTTCGTGCGGCACACCCATGAGGACTTTGTGATCGCTGCCATCGCCGATGGTGTGGAGGTCTTTCACTGCCGGGGTGCCGATCAGTACGCGGGGGCCGGTGCCCTCGCCCTGGTCAATCCGGATACGCCGCATACGGGGCGGGCGGGGGTTCCTGAGGGGTGGCAGTACGGAGCTGTGTACCCGTCGCCGGAGGTGGTGGCGGAGATCGCGGCCGAGACCACCGTGATCCGGGGGACGCCGGGGTTCGTCAGGCCGGTGCTGGATGATCCGTACACCGTGGGGCTGGTTCATCAGGTGCTGCGTGCCGCTGACGAGGGCAACGCGCTGGCGGCCGACACCTTGCTTCGGGTTGCCGTGACCCGGCTGCTGCGGTTGAACGGTGGGGCTCTGCCGCAGCGGGAGGTGCGGACGGCGGGAGCCCGGATCGCGGTACGCGCGCGTGAGGTGCTGGAAGGGCGGATGGCCGAGCCGCCGAGTCTGGAGAGGCTGGCCTCCGATCTCGGTACCGGTCCGTTTGCTTTGCTGCGGGCGTTTCGGGATCTGTATGGGATGCCGCCGCATGCCTGGCTGACCGATGCGCGGATACGGCGGGCTCGGCGGCTGCTGGACGCAGGTGTCTCGCCGGCGGAGGCGGCCCTCGCCGTGGGGTTCACCGATCAACCGCATCTGAACCGGCACTTCAACCGGATCATCGGCGTTCCTCCGGGGGCCTACCAGCGGGAGCGCAAGAACGTACAAGACGCCAGGTAATAGCTGTCCTAGCGTCGCGGGCGTGGCAGAACAGAGAACTCTCGCAGACCTCCGCGCGGACGGGGACAAGCCCGATGCCGTCGTCGTACGCGATGCCCTGGGCGTCGGAGTCGCCGTCGGGCTGTCCGGGTTTGCCTTCGGGGTGACGTCGGCGGGCAGTGGGCTCACGCTCGTGCAGACCTGTGCGCTCAGCCTGCTGGTGTTCACGGGAGCGTCGCAGTTCGCGCTCGTGGGGGCGCTCGCGGCCGGCGGCAGTGCGCTGACCGCGGCCGCGGGTGCCTTCTTCCTGGGGGTGCGCAACGCCTTCTACGGGCTGCGGCTGTCGCAGTTGCTGAGCCTCACGCGCGCGGTGCGGCCGTTCGCCGCGCAATGGGTGATCGATGAGACGGCGGCTGTCGCGCTGGCGCAGCCGACGCGACGCGGCGCGCGGATCGGGTTCGTGGTGACAGGGCTCAGTCTGTACGTGCTGTGGAACCTCACCACGTTGCTCGGTGCGCTCGGGGCAGAGGCGATCGGCGACACCGATGCCTGGGGGCTCGATGCGGCCGGCCCCGCGGTGTTCCTGGCGCTGCTCGCGCCGATGCTGAAATCCGCGACCGAGCGTGCTGTCGCCGGTCTTGCCGCGCTGCTGGGGCTGGGGTTGTTGCCTGTGCTGCCCGCCGGTGTGCCTGTTCTGGTGGCCGCCCTCGCGGCGCCGGTCGTGCTGTGGGCGGAAGGGCGTCGCAGGGGAGACGTACGGGAGGGGGAGCGGTGAGCGTCTGGGTCGCCATCGGAGCCACCGCTCTGGGCTGTTACGCCGTCAAGCTCGTCGGGCTTCTGGTGCCCGCGGGCGCTCTTGAGGACCCTGTCGTCCGGCGTCTTGCCGCCCTGTTGCCGGTGGCCCTGCTGGCCGCCCTCACCGCCCAGCAGACGTTCAGCGACGGGCACGCGCCGGCGCTGGACGCGAGAGCGGCCGGAGTCGCTGCCGCTGCGGTGGCGCTCTTCCTGCGGGCCCCGTTCCTGCTCGTCGTCGCGGCGGCCGTGGTGGTGACGGCTGGGGTGCGGGCCATAGGCGGCTGAGGCGGGTCAGCCGATGCGGCGGCCGTATGCCCTGAGCGTGCGCAGCGCCCTGATCGTCACCATGGGTCGTGCCTCCAGGGCGGTGCCCGGCGCCCACTGGCGCCAGCTGATCGGCCAGCCTCCGTCTTCCTGCTGTTCGCCGGCGAGGTGGTCGAGGGAGCGGCTCATCTCGTCGTCGGTGAACCACGCGCGCGCGTGGGAGCGCGGCGTCCGCGCGTAGTCGTGCGGGAAGTGGTGCTCGCCGGGGGCGTAGCCGGGTGGGACCGGGTACGCGGCGAGGTCGTCCGGCTCCAGCGCCGCCAGGCGCTGTTCGCGCACCAGGCGGCCCAGGCGGTCGGCGGCTGCCTCCGCGCGCGTGCGATCGGGAGCGGAGTCCAGGAAGGCCACGGCGGCCTCGATCTCGTACGGATGGGACTTCTCCAGGGATTCGACCGCCTGCCAGCAGAAGTCCGTGGCCCGGAACAGCCAGGCGTGCCACACCTCGTTGCGGTGCAGCAGACCGACCACCGGCCCGGTGGCCAGGAGTGAGCTGGGCGGGTCGTCCACGATCGGGATGAAGGGGGCCGCGGGGTAGCCGCGCTGGCTGGGATGGATCGCCGGGAGGGCGCCGTCCGTGGTGGAGACCGAGGTGAGGTAACGGCATACGCGATCCACGCGCTGCCCGCCGCAGCGCTCGATGGCGTCCAGGACGTGGAGTGCGTGGCCGGTGTGCAGTGGCTGGCTGACCGGGCCGCGCAGATCGGGCTCCAGCGCGTGCCCGTACCCCCCGTCCTCGTTGCGGTAGGCGTCCAGCGCGGTCTCCACCGCGGCGGCGGCGCCGTTCAGGAAGTGATACGCGAAGAGGCGCTGTTCGAGCACGCGCGCGGTGAGCCAGACGAACTGCTCGGCGCGGAAGAGAGGGGAGTGCGCCGGGGGCGTCGGGGGGAGTGGGGAAGCTCCTGTTTCGGCCATGCGTCAGACCGTAGGGCGGAAAGCGGTCTCGGCAAGCGGTCCCGGCGTAGGCCCACTCTCAGGGGCGGGATACTGAACGCGTGCGGTTGACGGTCAGCAGGAAGACAGGCGTGGTGGGGGGCTGTGTGCTCGGGATGAGGTAGGCCTGCGGTCGGCCCATCGGTTCATCGCCGGAAACGATCTTCTCTTGCGCCAGGTACGCGCTGGTTGCGACTTCCGCCAGTGCCCCATGACATGACCGCTCGTCGTCTCAGCCGATCTGGCGGACCGGAGCAGCTGGGCGCCGCGCCGCTCATCCAGCAGGCCTATCTCGCCTTGTGCAGCAGGGCCGCGACGAGGGTGGCGGTTTTCTCGCCTGCTCGCTGCTTGATCAGACCTTCCTTGGCAGCTGCGCGAAGCCGGACCTCCGAGCCGTTCTGCCCGCCCTTCGACACCAGCGCAGTCACCACTACAGGATTCATGCCGCCGGCACCGCCGCGCGCAACGACACGGATGGTCTGTTCGTCCCTGTCAGGGGCAACCTGCATGTTCTCGACCGCTCGCCCTACCTGATTGAGCATGCCGGAGACGTGCTCCACGGCGTCGTTGAACGGCAAGGGGATGACGAGTTCGATCTCATGGACGTTCTTCCTCATGAGCATGGCCACCCACCGGACCAGGCGACCGCTGCCCCCACTCACCGCACCCAGAGCCGCAAGCTCATCAGCCAGGATCTGGTCCTCACTCCGGTCCACGCGCTCCCCATACGACTCGATCGCTCTCTGGCCCGCCGCCGGCGTCCCGGACAGGCTCAGTCATCCACGTCGGCACACCATGCTGACGTATCCCGGACAGGCTCAGTCATCCACGTCGGCACACCATGCTGACGTATCCCGGACAGGCAGTCATGGACACCGTGCCTCACCCCCGAACGGATAGGCAACTGCCTCCCTGGCAGCAGGTCATGCAGGGCCTGTTCTTTCACGGTTCCAAATTCCTTGAAATGCTTGAGTAAATAGATTCTTCATGCGGTATCGGCGGATCTCCGAAAGAGTCTTGAAGGCCACTGATGAATGTGATTCCGTCTGATTCAAGAGGTTGGCCGACCGGTCATCCGTTAATCCCGAGTTGGGGGATGTCATGTCTGTGACGTCACTGTCCGAGCGACTCGCCGGCAATGGACTGCAGCAGCATCTGCACGCGGAGGCGACGGCTGTGGAGGAGGGTTGCATTCCGCGCTATGAGTCGTGCGCCTGGGACTCTCAGTGCTGCCACGGCCTGATCTGCGAGTGGTTCCACTGCTACCTGCAGGGCTGACAGCCGGCGGATGAATGCCCCCGTCGGGGAGGTGGACCCGGAACAGGTCCACCGCCCCGGCGGGGTCGGGACGACCGTGAAGGGGGCGCGACGGCCCCACTCCACCACCGCGGCAGCCTGGGGGCAGCGGAATGCTGAGACTGTGGAAAGCGGCGCGGACGGCACGGGAGTTCGTGTTGTCCGCCCGGCGTGACGGCGGTACATACGAACTGGAATGGCCGCACGTGCAGCGGAAATTCGGTGCGGCAGCGCGCGGCGCGCCGTCCGCAGTGGCCCGGCTGCGAATAGCAGAAAGAATACTCATGGGTTTCCTCGACCCGGTCGAGGATGCATTGTTCGTGGCCGCGGGCCTGATTTCGCTCGGATATCCGGCCTCCTTTCATATCGGCCGGGAAACGGCCCCGGTCGTGGCACCGGGGGGCTTCTACGCCTGGGTGCAGTGCGCCGGCGCCGTGGTGAGCACCTCGCTGCCCGTCCGGGAGGAGTACACCGAGGTGCTGCGCGCAGGGGAGGAAGCATCGTGCTGAAGGTCGTGACCACAGACCGTCACGATGCCGTGACCGCGCCCGTGGGTCCCCGGGGCCTGGCGCTGGAACGGCGGGAGATCGGCGAGAGGGATGTGTACTACCGCGTCGGTCCCGGGCGGCTGGAGTGGAGCGAGGACCCCGCGGACCTCGCCGGTGGAAGGGACGGGCAGCTGCCCGACAGGCACCTTCCCGCACCGGGCACCCTGCTTGCCCTGGTCCACGGTCTGGCTCCGCCACCGGACGCCACACCGCTGCCGGGGGTCCGCCGTCTGGCGCTGGGCACAGCGGTGCACGTGGGCCCCGATGGGGTCACCGTCTCCCGCCGACGGCCGACCCTGCCGGCCGAGTCGGGCAGTCTCCTGGGGGCAGTCGCCGACGTCCTGGCCGCTGCGCCCGACGACTATGCCATCGCCTACGGCGGTGGACTGTCGTCCGCCTTCCTCGCGGTTGCCGCGCTGGCCGTCGGCCACCGACCGCAACTGGTCCACGCCGACCTGGGTCTGCCCGGCTTCCGCCCGGCCCCGGCTCCCCTTCGCGGGCTGGACGTCCGCCGGGTACCGATCGACGTGTTCGACCTGCTCGACCATCACCGGGCGCCCCTCGGCGGATTGACGCCGACCCTGCCCGACGTGGAGTTCCCCCGCAGGCTGGCCGCCGCTCTGTCCTCCGCGGCAGGACGGCCGCTGGCTTCGGCCGCGCTCCTGGAGGACCTGGCCGCCGCCAAACTGTCGGACCTCGACATGGGATACCGCGACTGGCGGCTCCTGACCTGCGAACCGTTCCACCTCTCCGGTGTGCTGCCCTCCCTGCGGGAGGCCGCCGACCTGCTGGCGCAGGGCGTGGTGCGCAGCGATCGGCCCGACGCGGGCGTCCCTGAAGACGCCCAGCCTCTCGACGGGCCTCCTCCGCCTCCCCCGCTGGGCAGGCGCGACCTGCCGGTGATGACGCCGCAGGGCCGCGTCGCCCTGCAGACGACCCAGCAGGCATCCCTGTCCGTCTGGAAGGACCATCTGGATTTCCTGGGCCCGCTGCTGGGCCGCGCCGACGCCGGGGTGACCGAACGGGTGCCCCGGGACAGCCTGGTCCTTCCGGCCCTCGATCCGTTGGTGCTGGGGGCACTGGAGGCCCTGCCCCCCGAACGGCTCGGCCGCGTCTCCCGGGGGCTGTTCCGCAACAACGGGCCGCTGGTCGCGGCGGTCGCCCGGCATCGGGTGCGTGGGCTGCGACGCGCCTCGTCGTCGTTCGACCTCAGGCTCGCGGCAGCCGCCTATCTGCATCGCGAACGCGCCAAGATCATCGATGAGCTGGAGCGGGAGAGCGCCCTGGCGGACATGGGGGTGATCGACCCGGGCGCGGTGGCCGGTCTGATGAGGAGCGGCCCCGGCCGCGCGGACCACGCCCTGCCGCTGCTCCGACTGCTGTGGATCGACCGATGGCTGAAGGGCTGACCGCCATGACCGCTCCCGCAAGGCACCCCTCCGGGCGCTTCGTCCTCGGCCCCGGAGTACGACTGACGTGGCTCCCCTTCGGGGGCGCGGTCCTGCTGAACGAAAAGACCCTCGCCCTTGCCGAATGCGTCGAGGAGGACGCCGCGGTGATGGAGCGCCTGTTGGCGGGCGAACGGCCCGACCCCGGCGACCCGGACGTACGGCGAGTGGTCCGCGACCTGTTGACATCCCAGTGGCTCGTCGTCACCGACGAAGCGAAGTGAGGTCCCATGCCATCCCGACTTCCGCAGGCGGCGCTGGCCGCACTGGCCGGACCGCTGCTCGTCGGCGGTGCCGCGAAACTCCTCACCCCCGCGGCCCGGCTGGCGTGGCCGTACCGCAAAGGACCCCTGCGCGCGCCGCTCGGGCCCCGTCTGGCGGGCGGTGCGGAACTCGCCGCGGCGGCCTCGCTCGTCCTGCTGCCCGGCCGCGCGGCTCCGGCCGCCGCCGTGGTCACCTACGGCACGCTGACCGCCGTGGCACAGTCCCTGGACGGACAGCGCTGCGCGTGCTTCGGAGCCGCCCGCCTGGCGACCGTGGGCCGAGCGCACATCGGTGCCAATGCCCTGGGCAGCGCCGTGGCGGCCACTCTGCTCGCCTGCGAGCTGCCTGCCCGGCCCCGGCTGCGCGGGGCGACCGCCGCGCTGGCCGCCACCGTGACGGCGGCCGCCGTACTCTTCGCCGACCGGCAAAGGGCACAGGGGGCGGCGGATGCGGTGGAACGCTGCGAGCAAGCGGTGGCCGCCGTACGGCTGTACGTCTCGGACAACTGCCCCGCGTGCCGGGCGCTCAAGCAGCTGCTCGGTGCGATGGAGCCGGTGCGCCAGGACCGCGTCACCCTGACGGTGGTCGGCAGCGGCAGCGAACTGCCGCCGGAGATGGCGGACATGTCGGTGCCGTGCGCCCTGCCGGTCGACGCGGCCGGCGACCCCGTCTGCTCGCCGGTTTCCGGGATCGGGGCGGTCAAGGCTCTGATCGACACCGTCGTCATCGCCGGGGCGGACGCGCCGCATGCCGCCTGAACCTCTGGGGTCCGCCGTCCTCGCCCGGCCCGGCGGAGCCGCACACGACACCGTGCTCTTCCGGCCGGATCTGTCCGTCTGGGCCGTACTCGGCTCCGCCGAACGGCCTTCCGTGGCCGACCACAACCCCCGGACCGTCCACTGGCGGGACCTGCCGGTGGATCCCGGCCTGGCCGGTGTCGCGCCGGCACGTGCCCGGCACGCCGACGTGGTGATCGGCGGCGTGCCAGGATCCCCTCCGTGGCGGCTGCCGCTGCGGACGGTCCTGTCCGCGGGGCTCGCCTGGCATCCCCGACTCCCCCTCGTCGCGGGCCTCGTCCAGCAGGGCGAGGGCCTGCATCCATGGAGCGCCGACTACGCGACCCGTCGGCTGACTGTCCACCAACGCGTGCGGGCCGCGCTGTCCCTGCTCTGCCGCCGCCCGGGCCGATCGGTCCTCGCATGGTGCTCGGACGGGCAGTCGGCCCTTCTTGCGCTGCCTGCTCTCGTGGCGACCGGCCCGCCGGACGAGGGCGGCCAGGACCGGGCGTGGAGTCCGATGGTGTACGAGGCCGCAGGACCGGGTCATGTCGCCTTCGTGCCCGGTCACGCCGAACTCCTGCGCCTGGCCGGCGCCTCGGTGTCCGTGGTCGACCCGGTCACCGGAGCCCTGCGCACGCTGACCCCGCCGTTGCTCGTGGGAGGCCTGGAATCCTCTCCGAGCGGACGGCGACTGCTCGTCGAGCACAGCACCGCGGCCGACAGCGGCCCGGCGCAGCGGCCGCCGGGGCCCGGCGACGGGCTCGTCTGGTCTCGCGCCGTGCTGCGGACCGACAGTGGCTCTTGGGCGGCCGTGCCGGCAACCACCCGCTGGGCCACGGGGCACGACGGGGACACGACGGCCGCGAGCACGGTCGTCGCGGGGGGCACGGCGATCGAGTTGCACACGCTGCCCGACGGCGAAGGTCCCCCCGCGGCCGAGGAGCGGGTCGCGACCGCCGGACTGACGGTCACTCACGAAGTCGACGACCCACCCGTGTGGTGGCACTGCCTGACAGTGGGCGGCGAGCCGGCCGTCGTGAGCCGCCACCGCGCTTCGCTTCGCCTGCGCACGGGTGCGGACGACCTCCGCGTGGCGCTGCCGCGGGCACTCGGTAGGCTCGGCCCGGCGGCGGCCGGTCCCGACGCGGCAGGGGTCGTCATCTCCTGTGTGCTGGACGGCCGGGCGGGGTTCCTCCGGCTGGACCGTGGCGAGCCGGTCGCCTGCATCGCGGTCGAGCCACCGGGGGAAGGCGACGACGCCCCCCTCGAAGCCAGCTGGGCCACGGTCGAAGACGGTGTCCCCCGCCTCATCACGCGTCGTGCGGGACGCTTCGCCCGCCACGAGCTGTGCGGCCTGCGCCTCGATCCGGCGCACGGGACCGTCCCCCCGCCGGTGTGTCCGGCGCCGTCCCGCACCCGGGGTCGAGCCGCGCCACCCGCGCACGTCCTGGCCCCGCCGCCGGGAGGGGAGAGCCCCCGGCTGACCCACGTCGACGGCCCGGCCCCAGGAGCGCGGGCGGCGGCGCAGCTGCTGTGGATCCAGGTACGCCGGAGCACCGGCACACCGACGGGTGGCACAGCAGTGGAGGGTGGCGCAGCAGCGGACGGGGGCGCCCCCGTCCATCTCACCGGCCTGCGGTCGCGCACCTGGCTGCTCGATCTCCCGCTCATGTGGACGGCCGACGTCCGGCCGGACGCTGTCCGGCAGCAGATCGTCCATGCGGTCGATCAAGCCGTGGCGATCCTGCGGGAACGGCCCCCGCGGGGCGGCCCCGTCGTTGTCGGCGGCCACAGTTTCGCCGCCACCGTCGCCCTCCACGCCCTTGCCCACTGCCCGTCACTGGCGGGCGCGATAGCGCACAGCGGGTGCTACAACCGGACGCTGACGCCGGAGGGTTTCCAGTACGAGCGGCGTAGCTACTGGCAGGTCCCCGAGCTCTACCGGGCCTTCAGCGCCCTCGACTTCGCCGACCGCCTGACCCGCCCGGTGCTGCTCGTCCACGGCCTCGACGACACCAACGCGGCCACCCCGCCGGACCAGGCGGTGGCCCTGTACCGCGCCGTCGTGGCCACCGGTGGACGGGGCCGGCTTGTTCTCCTGCCGTACGAGGGACACAACTTCCGCCACCGCGAAAGCCTGGAGACCGTGGCACGGGAGCACGACGCATGGCTGGCGGCCTGCGTCGCACTCTCCGATCACCGGGCGGAGAGCCTGGAAAGGACCTGACCGATGGCACGAGTCGACGCGGAGCACCCTGACGGCCTGGACACGACCTCGGACGAGACCGGTGAGGAGGCACGGATCAGCACCGCCGACCTGATGCGGGCCAGCGCGTACATGGTGCGTATGGCATGGCGGGCGGACCGTTCGCGGCTGGCGGGCATTGTCGCGGTGCAGTTGCTGACGGCGGCGGGCCTGGCCGCGCTGGTGCTGGTGCTGCGGGACATGCTGGGAACGGCGTTCTCGCCCGGCGGCGCGGGCGGCCCGTCGGGGGACGGACTGCTCCTCGCGCTGTGCGGGCTGGTGGTGCTCACCTCCGCGGGCGGCATTCTGCGTACGGTCGCGAGCGGCTGGCAGCGGATGCTGACGGTGAAGACCGACCGGCACATCATGGCCGCGGTGCTGCGGAGTGCGGCACGGTCGGACCTCGCCCGCTTCGAGGATCCGGCGTTCCATGACCGGCTGCAACAGGCCGTGTTCGCGTCGCGGTCCCAGCCGGTGATGGTGGTGACGGCCCTGATCGGCGCGCTCCAGGCGCTGTTGAGCATGGCCGCGGTGGGAGCCGCGTTCGCCGTCATGACCTGGTGGCTGCTGCCGTTCACTCTGCTGGCCGTGCTGCCCGTGCTCAAGGCGGCCCGCGATGAACGGGACGCCGACTACCGTCTGCACGGGCAACTGGCGGAGGGCCGCCGGGCGCGCGAGTACCTTGAGCACCTCCTGGCCGGGCACGACGCGGCCAAGGAGATCCGCGCCCTGAACCTGGGCGACACCCTGCGCGACCGCTGGAACAGCGGCTACGCCCGGGAAATCGCCAGTACGGCCGCGATGCAGCGTCGGCACACCCGGCGCAAGGTGCTCGCGCGGCTGATAGGTGATGTCCTCTTCGTCGCCGTCATCGGCGGTATGTGGTGGACGGTACGCAGTGGCGGCGTCGCCCTTCCCACGGCGCTGGCCGCGCTGGCGGCGTTGCTGATGCTCGCCACCCGCGTGCAGATGCTCGGCTACCTCTTCAACAACATCGGCGCCTCCGCCGCGTACGTGAAGGACATCCGCACCTTCACGCGGGACGGCGACGGCACGGATCGCGGGCGCGCTGCCGCGCTGCCGGACGACAGCCGCTCTCCGGCCTCGCCGCCCACGCGGCCGGCCTTCTCCTCCCTGCGCGCCGACAGGATCTCCTTCACCTATCCGGGCTCCGCCGGGGCCGCGCTGCACGACGTGTCGGTGGAGCTGGGCGCCGGCGAACTGATCGCCGTCGTGGGAGCGAACGGCTCGGGCAAGACGACACTGGCGAAGATCCTCGCCGGCCTGTACGAGCCTGACGGCGGGTGCTTGCTGTGGAACGGGCTCGGCGAGTCCCGCCCCGAGCTGCGGCGGGCCGCGACGGCGATGGTCTTCCAGGACTTCGTCCGCTTCAAGCTTCCCGCTCGGGACAACATCGCCTTCGGCCGTCCCGAGGAGCCCGCGGATGTGGACGCCGTCACCGGTGCGGCGGCCGAAGCGGGGGCCCGAGGCGTCATCGAGGGGCTTGCGCAGGGCTACGAAACGGTCCTGAGCAAGGAGTTCAGCAACGGCGCCGACCTGTCGCTGGGCCAGTGGCAGCGGCTGGCCTTGGCCCGCGCCTTCTACCGAGACTCGCCCTTCGTCATCCTGGACGAGCCGACCGCCTCCCTCGATCCGCAGGCGGAGGCCGATCTCTTCGGCCGCATCCGCACCCTGTTCGCCGGCCGGACGGTTCTGGTGATCTCCCACCGGTTCTCCAACGTCCGCGACGCCGACCGGATCTACGTCATGGAGTCCGGCCGGGTCATCGAGCAGGGCACCCACGACGAACTGACCGCGGCCGACGGCACCTACGCCCGGCTGTTCAGGCTTCAGGCCGAGGCGTACCAGCACGGTCGGCGCGGTCAGCGCCGCAAGGGGCCGGCCGACGGAACGGCCGCGGTTGCCGCACTGCCCTGAGACCGCCCGGCCGGCGGCGGCTCAGGAGGCGAGGGCACCCAGCAGCCGTTCACCGCGCCGGGTCAGCAGCAGCCGCACCTGCTGACCCTGACGCTTGCGCCGGACGAGTCCGGCCGCCTCCAGCAGCTTGCAGTGGTGCGTCGCGGCTCCGGGCGCGCACTGGAGCAGCGCGCTCACCTCTCCCATGGTCAGCCCCCGGTGTGCGTGACGCATGACCCGGGCCCGCATACCGCCGAGAACCGCCTCCAGAGGGTCGAGGGCACGGTGGTTCGTGGTGGCCGAACCGGCTGCCAGCTCCCGCAGCCCCGGCACGGGGTAGCCGATCCAGGACGGGCCCTTGCCGCCGAGGCCGAGCACGGCCGCGGTGGTACCGGACACCAGGGGAACGAGCAGGAGCCTGCGGTCGGGCAGGTCCAGCGTGCCCGCGGCGCGCCCCGGCAGCCACAGCCCCTCCGGGGTCCGGTGGACGCGAGGACCGAGCCCCGTCAGGGCGGTGTCCAGTGTTCCGGTGACCGCGGCGATACCGATGCGCTCCACCTCACGTTCGAGAAGGTGCCGCGACCGATGCCATACCGGCGCGAACGCCGACCAGATACCCGCCGCCGCATGGACGTAGCCGTCGATGAACGGCGCCGGCCGTTCGAGTACGCGTTGCCACGCCTCGGGGATGCCGGCCGGGAACCTCTTGGCCAGTTCCTCGCCGAGTTGCTCCGTGGTGACCGCGGCCGCCCGGTCGAGTTGTGCGGGGACATCGTCCGTGTCGAGCGGAGAAGGGGACAGACAGTCCGGCAGCCACAACCGGTCGCTGCCGCACGCGGGACTCAGCGCCTGGGCCGCGGCGCGCGGACACGCGCGGCGAGCCGCGGACCGCCACTCGGGCGGTACCCCCTGGACGGCCGCGCCGAGGGCATCGGCCAGCAGTGACAGCACCGTCGGCAGAGGCTGACGGCACACGGAAACCCTCAGACGGGCCACGGGCCCTAAGCGCAGTATGGACTCGTTCCTCACGTGCTCCCCCGTTTGTTCGCAGCAGCCCCTCCGGTCCTCGTCCGAGCCGGTCGCCGCCGGAGAAGCCGTGGTCTGTTCGCTGTTGCGGGAGTCAGTCAAGAACACCGGTGCGCGGGCGTGAACCTGAGAGGTCTGAGGGTGAGCGGCAGCCTCACCTTGACAATTGCACGCCAGGGACGCGTCACCGCGCCGCGCCGAGGCAGGCACCAGATCCACCCCCAACTCCTGCCCCCCACCAGCACTTCAAGTCCGCCGAACGCCTATCCACGTCCGGACAGAATGGAGTCGCTCATGCCTTGCGGTCGCCGAGTGGATCGCGGATGCCCCGGAGCATGTGCTGGAACAGCTCGGCGCCTGTCCGGATCCGCTCCTGCCCAAGAAGCTGACTCCCTCGGAATCGGCAGAGTGCCGCCTCCTGACCCGCGTCGACGGCGAAGCGCTGGATCGGGCTCTGGGCCGATGGCTCGCCGACCGCCGACCGCCGGTCCGGGCACCCCGGGACTCAACTCATCGGCAAAGTGGACCTACGCCGGCGTCCAGCTCGAAGCCGGCGAGCCGATCGTCTCCCTCGCCCGCTGGCTCGGGCACACCGACCCTGGCTTTACTCTGCGTACATACACGCACCTTTATGCCCGACGCGGGCAGGCGAGGTCGCGCCGCCATGGATGCTTGGTTCAGCAGGGAGGCCAACTCCCTGGAAACTCCCTGACGGTCATGCGGCGGTGTAAGAGGTGGGAAACATGCAGGTCAAGGTGTGTATGGAGCGGAATTCATGCGGTTGACGGTCTTCTGGGAGCGGATGGCGGATCACTTCGGTCCGGGATACGCCGACACCTTCGCGCGCGACCACGTGATGACGGAGCTCGGCGGGCGCACGGTGCACGAGGCGCTGGACGCCGGCTGGGAGGCCAAGGATGTGTGGCGTGTGGTGTGCGCCGTCATGAACGTTCCGGGGGAGAAGCGCTGACCGGTCACGAAGATCGCAGGACGGCAGCCGGTTGTCGGTGGCGTGGGCGACACTTGCTCCGTGGCACGCACTGACGAGACCGGGCAGCTCGCCCGGCACGGATCCCCGTTCGGCACGACGCCGCCCACCCGGCCCCCGGGCGAGGGCGCCGCCGGGTCGAGCGGCCGCATGCCGCGCTGGCTGCCGCGGGCCATGGTGCTGGCGCTGGCGCTCGTCGGCGCGTTCCAGCTGGGCAGCTGGGCCTTTCACCAGCTCACGGGGCTGCTGATCAATATCCTCATCGCATTCTTCCTGGCTCTGGCCATCGAGCCGGCGGTGAGCTGGATGGCCGCGCGCGGCATGCGTCGAGGGCTGGCCACCGGCATCGTCTTCCTCGCCGTGATCATCGTGTCCGCCGGGTTCGTGACGCTGATGGGGTCGATGCTCGCGGGCCAGATCATCAAGATCGTCGAGGATTTCCCGAACTACCTCGACTCCGTCATCAACTGGATCAACACGCACTTCCACACCGAGCTGCGCCGCGTGGACGTCCAGGAGGGCCTGCTGCGCTCCGACTGGCTACGCAACTACGTGCAGAACAGCGCCACTGGCGTCCTGGACGTGTCCGCCCAGGTCCTCGGCGGTCTCTTCCAGCTGCTGACGATCACGCTGTTCTCGTTCTACTTCGCCGCTGACGGCCCGCGACTGCGCCGCGCACTGTGCTCCGTACTGCCGCCGGCCAGGCAGGCCGAGGTGCTGCGCGCGTGGGAGATCGCCGTCAACAAGACGGGTGGCTACCTGTACTCGCGCGGCCTGATGGCGCTGATCTCCGGCATAGCCCACTACATCCTGCTGGCGAGCCTGGACGTGCCGTACGCGCCCGTGCTCGCCGTGTGGGTCGGCCTGGTGTCGCAGTTCATCCCCACCATCGGCACGTATCTCGCGGGCGCCCTGCCCATGCTGATCGCCTTCACGGTCGATCCTTGGTACGCGCTGTGGGTGCTGGCCTTCGTCGTGGTCTACCAGCAGTTCGAGAACTATGTGCTGCAGCCCAAGCTGACCGCGAAGACCGTAGACATCCACCCCGCGGTCGCCTTCGGTTCGGTCATCGCGGGCACCGCCCTTCTCGGCGCGGTGGGCGCACTGATCGCCATCCCGGCGGTCGCCACGCTGCAGGCGTTCCTCGGGGCCTACGTGAAGCGGTACGACGTCACGGACGACCCGCGCGTCCATGGACATCGGGGACGGGGCACAGGCGGCAACCTGTTTGCACGCGCGCGTGAGTTGTGGGTACGACGGCCGGGGAAGCAGCCCCCGGCAGAGACGGGGAGCTCCGGGGGGAGCTCCGTCTGAGCCCCCAGCTGCGCGCGACGGGAATCCGGAGCGTCCAGGATTGAGTAGCCGTACTCAAGTCCGGATGGGCTCAACGCCGGAAGATGAGTCCATGCTCGCGTGGGTCGTGGACGTCTTCGTGGCGGTCTGGATCACAGCGCTCGATGTGCTGCTGCTGGCGGTGTACTGGTTCTGGGTAGGCCCAAGCAATGGGCGTCTGAAAGACACACCCCTGGTCCGACAATGAGCCTCTGCCTGGTGCTGACGGTCGGGCCTGCCGGATCCACCGTGGTCGGCTTCGGGTTTTACCGGGCGGATCTGGTGGTGGCCGCTGTATCTCAGCTCGTCGTGGCCGCAGCGCTCCTAGTCGTTCTGTTGCTGGGGCTCGGCACCGAGTGCGCGCGCTGGGCCGCCCGGCGCCGCCAGCGCCGTCGTCTCGTGCGTGAACGCCGCGCTCAACCTTCACCTTCGCCGACACGGGACACGTAGTCTCGAGGGTGTCGCGTGGTGTGCTTGACACAAAAATCGAACATCCATTCTCATGGAGGCTCCGGCGGGGCGCTCGACGGGCAGTTCGCCACGGTTTCGATGGAGAAGTGCCCCAGTTATCCACAGGCCGGACGGGCGTCGGGGCGCATTGTCAGTGGCAGGCGTTAGCGTCTTTGACGTGAAGCGATCGACTCAAGCAAACCGGGTGGAACCCATGGCAGGAACCGACCGCGAGAAGGCGCTCGACGCCGCGCTCGCACAGATTGAACGGCAATTCGGCAAGGGCGCGGTCATGCGCATGGGCGAGCGGCCGAACGAGCCCATCGAGGTCATCCCCACCGGGTCGACCGCACTCGACGTCGCCCTCGGCGTCGGCGGCCTGCCGCGTGGCCGGGTGGTGGAGGTGTACGGCCCGGAGTCCTCCGGTAAGACGACCCTGACCCTGCACGCGGTGGCGAACGCCCAGAAGGCCGGCGGCCAAGTCGCCTTTGTGGACGCGGAGCACGCCCTCGACCCCGAGTACGCGAAGAAGCTCGGCGTCGACATCGACAACCTGATCCTGTCCCAGCCGGACAACGGCGAGCAGGCCCTGGAGATCGTGGACATGCTGGTCCGCTCCGGAGCCCTCGACCTCATCGTCATCGACTCCGTCGCCGCGCTCGTCCCGCGCGCGGAGATCGAGGGCGAGATGGGCGACAGCCACGTCGGTCTGCAGGCCCGTCTGATGAGCCAGGCCCTGCGGAAGATCACCAGCGCGCTCAACCAGTCCAAGACCACCGCGATCTTCATCAACCAGCTCCGCGAGAAGATCGGCGTGATGTTCGGCTCCCCGGAGACCACGACCGGTGGCCGGGCGCTGAAGTTCTACGCGTCGGTGCGTATCGACATCCGCCGCATCGAGACCCTGAAGGACGGCACGGAGGCGGTCGGTAACCGCACCCGCTGCAAGGTCGTCAAGAACAAGGTCGCGCCGCCCTTCAAGCAGGCCGAGTTCGACATCCTCTACGGCCATGGCATCAGCCGCGAGGGCGGCCTGATCGACATGGGCGTGGAGCACGGCTTCGTCCGCAAGGCCGGCGCCTGGTACACGTACGAGGGCGACCAGCTCGGCCAGGGCAAGGAGAATGCGCGCAACTTCCTGAAGGACAACCCCGACCTGGCCAACGAGATCGAGAAGAAGATCAAGGAGAAGCTGGGCGTCGGCGTGCGTCCGGAGAAGCCGGCCGCCGAGCCGGGCGCGGACGCCGCGGTCTCCGCCACCCCGGACGACACCGCGAAGACGGTGCCGGCTCCGGCGGCGGCCAAGGCGGCCAAGACCAAGGCCGCGGCAGCCAAGAGCTGACCCGTGACACGACGCACGGACTGGGCCGAGTACGCCGCCTACCCGGACGCTCCGCGCAAGCGGGGGCGAGGCGGCGACGCGGGCTCCTCCGGACTGGGCGGCTACGCCTACGGAGGGGACGCGACCGATGCGGCCCATGGCATGGACGGGGGGAACGACGGCACGGCGCCGTACGGCACGAGTGGGGTGTACGACGGGTACGGCGACGAGCCGGGCCTGGCGTACGGCGACGGTGCGGGCTTGGCGTACGGCGACGAGCAGCGCCATGGCGCGGTGGACGGCGAGGCGGGGTCGGAGGGCGGCTCGGTGCTCGGTGCCGGTGCGCCCGGCGGCGGCTCGCGTCGCGGTCGTGGCCGTGGTGGGGCTCGGGGATCGGATGGCTCGGGCGGCTCACACGGGCGTCGTCGGCGCGGCCGCACGGAGCCGTCCGGTGAGGACGGAGGTGCCCCTGCTTCGTCGAGGGCCGGGATGGGGGCGCCCCCAGGGGACCCGGTGGAGCAGGCGCGGGCGATCTGTCTGCGCCTGCTCACCGGGACCCCGCGCACGCGGAAGCAACTCGCGGACGCCCTGCGCAAGCGGGAGATCCCGGATGACGCCGCCGAGGAGGTGCTGTCGCGGTTCGAGGAGGTCGGCCTCATCAACGACAGTGCGTTCGCGGACGCCTGGGTGGAGTCCCGGCACCACGGCCGAGGGCTGGCCCGACGTGCGCTCGCCCAGGAACTGCGCACCAAGGGCGTCGACTCCACGCTGATCGACGCGGCCGTCGCCCAGCTCGATTCCGAGCAGGAGGAGGCGACCGCTCGCGAACTCGTCGCCCGCAAACTGCGCTCCACCCGCGGCCTCGACCGCGACAAACGCCTGCGCCGCCTCGCGGGCATGCTCGCCCGTAAGGGCTACCCCGAGGGCATGGCCCTGCGGGTGGTCCGACAGGCCTTGGAGGAAGAGGGCGAGGACACGGAGTTCCTCGGGGACGAGGGGTTCTGACTCCTGTAGCGGGCCGGGCTCGGAAGCAGAGGCTCTGGTAGCTGAGGGCCTGGAAGCGGGCGAGGGTTCGCGAACGCAGGATTCCGGCCCCGGACACGGTGGACGCGCGGGGGCGCTCATCGCGTTCGGGGCCGGGCGGGGTGAGGGGGCGGTCGTAGGGGTGTAGGGGTGAGGCTCGGTGGGCGTGCGTGTGCCGCGCTACGTGGCCGCGCTCGCCGGCAGAGCCGAGGTCGGCAATGACGCGCCGATGACGGCAACGACGGAGATGACTACGGCCCCGTCAGAGATGAACTTAGGCCAGCCGCTAGCCCTCCACCTCGACCTCCGCCCCGGCAACAGACCCCGCCCCCGAAGTCACCGGAAACCCTTCCGCGCGCCACCCCTGGAACCCCCCGACGAGATCGGTGGCCCGGTGCAGCCCCAGTCGTCGTAGCGACTCGACGGCCAGGCTGGACGCGTAGCCCTCGTTGCAGATCACCACGACTCGCAGGTCGTGGCTCGTGGCCTCGGGGGTGCGATGGCTGCCCTGTGGATCGAGCCGCCACTCCAGTTCGTTGCGCTCGATGACGAGGGCGCCGGGGATCAGGCCGTCCCGCTCGCGCAGGGCCGCGTACCGGATGTCGACCAGTAGAGCCTCGCCGTGCTGAGCGGCCTCGTAGGCCTCCCGAGGCTCGATCCGCTCGTAGCCGGAGCGCACGCGCTCCAGCAACTCGTCGATGCCGACCGGCCGTTCACCCGTGTCGCTCACGCTGCCCTGCGACTCACCGCCGACGGCCCGCTGCTTGCCCACACCGCCCAACGTCGACTCGCCCCCGCTCACTGCCAGTCCTCCGGCTGCTCCACCTGCTCCAGACGCAGGATCGGTCCGCTGCGGCTGAAGCGGCGGATCTGCGGGAGGGGCGGGTAGTAGGCGTGAACGGAGATCGCATGCCGGTCGGAGGACTCGTTGAGGACCTCGTGCACATGGTGGCGGCCGAAGGAGCGGCCCTTTCCGGCCGGCAGCGGGCGTGACCGATCCACGTCGTCCGCCAGTTCCAGCGTCTTCCAGCCGTCGGCGGGCAGTCGGACGGCGAGGGAGTGCTCCCTGAGCTCACCGGCCGCTGTCACGAAGGCCCCGACCGACTCGGCGTGGTCGTGCCAGCCGGTGCCGGTTCCGGGCGGCCAGCCGATCAGCCAGGCTTCGCTGCCGCCGGGGCCTTCGAGGCGTACCCAGGTACGGCCCTCGGGGTCGAGCGGAAGCGAGGCGATCAAGTCGGAGTCGGCGGCAGTACGCCGTACGAAGTCGAGAAGGTCTGCCTGTGTGGGCAGGGAAACCGACGCGGAGGCCGATGTGGAAGCCGACGCGGAAACCGGCTGGGAAGCGTCAACGGCGGCAGAAGAGACAGACACGGGCACCGTCCTGAGGAGAGTTCGCACAGAGCCCGCGAGGCCACATGCAACAAGCGACAGGAGTGGCACGCGCGGGAAGAACGCGGGGAAGAAATGGGGATGCGAATTCAGCAGGATGGGCGACACACGCAGCCCGCATAGCGGACGAGGTCCATATGGACCCTCCGCCACAGGCGCACACAGGTGTCGGTCATGGTCGGGAGTACAGCATGCCGCTGCGGGCCGGTCAACTCACAGTCGTCGGGATTACCGGAGGATGCCCCAGTCTTCGGGCCGGGGGTGCCTCCCGCTCACGGGGGAGAACCCGGGTTCCTGTGGAGTGGGCCAGGAGTCGCTGCATCACTGTCCGGTGATCCGGCGTCCGCTCCAGTGGTACTGAGGGCGATCTCGATGAGATGGAGGATCTCGGAGTTGAGGGACCGGCGGTCCGTGGCCGCGCGAGCGATCACCCATTCGTGTAGGTCTTCCGGCATGCGGAGTGAGAAGCGGATCATGGCGCTATTTCGGCATCATGACGACGCCACCGGAAATGCAGGGGACTGGGCACGCCCGGTACACCTACCGGCTGCGTGTGTCGTCGACGAGCCGTTCGGCACTGCTGGCGGAGTGGGACCGATGCCGGTGGATCTGGAACGAATGTGTCGCCAAGTCCAAGGCCACCCACCTGTACAACAAGGCCACAGGCGAGCAGCGGACTTGCGGCCCGGCACAGCTCGACAAGATGCTGACTGCGGCGCGGGAGCATACGCCGTGGTTGCGTGAGGGCTCCAGCGTTCCGCAGCAGCAGCTGATCCGGGACTTCGGCAAGTCCCGCGCCAAGGCACACAAGGACATCCGGGAACGCCTGCCTCAGTGGCAGCGGGCCGGGATGCCGAAGTGGAAGAAGAAGCACGAAGCCTTGCCGACGCTGAACTACACCCGGCGCGGGTTCCGGCTGAAGGACGATCGCTTGCACTTGGCGGGCGGGATCGTGTTGACGGTGGTGTGGTCGCGGGACCTGCCCGCCGAACCCTCCTCGGTGGGCGTGTATCAGGACAGCGTTGGGCACTGGTACTGCTCGTTCGTGGTTCCGACCCAGATGCAGCCGTTACCCGAGACCGGCCAGGTGCTCGGCGTGGACTGGGGCGTGAAGGAGACCGCGACCACTACGTCCGACGCGCACGACCTCCCGCACGCCCAGCACGGCCGCAAGAGCCAGGCCAAGCTGACGCGGTATGACCGGATGATGGCCCGTCGCAGACCGAGGAAGGGGCAGGCTGCTTCGAAGGGTTATCGGGAGGCGCAGAAGTGGCGGGCGAAGACCTACGCGAAGATCGCCCGGCAGCGGCAGGACACCGGCCGCAAGTGGGCGAAGAAGGTCGTGACCGACCATGACGCCGTCGCTGTCGAGGACTTCAAGCCGAAGTTCCTCGCCAAGTCCTCAATGGCGCGCAAGGCGGCGGATGCAGCGATCGGCGCCGTGAAGAGGGCCCTGCTGGAGATGGGCCGCAAGCACGGGCGGGACATCCGCCTCGTGCATCCTGCGCACACCACCATGGACTGCGCATTGTGCGGAGCGAGAACCAAGCACGCACTGCCGCTGTCCGCGCGCACGTACACCTGCACCGCGTGCGGAGCCGTGTCTCCCAGGGACAAGAACTCCGCCCGCGTGATGCTCGTCCGGGCAGGTCTGAACCCGGCTGGTGTTGAGGGCATAAGACCTTCGGGGGCGCTGCTCCCAGAGGCAGCCTGAGCCAGGAATCCCCGTTCAGTCCGGATGGCAGGCAACCCCCTCCCATCCGGAAGGGGAGCAGTCAATATGCGGACCGCACAGTTTGATTTGAACGAGTAACACCTCCGGTGGGCGCCACTTCCCCGCGGCCGGCTCAGCGCGAGCCGGCCGTAGCCCCCGCCTCCTCGGCCGCCTTGGCAGACTGGGCCGGTCCACCCAGCGCCGTCTCGGCCGCCGCATACAGATCGGCCGGCCGCACCCCGCTCAACGCCGTCACCAGGTGTCCGTCAGGCCGCACCAGCAGGACCGAATGCGCGGCCGCCCCCGGATAGCTCTCCGCGACCAGCAACTCGGCCGGATACGGCAGCGCCGTCACCGCGGCCGCCAGCCGGGGCATGATCCCGGCGGTGGCCCAGTGCTTGCGGTCCCACACGCCCGTGCCCGGCGCGATCAGTACGACCAGCAGCGCGCCCCGCCCGAGCCGGTCCCGCAGCTGCACGAAGGACCCGTCCTCCGCGGTGACCCGCACGTCCATGACCGGCGCACCGCGCGGCGTGTCCACGGGGACCTCGCCCTCCAGGGACCGGGGCGCGAGCGGGGAGTCGGCGTACGTCCCCGGCGCACCGATCGCTCCGTGCCCCAGGTGGCCGTCCATCAGCAGCGCGTCATGGCCTCGCGCGGAGCCGGGGACGACCGCGCGCAACCCTCCGCCGCCGCGCAGCAGCGGCAGCGCCTGGTCGGCGGCGCGCAGCCGGGCGGCGACGGCCGAGCGCCGCTCCGCCTGATAGCTGTCGAGCAGAGCCTCGTGCGGCCCGTGGTGCCAGGCCGACGCCAGCTTCCAGGCGAGGTTGTCGGCGTCCCGCAGCCCCTCGTCCAGGCCGTGCGTGCCGAGCGTGCCGAGGCAGTGCGCCGCGTCCCCGGCGAGAAAGACGCGGCCCACGCGCCAGCGCCGGGCCAGGCGGTGGTGGACCGTGTGAACCCCGGTGTCGAGGAGCTCGTACGGCGGTGTCGGCCCGCCGGTCCACCCGGCGAGCGTCTCCCGGACGCGGGCCACCAGCATCTCGGGCGTGACCAGGTCCTTGCCCGGCGGCAGCAGCCAGTCCAGGCGCCACACCCCGTCCGGGAGCGGCCGTCCGGTCACCTCCCCGCCCGAAGGACCGGACGTCCGCCACGGCGGCATCCGATGGAGCAACGCCTGACCGTCCCAGGGAAGTTCCGCGCGCAGCGCGGCCACGGCGTGTCGCTCCACCGCCGTACGGCCCGGAAAGCGGATGTCCTCCAGCTTTCGTACGGTCGAGCGCTGACCGTCGCAGCCCACCAGGTAACTGCCTCGCCACCAGGTGCCCTTGGGGCCGCGGGTGTGGGCGGTGACGCCCGAGGGCTCCTGCTCGATCGCGTCCAGGCGGCTGTCCACGACGACCTTGACGAGCCGTTCGCCGGCGAGGGCCGCGCGCAGGGCGTCGGTCAGCAGGTGCTGGGCGATGTGCAGGGGGGCGGGGTTCGTGACGCCCCCCTGGTTCGTTACGCCCCCAGGCTTCGGGACGCCTCCAGGGCTCATGACGCCACCGCCGCCCCCGTCTGCGGCGTCGTCGAATGTGACCTCGCGCATCACCTGCTTGCGCCGCATCGCCCGCCATCCGGCCCAGCGTGCCCCGGCCTCGGCGACCGGAACGCCCGTCAGGCGCTCTATGAGGGCGGTGGTGTCCTCGCGCAGGACGGCGGTGCGCGCGAGGCGGGGTTCGTCCTTGCCGGGGCCCTCGTCGAGGACGACGGACGGCACCTCCTGACGGGCCAGCGCCAGGGCGAGCGTGAGCCCGACGGGCCCCGCTCCGACGATGATCACCGGGTCCACGGCGCGGCGCCCCCTGCCCGCAGCGGTGTCCCGAAAGACGCAAGTGAACAGAGAGTTGGAGCAGGGTGCACGATCACAGAACGTATGCAACCCATTGCCGGTGCTTGCGTCAAGTGACGGAGGGCAGTGGCGATCATGCCACTGCCCTCCGTGCCGTTCATGCCACTTGACTGCTCATCAGATGGCAGCCCTCGGACCGTTCATCAGATGGAGCCACCGGCGCCTGTCCCGTAGGTGCCGCCCGTCGCTGCCGGGTTGAGCTCCTCCATATCCTCGGCGCTGAGGACCGCGCCCGTGCTCTTCTTGCTGCGGCGGAGCCGCTGCTCCAGCCAGCTCGCGAAGCTGGTGAGCATGAAGTTGAGCACGATGTAGATGATCGACACCACGATGAAGCTGGCGATGGGGTTGGCGTAATTGGCCGCCAGGGTGCCGCGTGAATTGAGCAGCTCGGTGAACCCGATCATCACGCCGCCCAGCGCGGTGTCCTTCACGATGACCACGAGCTGGCTGACGATGGCCGGCAGCATGGCGGTGACGGCCTGCGGCAGCAGGATGGTCCGCATCGTCTGGCCCTTGCGCAGGCCGATCGCCTTGGCGGCCTCCGACTGCCCCTTGGGCAGGGCGAGGATGCCCGCGCGGACGACCTCGGCGAGGACAGACGCGTTGTAGAGCACCAGGCCGGTGACGACTGCGTAGAGCTGCCGCTGTTCAGTGGTGACGTTCGCCCAGCGATCGTAGGCCTCGTTGGCGAACAGGATCAGCAGGAGGACCGGGATCGCCCGGAAGAACTCGATCACCGAGGCGGCCGGACCCCGTACCCACCGGTGGTCGGACAGACGCGAGATGCCGAAGAAGGCGCCCAGCGGAAGCGCGATCACCATGGCCAGCGCCGCGGCCTTCAGCGTGTTGCCGAGGCCCGGCAGCAGATAGGTAGTCCAGGCCTCCGACTGGGTGAACGGCTTCCACAGGGCCCACTCCAGCTGGTTCTTCTCGTCCATGGCGTCCCAGATGAACCACGCGAGAAGGGCGAGCAGGGCGAAGAAGATCACCGAGATGAGCACATTGCGCCGCTTGGCGCGAGGGCCCGGGGCGTCGTAGAGAACGGAGGTCATCGCTTCACCGCCAGTCGCTTGCTCAGCCAGCCGAGGAAGAGGCCGGTGGGCAGGGTCAGTACCACGAAACCGAAGGCGAAGACCGCGCCGATGAGCAGGGTCTGAGCCTCGTTCTCGATCATTTGCTTCATCAGGTAGGCGGCTTCGGCGACGCCGATCGCGGCGGCCACCGTGGTGTTCTTGGTCAGGGCGATCAACACGTTGGCCAGCGGGCCGATGACCGAGCGGAAGGCCTGCGGCAGGATGATGAGCCGCAGGGTCTGGCTGAAGGTCAGCCCGATGGCACGGGCCGCCTCGGCCTGGCCGAGCGGCACGGTGTTGATGCCGGAACGAATCGCCTCGCAGACGAAGGCTGCGGTGTAGACGACGAAACCGAGGATCGCCAGGCGGAAGCCCCGGACCTGGAAGTCGGAGGCGCCCATCGTCACGCCGAAGACATCGGCGAGGCCGAGCGAAGTGAAGATGATGATGACCGTCAGGGGGATGTTCCGGACGATGTTGACATAGGCCGTGCCGAACCCACGCATGAGCGGGACCGGGCTGACCCGCATCGCGGCCAGAAGGGTTCCCCAGATCAGGGAGCCGATGCCGGAGAAGAAGGTGAGTTTCACCGTCATCCAGAAGGCGCCCAACAGGGTTGGGTTGTCATAGTCAGAAAGAAAGTCGAACACGATCTCCCGCGCTTCCGGGTGGGTGGCGTACGTGGATAGCGCGGCGCGCCGCCGCCCTGATCGCGGTGGACGGCGGCGCGCCGGTGGACCCTTGCGCTACTTGACGATGACGCCGATCTTCGGCGCGGGCTCGTTCTTGTAGTTGGCCGGACCGAAGTTGTCGGTGACCGCCTTGTCCCAGGCCTTCGAGCTGACCATCTTCTCGAGGGCGGCGTTGATCTTGTTGAGGGTCTCGGTGTCGCCCTTCTTGACGCCGATGCCGTAGTTCTCGTTGCTCAGCTTCAGGCCGGCGAGCTTGAACTGACCCTTGTACTGCTCCTGCGCGGCGAAGCCGGCGAGGATCGAGTCGTCCGTGGTCAGGGCGTCCACGGCACCGCTCTGCAGCGAGGAGATGCACTCCGAGTAGCCGCTCCGCTCCTGCAGATTGGCCTTCGGTGCGAAGTCGTCATGGACGTTCTGCGCCGAGGTGGAGCCGGTCACCGAGCACAGGTTCTTGCCGTTGAGGTCGGTGGCCTCGGTGATGTCGGAGTCGGTCTTGACCAGCAGGTCCTGGTGGGCCAGCAGGTAGGGGCCGGCGAAGTCGACGGACTTCTTGCGCTCGTCGTTGATCGAGTACGTGGCAGCGATGAACTTCACGTCACCGCGCTTGAGCGCGTTCTCGCGGTCGGCACTCTTGGTCTCGACCCACTCGATCTGGTTGGCGTCGTAGCCAAGCTCCTTGGCCACGTACGTCGCCACGTCCACGTCGAAGCCGGAGAAGGTGCCGCCCGGCTCCTTCAGGCCCAGACCCGGCTGGTCGTACTTGATGCCGATCTTGATCTTGTCGCCACCACCGGAACCCGAGCCGCCCTCGTTGTCACCGTCACCGCCACCACAGGCGGTGGCAGTGAGGGAGAGCACGAGTGCAGCGGCCGCCGCGGCGGAGACCTTGCGGAGCTTCATGGTGAACATCCTTTGCGTGAAGAAGAGATGCGTGCCGTCAGGAACGGCGGTTGACGCAGGTCGTCGGGTGCGTGAAGCAGTCCGTCAGTGGTGCGGTATCGCACCCCGTCAGTGGTGCAGGATCTTGGACAGGAAGTCCTTCGCGCGGTCGCTGCGCGGGTTGCTGAAGAACTGGTCGGGCACAGCTTCTTCGACGATCTTGCCGTCCGCCATGAACACCACCCGGTTGGCGGCCGAACGGGCGAAGCCCATCTCGTGGGTGACGACGATCATGGTCATGCCGTCGCGGGCGAGCTGCTGCATGACCTCCAGGACCTCGTTGATCATCTCCGGGTCGAGAGCCGACGTCGGCTCGTCGAAGAGCATGACCTTGGGGTCCATGGCCAGCGCACGGGCGATGGCCACACGCTGCTGCTGGCCGCCGGAGAGCTGTGCGGGGTACTTGTCCGCCTGGCTGCCCACGCCCACCCGGTCGAGCAGGGAGCGGGCCTTCTCCTCGGCCTTCTTCTTGTCGGTCTTGCGGACCTTGATCTGGCCCAGCATCACGTTCTCGAGCACGGTCTTGTGCGCGAAAAGGTTGAAGGACTGGAAGACCATTCCGACATCGGCACGCAGTTTGGCCAGCGCCTTGCCCTCGGCGGGCAGGGGCTTGCCGTCGATCGCGATCGCGCCGGAGTCGATCGTCTCCAGGCGGTTGATGGTGCGGCACAGGGTGGACTTCCCGGACCCGGAGGGTCCGATGACCACGACGACCTCGCCGCGGGCGATCGTCAGGTCGATGTCCTGGAGCACGTGCAACGCGCCGAAGTGCTTGTTCACGTTCTTCAGGACGACCAGCTCGCCGGTCGCGGCCACATCTTCCTTGGCCACCGATACTTCGGTCATCGCTCTCAGGCTCCGTCCTCCTCGGTTTCGGAGGACAGTAATAACCGTATCCGACCTGCGTCATTAGTTCTGAGGGGAATCTGAGCATCACGATCCGATAGCAATCGGACACGTGTCGTAGCACTTGGGACCTGGGCGCGTACCGGCTGCATAACGGAAGCCGTGAGCAACCGGAACCCACTTGACGGCGTCGTCGTCCATCAGCGTGACTGCCATGATGCACGCGCGCGTGTGCACGCACTGTTTAGCTACCTGAATCGTACGGCCGATGAACCGAAGGAGGCCGGGATGAGACTGCTCCTCGTAGAGGACGACAACCACGTCGCCGCCGCGCTGTCCGCGGTCCTGGCACGGCACGGTTTCGAGGTCACGCACGCGCGTAGCGGCGAGGAGGCCCTCCAGGCACTCGTCCCCGAGGGCAACGGCTTCGGCGTCGTCCTCCTCGACCTCGGCCTGCCCGACCAGGACGGGTACGAGGTCTGCGGCAAGATCCGCAAGCGCACCAGCACCCCGGTGATCATGGTCACCGCGCGCTCCGACGTCCGCTCCCGCATCCACGGCCTCAACCTCGGGGCCGACGACTATGTGGTGAAGCCGTACGACACCGGAGAGCTGCTCGCCCGGATCCACGCCGTCAGCCGGCGCACCGTGCAGGAGGATGCCGAAACGGGTGGCGACGGCGTGCTGCGCCTGGGCGCCGTACACATCGAACTGCCCACCCGCCAGGTCAGCGTCGACGGTTCGGTTGTCCAACTGACCCGCAAGGAGTTCGATCTCCTCGCCCTGCTCGCCCAGCGCCCCGGGGTGGTCTTCCGCCGGGAGCAGATCATCAGCGAAGTGTGGCGCACGAGTTGGGAGGGGACGGGGCGCACCCTTGAGGTGCATGTGGCGTCCCTGCGCGCCAAGCTGCGCATGCCGGCGCTGATCGAGACCGTACGCGGCGTCGGCTACCGACTCGTCTCCCCGGCCTCGTAGCGGGTAAGGGTGCGCACTCGTCTCCTCCCGCTGCTCATCGTCCTGATGGCGGCCGTGCTGCTCGCCCTCGGCGTACCGCTCGCCGTCAGCCTGGCCGCGGCCCAGCAGCAGAAGGTCGTCGTCGACCGGATCGACGACACGGCGTACTTCGCGGCCATCGCACGGCCCGGCGCCGCCACCACCTCCGGGCCCCGCGACGAGCTCCGCATCCTGAGCCGGGAACTCGAGAGCTACTACGACGTCTACGGCATCCGGGCCGGCGTCTTCCTGCCCAACGACACGCCCCTGGCCAACGGGCCGACGACCTGGTTCCTGCCCGAGACCGGCGAGGTGCGCGACGCCTTCGAGGAGTCGCTGCTCAGCCGGCGCAGCCACGACCCCAAGCAGGTGTGGCCCTGGCAGCGCGGCCGCCTCGTCATCGCCTCGCCGGTCATCCGGGACGGCGACGTCGTCGCGGTCGTCGTCACCGACTCGCCCACCGGGCAGATGCGTTCGCGGATCCTGCACGGCTGGCTGATCATCGGCGCGGGGCTGACGGCCGCGATGCTGGTGGCCGTCGGCGCCGCGCTCCGGCTCACCGGCTGGGTGCTCAGGCCGGTTCGGGTGCTCGACGCCACCACGCACGCCATCGCCAGCGGGCGCCTGAAATCACGGGTCGCGGTGGCCAGCGGTCCGCCGGAACTCCGGCGGCTGGCTCGGGCGTTCAACGAGATGGCGGACAACGTCGAGGACGTGCTGGAGCAGCAGCGCGCCTTCGTCGCCGACGCCTCGCACCAGCTGCGCAACCCGCTCGCGGCGCTGCTGCTGCGCATCGAGCTGCTCGCCTTCGAACTTCCCGAGGGCAATGAGGAGATCGCTTCGGTGCAGGCCGAGGGCAAGCGCCTGGCGCAGGTCCTGGACGACCTGCTCGACCTGGCCCTGGCCGAGCACACCGACGCCGATCTCCGGCTCACCGACGTCGGCGCGCTGGCCGCCGAGCGTGTCGCGGCCTGGTCGCCGACGGCCGAGGCCAAGGGCGTACGGCTGGTGGGGGACTGTCCGCCCACCACCGCGTGGGCCGACCCGATCGCGCTGTCCAGCGCGCTGGACGCGGTGATCGACAACGCGGTCAAGTTCACGCCGGAGGACGAGCGGGTCGAGGTGACCGTCACCTCCAACGGCAGTGCGTCGACGATCGTCGTGACCGACAACGGCCCCGGCCTCACCGACGAGGAGCTCGCCCGCATCGGCGACCGCTTCTGGCGCAGCGGCCGGCACCAGAACATCAAGGGCTCGGGTCTGGGGCTGTCGATCTCGCGCGTGCTGCTCGCGGCGGGCGGGGGCTCCATCTCGTACGGCCGTCATGAGCCGCACGGCTTGCAGGTGACGGTGACGGTGCCCAGGTCGGGGCCGACGTCCTAGCGCGGGTCGGCAAGGTTCTTACGCCGGCAGGGTTCGCAGGTCCGTCGAGTTCTCACGGCGGCAGGGTTCCTACGGTTTGACCGAGCGGTAGTAGTTCCGGGCGCCGTCGTGCAAGGCCAGGGGGTCCGTGTAGATCGCCGTGCGCAGGTCGACCAGTTGCGCGGAGTGGACGTGGGCGCCGATGCCGTCGCGGCTCTTGATCACTGTACGGGTGACCCATTCGGTGAGGCGGGGGTCCATGTCCTTGCGGGTGATCAGCAGGTTGGAGACGGCGATCGTCGGCACCGTGTCCCCGTTCTGGACGGTGGGGTAGGCCGACTCCGGCATGTTGGTCGCGCGGTAGAAGTGGGCCGCGTCGCCCTGCGTGTGCACCTTGGCGACGAGGGCGGCGCCGATCGGCACGAACCGGAACCCGGAGGTCTCGGCGATCTTCTCCAGCCCGTCCGTGGGCACCCCGCTCGACCAGAAGAACGCGTCGAGCTCGTGCCCCAGCCGCTTGGGTCCGGTGTCGATGCCGTCCGACCGGGGAGTGATGTCCTTCTCCGGGTCGATGCCGGCGGCCTCGAGTACGCGCGTGGCGATCAGCCGCACACCGGAGTCGGGCAGCCCTATGGCCACCCGCTTGCCTTTCAGGTCCGCCACGGAGCGGATGTCCGAGTCCGGCGGGACGACGAGCTGTACGTAGTCGTCGTACAAGCGGGCGACACTGCGCAGCCGGTCGGTGACGGGCTTGTCGTCGATCTTGAACGTGTCCACCGCGTCGGCGGCGGCGATCGTGAAGTCGGCCTGCCCTGTCGCCACGCGCTCGACGTTCTCCTGCGACCCGTCGCTCGTCAGCAGCCGCACCTTCAGCTGTGGCATGTCCTTGGCCAGCTCGTTGCGCAGGAGCTCGCCGTACTCCTGGTAGACCCCCGCGCGCGTGCCCGTACTGAACGTGATCGTCCCGCTCGGCGGCTCCTCGCCCAGGGGCAGCAGCCACCACAACAGCAACCCGAGGGCGACGAACCCGGCGGCCGCGCCCTCCAGGGCCCGGCGCCTGCTGATGCGGGAGAGTGCCTTGGACATGGCCGCGATCCTGCCAGCCGCCATGCGGTCCTGACCAGGGCAGGGGTCACAGGGAGAGCGGGGGAGGGCGGCTGCCGGAGCCGGACGCATCGGCGAGGAGGCCTGTCGGCGCCGGCTGCATCCGCAAGGAAGGACTGTCAGACCCGGCCGCTACAGTCGCCGTATGAGTTCGTCGCCCGCTGACCTGGTCCGTGCCTTCCACCTCGCCTTCGGGCTCGACGCCCGCAGTACACCGGCCGAGGTCTCCCCTGAACTCGCAGCACACCGTGGAGAGCTGCTCGCCGAGGAGGCCGCGGAGGTCGCCGAGGTCTCCGTCACCGGCCCGCTCGACAGACTCGCGCACGAGCTGGCGGACGTCGTCTACGTCGCGTACGGCACGGCCCTGGTGCACGGCATCGACCTCGACGCCGTACTGGCCGAGATCCACCGCTCCAACATGACCAAGCTGGGCCCCGACGGCCAGGTCGCCCGACGGGCCGACGGCAAGGTGCTCAAGGGTGCGCATTACGAGGCACCGGACGTGTCGGGCGTGCTGCGCCGACAGGGGTGGGCGGCCGACGGGGCGTGACCCACGGGGAGAGGGGGCGCGAGGAACTCGCGGACCAGTCGTCCTCCTCGCCGGTGCGGGTCAGGGCAGGATGACCGTCTTGCCGCGGGAGCCGCCGGCGCGGGCGCGGGCCACGGCGGTGGGGGCGTCGGCCAGGGGGACCTCGGCGTCGATCGTGATACGGAGCTTCCCGGCGTCGGCGAGGGCGGCGAGGGACTCCAGCTCTGCCCGGCTGGGGTCGTTGACGAGGTTGATGCCGTGGATCTCGCGGGCGGCCAGCGCGTCGGGGTCGGCGGCCCGGTTGGTGCTGATGAGCCTGCCGCCGGGCTTGAGCAGGCCGGCCAGGGCGTCGATGTCACCGCCGGGCTGGGTGACCAGGTCGAGGACGGCGTCGATGCCGCCTGGGTGGGCGGCGAGGACCTGCTCGGCGGTGGGTGCGGCGGCGAAGTCGATGACCCGGTCGGCGCCCAGCTCGCGGAGGTGGCCCGCTATGTCGCCAGTGCCGGTGGCCAGCACGTGGGCCCCCTGGAGGGCGGCGAACTGGATCGCGGACTGGCCCACACCGCCGGATGCCCCGTTGATGAGGATCACGTGGCCGGTGTCGAGGCGGGCGGCCTCGATGGCCTGGTAGGCGGTGACACCGGCGGTGGGCAGCGCGGCCGCGACGGCGAACGGCAGGTCGTCGGGCATGCGGGCGATCGTGCCGTCCTCGGCGGCCAGGACGTACTCGGCGTAGGAGCCCCGGCCGTACGGGAGGTTCATGAGCTGGCCGTAGACGGTGTCGCCGGGCCGGAAGCGGTTCACGCCGGGGCCGATGCGTTCGACCACGCCGGCGCCGTCCGAGCCCATGACGAGGGGAAAGTCGTGCTCGACCACGCCCTTGAGGGCTCCGTCGGCGACCTTCCAGTCGAAGGGGTTGAGCGAGGCGGCGTGCAGGCGGACCAGCAGCTCTCCCGGGCCCGGTTCCGGCATGGGCAGGTCGGTGACGAGCGGCTCGGCCCCGAAGTCGGTGATGATGACGGCCTTCATGGCGATGCCTTTCTCCTGTCTCCTGGGTCTGTCGTCAGTTGGGTCTGTCGTCAGTCCTGAGCGGGCTCGTCCCATGTGACGGTCAGTTCGTTGCGCCGTCCGAAGCGTTCGAGGTGGCTGCCCACGACGTCCTGGATGGCGGCGAGCGTGGTCGTGTCGGGTGCGGTGACCCGAATCAGCAGCTGGTCGTCCAGGGCTTCGAGGACGACGTCGGTGTGCTGGAAGGTGAGGCGGTGCCCGCCGTCGGGTGTCTCCTCGACGGGGATCTTCCGGCCGAAGTGCGAGGCGAGCTGCTTGGCGTAGCGCGGGGCGGCGTCGGTGGCGACGTGGGCGAGGGAGGAAGGCACGAGAGAACTCCAGGGGGCGGGGTGCGTCAGCCGGCCAGCGCGGCCAGGCCGACCGGTTCGGGCAGGGCGATGGTGTGGTGGGTGTGCTGGGCCTTGGCGTGCAGGTAGCGGACGTTGCTGTCGGTGGCGAAGACCCCGGTGGGCCGGACGAAGCGCACGGGGATGCCCAGGTCGCGGAGCTGCCCGGCCTTGTCGGGGTTGTTGGTGAGCAGGTCCAGCTCGTCGACACCGAGGGCGGTCAGCATCTGGGCGGCGGCGGTGTAGTCGCGGCCGTCCTGGGGCAGGCCGAGCGCGGTGTTGGCCTCGTAGGTGTCCAGGCCCGTGTCCTGCAGCGCGTAGGCGTCCAGCTTGTTGTAGAGGCCGATGCCGCGGCCCTCCTGGCGGAGGTAGAGCAGGACGCCGCCGGTGGTGGCGATGCGCTCCACGGCCTCACGCAGCTGCGGACCGCAGTCGCAGCGCGCCGAGCCGAACACGTCCCCGGTCAGGCACTCGGAGTGCAGCCGCACCAGCGGTGCCGGCGTCGCCGTGGGATCACCGAGGACGAGCGCGACATGCTCCTTGCCGTCGGCCAGGCCGTGGAACGTGACTGCCTCGGCGGTGACCTCGTAGCCGTCGCCGAAGCGCAGCGGGATGGTCACGCGGGTCCGTACTGAAGCCATGAGTACTCCTTCGAGGGCTGGACGAACCGGCAGGTTCAAATTTGAACCTCGATGCATCGACGATAGCGCGAAGTTTCAAATTTTGAACAACTGCTTCCGTGTTGCGCCGGTCACATCGCGCGGATGTGGGCCGCCCCGCGCGCCGCACGCGGCCCCAGGTTCGAATTTGAACCATCGCGATAACGTGGACGCATGACCGCCCCGCAGTGGTTGAACGAGGACGAGCTGCGCGCCTGGTACGCCTTCGTGGCCGCCGGTGCGCTGATCAATCGCCGGCTGGATCAACAGCTCAAGGACGACGTGGGGATCACGCACCTTCAGTACGAGATCCTCGTGCGCCTCAACGCGGCCCCGGACCGGGAGATGCGCATGAGCGCGCTCGCCGACGCGCTCCTCAACTCCAAGAGCGGCCTGACGTACCAGATCACCCAGCTGGAAAAGGCGGGGCTGGTGACCCGGCGTTCCTCCCCCAGCGACCCGCGCGCGGTCTACGCCGTCCTCACCGACACGGGCAGGCACATGCTGGAGCGGGCGGCCCCGGGCCATGTCGCACAGGTCCGCGAGCTGCTCATCGACGTCCTCACACCACAGCAGCTCGCGACCATCGCCGACGGCCTGACCGAGGTAACCCACCGCATCCAGAACAGCGAAGCCCGCCCCGCGCGGTAGTCCTCTCCCACCGGTGCCGCCGTCGAACGCCGGGGCGGGCGGCTCTGGCGACCGCATACCCTTGTCCCATGAGCAGCAGCGACCGGAGCCAGGCAGTGGGCGTGAAGACATACGAGGTGCGCACCTACGGGTGCCAGATGAACGTCCACGATTCCGAGCGATTGTCCGGGCTGCTCGAAGACGCCGGTTACGTACGCGCCCCCGAGGGCTCGAACGGCGACGCGGACGTCGTCGTCTTCAACACCTGCGCGGTCCGCGAGAACGCCGACAACAAGCTGTACGGCAACCTCGGCCACCTCGCGCCGATGAAGACCAAGCGCCCCGGCATGCAGATCGCGGTCGGCGGCTGTCTCGCGCAGAAGGACCGCGACACCATCGTGAAGCGGGCGCCCTGGGTGGACGTCGTCTTCGGCACGCACAACATCGGCAAGCTGCCCGTCCTGCTGGAACGCGCGCGCGTGCAGGAGGAGGCGCAGGTCGAGATCGCCGAGTCGCTGGAGGCGTTCCCGTCGACGCTGCCGACGCGGCGCGAGAGCGCCTACGCGGCCTGGGTGTCGATCTCCGTCGGCTGCAACAACACCTGCACCTTCTGCATCGTCCCGGCCCTGCGCGGCAAGGAGAAGGACCGTCGCACCGGCGACATCCTCGCCGAGATCGAGGCCCTGGTCGCCGAGGGCGTCAGCGAGATCACGCTGCTCGGCCAGAACGTCAACGCGTACGGCTCCGACATCGGCGACCGCGAGGCGTTCAGCAAGCTGCTGCGGGCCTGCGGGGCCATCGAGGGCCTGGAGCGCGTCCGCTTCACCTCCCCGCACCCGCGCGACTTCACCGACGACGTCATCGCCGCCATGGCCGAGACGCCGAACGTGATGCCCCAGCTCCACATGCCGCTCCAGTCCGGCTCGGACACGGTCCTGAAGGCGATGCGCCGCTCCTACCGCCAGGAGCGCTACCTGGGGATCATCGAGAAGGTCCGCGCCGCCATCCCGCACGCCGCGATCACCACCGACATCATCGTGGGCTTCCCCGGCGAGACCGACGAGGACTTCGAGCAGACGCTGCACGTGGTCCGCGACGCCCGCTTCGCGCAGGCCTTCACCTTCCAGTACTCCAAGCGCCCCGGAACCCCGGCGGCCACCATGGAGAACCAGATCCCCAAGCAGGTCGTCCAGGCGCGCTACGAGCGTCTCGTTGCCCTCCAGGAGGAGATCTCCTGGGAAGAGAACAAGAAGCAGGTCGGCCGCACGTTCGAGCTGATGGTCGCCGAGGGCGAGGGTCGCAAGGACGGCGCCACCCACCGCCTGTCCGGCCGCGCCCCCGACAACCGCCTGGTCCACTTCACCAAGCCGGAGCAGGAGGTTCGCCCCGGCGACGTGGTGACGGTCGAGATCACGTACGCCGCCCCGCACCACCTCCTCGCCGAGGGCGCCGTCCTCGACGTCCGCCGCACGCGCGCGGGCGACGCCTGGGAGAAGCGGAACGCCGCCGCGCAGGCCAAGCCGGCCGGTGTGCTGCTCGGCCTGCCCAAGGTGGGCGTACCGGAGCCGCTGCCGGCGGTCACCGGAGGCTGCGCCGTCGACTGACCGGGCTGACTGACTGACCGGGCGCCGACGGACCGCGACTGACCAGGCCACGACACACATGGCCGCGACAGAGCGGACCGCGACAGAGCGGACGGCGACAGACCGGACCGGCGAGAGGCCAGAGATCGGACCACGAGCGACTGGACCACGCCGGTCGACGCCCGTGACCAAAGGACGCGTCCCGGGTGCCCCCTGGGCCGCGCAGTAGGCTGCCGATCATGCTTGTCGCCGCCGCAGTCTGCCCTTGCCCCCCGCTCCTCGTGCCCGAGCTCGCCGCGGGTGCCGCGCCCGAGCTGGATGCCGCGCGAGCCGCCTGCACGGACGCGCTCGGCGTGCTCGCGGCCGCCCGGCCGGACCTTCTCGTGGTCGTCGGCACTGCCGAGGAGAGCGGGCACGGGACATATGCGGAAGGTACGCCGGGCTCCTTCCGTGGCTTCGGCGTGGACATCGACGTACGGCTGGGCGGGGTCCAGGACGGCGCGGCCGCCCCGGTGCCGTCGGAACCCCGTCTGCCCACCTCGTTGACCGTCGCCGCGTGGCTGCTGGAGCGGACCGGGTGGTCGGATGCCCCGATCGAGGGACTCGGTGTGGGGGAACCTCTGGAGGCCGAGCGGTGTATTGAAGTCGGAAGGGACATCGCCGCCCGGGCCGAGCGGGTGGCGATGCTGGTGATGGGCGACGCCAGCGCCTGCCGCACGCTCAAGGCTCCCGGCTACCTCGACGAGCGGGCGGCACCTTTCGACGCGTCCGTCGCGCGTGCGCTGGGCAAGGCGGACGTGGCCGCGCTCAGGACGCTGGACACCGAGCTCGCGCGTGAGCTGAAGGCCTCGGGCCGGGCCCCGTGGCAGGTCCTCGCGGGAGCCGCCGAGGAGGCGGGCCTTTCGGGCGCCCTGCTGTACGAGGACGCGCCGTACGGGGTGGGGTACCTGGTCGCGACCTGGTCGTAGGGCGGGTCGGGGCCGCCCGAAAACGACGGACGGCCGGGAGCCCTCGAGCTCCGCGGCCGTCCGTCGATGTGCCGTTCAGGTGGTCGGCGGGGGTGCGTCCGGTGGCGGCGTGCTACTGCCCGTCGCCGTGTGGTCGCCCTTGTGCGCGAGTCGGTCCATGGCGCCCTTGGCCTTGTCCGTGCCCGTGTGGATCTTGCCGCTGTACTTGCCCTTGGTCTTCTCGTCGACGACCTTCGCAGCCTTGTCGAGGCCGTGTTGAACCTGTTCCTCGTGCCGCTGCGCGAAGTGGGAGACCTTGTCCTTGGCCGGGGCGAGTTTGGCTTTCAAATTGTCCATCAGACCCATGCTTCACCTTCCCGCGCGGGGCAGTTACGTGCGGGCGCCCTCGTCGGCCTCACGGTCGGCCGCCTCGTCGGCGGACTGCTGCTTGGGGATCTCGACGCCGTCGTCGGTGTCGGCCTCGCCGGGCTCCGCCGCCGTCGACTGGGCCCCGTCCTCGGCCCCGTCCTCAGCCTGGGCCTCGGCCGACCCCTTCGCCTCTGCCGCCCCCTCCGCCGCGGGTTCGGCCGTTGGTGTGTCGGCCTGCGCCTCGGCGGTTGACGCCTCCTCCGTAGCCTTCGACCTCCGGAGAAGTCGTGCGAAAACGCCCATATCCACTCCATACGTTACTCGTGCGGGCGAAATCCCGCGTCGTCCGGTGCGTCCGTTTGCGTCGCCCGGTCGCCGCCTCCGCGAAACCGGCGGCGAAAACCTCGCAACTGGCAACGACCCCGCGCGCGTGCCGTCACGTAACTCGTTCGAGGCCACCCCAAGAGGTTTGCGAGACTGGGTCGGTGAGCAGCGCATCCTCCACCCCCCGAGTCATCGCCGTCGTCGGACCGACCGCGGCCGGAAAGTCCGATCTGGGCGTGTTCCTGGCCCAGCGGCTCGGCGGCGAGGTCGTCAACGCCGACTCCATGCAGCTCTACCGAGGGATGGACATCGGCACCGCCAAGCTGACGCCCGACGAGCGCGCCGGTGTCCCGCACCACCTGCTGGACATCTGGGACGTGACGGTCACGGCGTCCGTAGCCGAGTACCAGCGGCTCGCGCGGGAGCGGATCGACGCGCTGCTGGCCGAAGGGCGCTGGCCGATCCTGGTCGGCGGCTCGGGACTGTACGTCCGCGGGGCCGTCGACAACCTGGAGTTCCCCGGCACCGACCCCGAGGTCAGGGCCCGGCTGGAGGAGGAGCTCGCGCTGCGCGGCTCCGGGGCGCTGCACGCCCGCCTGGCCGCCGCCGACCCCGAGGCCGCGCAGGCGATCCTGCCCAGCAACGGGCGCCGTATCGTCCGGGCCCTCGAGGTGATCGAGATCACCGGCCAGCCCTTCACCGCCAACCTCCCCGGCCACGACTCGGTCTACGACACGGTCCAGATCGGCGTCGACGTGGCCCGTCCCGAGCTGGACGAGCGCATCGCGCGCCGGGTCGACCGGATGTGGGACGCCGGGCTCGTGGAGGAGGTCCGCGCGCTGGAGGCGCAAGGGCTGCGCGAGGGGCGTACGGCCTCGCGGGCGCTTGGCTACCAGCAGGTGCTCGGGGCGCTCGCCGGGGAGTGCACCCTCGCAGAGGCGCGCGCCGAGACCGTACGTGCCACCAAGCGCTTCGCGCGCCGCCAGGATTCATGGTTCAGGCGCGACCCGCGGGTGCACTGGCTAAGCGGGGCTGCGGCGGATCTCACAGAACTTCCGCATCTCGCCCTGGCGTTGGTCGAACGACCGGTTACAGCCTGATCACGTGATGGCATCGGGACGCTCCGGCCGCCGTCCGGGCCTCCGACACCATGCCATCATCGAGCTTCGATCGACCAAGTGGAGTCCGAGTTGGGAGGGCGCGTGGCGATGGAGGCCGGCCCTCGCGACACCGCACAAGGTACCGAGAACGCCACCACCGACCGGGGTGAACGGGAGCAGGACGGCGACCGTCTGAGCCCCGACGGGCCCGACGAAGCGGAAGGCGGCGTCATCGACGACGGCCCCGAGCCCGAGGAGATGTACGCGAGCGGCCCGGAGGTCGAGGTCGAGCTGCGCCCGCAGCGCCGACTGCGTATCTGGCAGCTCGCGCCCATCGTGTCCCTCGCCGCGGTCGGCTCCCTGATGTTCGCGTTCCCGCTGGCCTTCGACTTCGGCGACAGCGGAGCCGTGATCGCCATGCTGGGGCTCCTGATCTGCTCCTGCGCGGCCGGCTGGGGCATGATGGCCGCCCGCCGGGTGGGCTACACCTGGCCCGGCCTGCCGCCGCGGGGTGCCGGGCGCAGGGCGGACTGGCGGGTCGTGGTGGCCTACGCCCTGCTCGTGGCCGCGGTGGTCGTGCTCGCCGTGTGGCGCGTGGCCCGGCTGCGCTGACCTTCACGCGCGCGTGGATCGGCGTACGACCACGCGGGCGCGTGGATCGGCGTACGACCACGCGGGCGCGTGGGCTGTCGTACGACTCGCACAGGCATGGCTTGTCGTACCGACCCCTTACGATCGAGGAATGAGCACGCGGATCGCCTTCCTCAAGGGGCACGGCACCGAGAACGACTTCGTGATCGTCCCGGACCCCGAGAACACCATCGACCTGCCCCCGGCCGCCGTCGCCGCCCTGTGCGACCGCCGCGCGGGCATCGGCGGTGACGGACTGCTGCATGTGGTGCGGTCCGCGGCACACCCCGAGGCCAGGGACATGGCGGCCGAGGCCGAGTGGTTCATGGACTACCGCAACGGCGACGGCTCGGTCGCGGAGATGTGCGGCAACGGTGTGCGCGTGTTCGCGCGCTACCTCCAGCGGGCCGGACACGCCGTCGAGGGCGACCTCGCGGTCGCCACGCGCGGGGGCGTGAAGACCGTGCACATCGCCAAGGACGGGGATGTCACGGTCGGCATGGGCAAGGCGCTGCTCCCCGAAGGGGACGTCACGGTCAGCGTCGGCCCGCGCAGCTGGCCCGCGCGCAACGTGAACATGGGCAACCCGCACGCCGTCGCCTTCGTGGACGACCTCGCGCACGCCGGTGACCTGTACTCCCCGCCGCCGTTCAGCCCTGCCTCCGCCTACCCGGACGGGGTCAACGTCGAGTTCGTGGTCGACCGCGGGCCCCGGCATGTCGCCCTGCGCGTGCATGAGCGCGGTGCCGGCGAGACCCGTTCGTGCGGCACGGGCGCGTGCGCCGTCGCCGTGGCCGCCGCGCGGCGGGACGGCGCCGATCCGACGGTCACCGGTGCCCCCGCGACGTACACCGTCGATGTGCCGGGCGGCACCCTGGTGATCACCGAGCGGGCGGACGGCGAGATCGAGATGACCGGCCCCGCGGTGATCGTCGCCGAGGGCGAGATCGACGCGGACTGGCTGGAAAACGCGGTCCGTTGAGGGACGGGGCGGCTTGGTATCCCAGCCTCGACCGCTCCGGTGCCTGTCACCGGCCCCTTCCGGGGTGACAGGCGCGTTCGAAATCATGGCCGGTCGTCTGTCAGGTGGCGGAAAATCGTAAACCTGTGAACCCTCGCTCGAATGGGTGATCCGTTTCACGCTCGGCGAGAGGCGGTCAGCCGCACGTGATGGGCTCGGTAGCATCAAGCACCGGCCCGGACGGGGGAGATGTCGCCATCCCCTGAGCCGTGTCCGCCATGGGGCACCTCGTCCGCCGGTCCACGCAGCCGGAGGTGCCCATGAGTGCGGAGGCAACGAATTCCGCGACGCCAGGCCCGGTAGCAGGCCCTGTGACGCCTGCGGTGTCCCGCAGGAAGGCCCGCGCCCGGATCGATCTGCGCCGCCTCGGGCGGGCCGCGCTGCTCGGCCCCGCCTCACGCGGCCGGCTGCCCGACGCCATCAGCCATGTCGTCGACGCCCACCGCGCCCACCATCCGGACGCCGACCTCGAACCGCTGCGCCGCGCCTACGTGCTGGCGGAGTCCTCGCACCGCGGCCAGATGCGCAAGAGCGGCGAGCCGTACATCACGCACCCGCTCGCGGTGACCCTGATCCTCGCCGAACTCGGTGCGGAGACCACGACCTTGACGGCCTCTCTGCTCCACGACACGGTCGAGGACACCGATGTGACGCTCGATCAGGTCGGTGACCAGTTCGGCGCGGAGGTCCGCTTCCTCGTCGACGGCGTGACGAAGCTGGAGAAGGTCGACTACGGCGCCGCCGCCGAGCCGGAGACCTTCCGCAAGATGCTCGTAGCCACCGGGAACGACGTCCGTGTGATGTCGATCAAACTCGCCGACCGGCTGCACAACATGCGCACCCTCGGTGTGATGCGCCCCGAGAAGCAGGCCCGCATCGCCAAGGTGACCCGCGACGTCCTCATCCCGCTCGCCGAACGGCTCGGCGTCCAGGCGCTCAAGACCGAGCTGGAAGACCTGGTCTTCGCGATCCTGCATCCGGACGAGTACGAGCACACACGGGAGTTGATCGTCGAGAACGCCTCCCGCACCGATGATCCGCTCGCGGAGATGGCCGACGCGATGCGCAAGATCCTGCGCGAAGCAGACATCCAGGCCGAAGTCCTCATCCGGCCACGGCACTTCGTCTCCGTGCACCGGGTGTCCCGCAAGCGCGGACGGCTGCGCGGCGCCGACTTCGGACGGCTGCTGGTACTGGTGAACGAGGACGCGGACTGTTACGGCGTCCTGGGCGAACTGCACACCTGTATGACGCCGGTCGTCTCGGAGTTCAAGGACTTCATCGCCGTCCCCAAGTTCAACCTGTACCAGTCGCTGCACACCGCTGTCGCCCGCGCGGACGGCCAGGTCACCGAAGTCCTCATCCGTACCCACCAGATGCACAAGGTCGCCGAGGCCGGTGTCGTCGCGCTCGGCAATCCCTACGCTCCTCCTTCGGAGGAGCAGGCCGCTTCGAGTGACGGCGAGCGTGCCGACCCCACGCGCCCCGGCTGGCTGTCCCGGCTCCTCGACTGGCAGGAGGCCGCGCCCGACCCGGACACCTTCTGGTCCACGCTGCGCGAGGACCTCGCCCAGGACCGTGAGATCACCGTCTTCCGGCCCGACGGCGGCACCCTGGGCCTGCCCGAGGGCGCGACCTGTGTGGACGCGGCGTATGCGCAGTACGGCGAGGACGCGCACGCGTGCATCGGAGCCCGCGTCAACGGCCGCCTGGCGACGCTCAGCACGGTTCTGCGGGACGGGGACACCGTCCAGCTCCTCATGGGCCAGGACCCGGCCTCGGAGCCCTCCAGGGAGTGGCTGGAGCACGCCCACACGGCTGCCGCCCGGATCGCCATCCAGCGGTGGCTGGCCGCCCATCCCGCGCAGGGCGACGCGGCCGGGGCCGAGGAGACCGGGGTGCTCTTCCGGCCCACAGCGGACGGTTCGGCGGGCCAGGAGGCTGTCGCGGACGGGCAGGGTGCCCGCCCTGTCGTCGAGGGGCCGGCCGGCCGCCCCGCCACAGCCGACGTCCTCGTCGACCGGCCGGGCGCGACCGTACGCCTCGCCGGCTGCTGCACCCCCGTACCGCCCGACGAGGTCACCGGGTTCTCCGTGCGCGGGGGAGTGGTGACCGTCCACCGCGCCGAGTGCGCCGCGGTGGCGCGTATGAAGAGCGCGGGGCGCGCGGAGGTCGGCGTGCGCTGGGGTGACACCACTGAGTGCCGGGTCACTCTGGTCGCCGAATCGTTCGTCCGCCCGCACCTGCTGGCCGACCTCACGGAAGCGATGGCCCTGGAGGGCGCCGAAATCGTCTCGGCGACGGTCGAGCCCCCGACCCAGCAGCGCGTGCGCCACACCTACACGGTCCAACTCCCGGACGCGGCGTTGCTCCCGGGGCTGATGCGGGCGATGCGGAACGTGGCGGGCGTGTATGACGTGAGCAGGGCGCAGCCACAGATGCAGGGGGCGTGAGGCGGCGTCGCCGCGACGCCGGCTTCACGCAGTACGGGAAACGAGCCCCGCAGGCGGGCCCGGCACGGGCGAGGGCGATGGGCGCCGGATGCGCGCACGCGAACGGGTGCACGCCCCGGGGGAGTATCGCCGTGTCAGCCCGCACACCCACGCCGTCCCCCGAACGACCGCACCCTCCCAGCACCCACCCGACACCCCCGTTCGAGTGTGCCGGTCGCGCGTCGTCGACGCCGCGCACGCGCGCGCTGATAGCCGTGGTGCATGCTGCTCACCCCCCGCACCGAGGCCCAGCGACCAGTCCCTGGCGCTCCTCGCCCCCGTCCCCGAACCCGTCGGCGTCTCAAGGCCCCCGCGCTGTTCGCCGTCGCCCTCTCTTCCTGCCTGCTCGCCGCGAGCGCCCCGGCCGCACCCCTGGGTGTCGGCGATCGCCTCTTCCCGTACCTGGGCAACCCCGGCTACGACGTGGCGTCGTACGACCTCTCCTTCGCCTATTCCGGCACCAACGCCAAGCCCCTCAAGGCCGTCACCACCATCAACGCCTGGGCGACCACGGACCTGGAACGCTTCAACCTGGACTTCGCCCACGGCAAGGTCGAGTCCGTCGAGGTCGACGGGGAGCCCGCGTCGTTCAGGAGTGCCGGTGAGGACCTGGTGGTCACGCCCGAGGAGTCGTTGCCCGAGGGCAGCTGGATGCAGGTGACCGTGCGGCACACCAGCGACCCCAAGTACGGCGAGAGCCGTGACGGCGGCTGGCTGCGGACGGCTGACGGCCTCGCCATGGCCAACCAGGCCGACGCCGCCCACGTCGTGTTCCCGTGCAACGACCACCCCTCCGACAAGGCGATGTTCACCATCCGGGTCACCGCGCCCAACGGCTACACCGTTGTCGCCAACGGCCTGCGGACCGACGTGGACCGTGCGGGCAAGGCGACGACCTGGACGTACCGCACGCGGCACCCCATGGCCACCGAGCTCGCCCAGGTGTCCATCGGCCGTTCCACGGTGCTGCACCGCACCGGCCCGCACGACCTGCCCGTACGGGACGTCGTGCCCACCAAGGACCGTGAGCAACTCGAACCTTGGCTGAAGAAGACCCCCGGCCAGATCGCCTGGATGGAGCGGAAGGTCGGGCGGTATCCCTTCGAGACGTACGGCCTGCTGATGGCGGAGGCCGCCACCGGCTTCGAACTCGAGACCCAGACGCTCTCTCTCTTCGAGAGAGAGCTCTTCACCGAGTCGGCCTTCCCGAAGTGGTACATCGAGTCGATCATGGTGCACGAGCTGGCGCACCAGTGGTTCGGCGACAGCGTCAGCCCGCGCACCTGGTCCGACCTGTGGCTCAGCGAGGGGCACGCCACCTGGTACGAGGCCCTGTACGCGGCGGAGAAGGCGGGCCGGCCGATGGAGGCGCGGATGAAGGCCGCGTACGCCGCCTCCGACCGCTGGCGTGCGGCCGGCGGACCGCCCGCCGCCCCCAAGGCGGGCGCCCCCGGCAAGAAGAACAGCATCTTCCGGCCGAACGTCTATGACGGCGCCGCACTGGTCCTGTACGCCCTGCGCCAGGAGATCGGCGCCCCGGCCTTCGAGCGTCTGGAACGCGCCTGGGTGAGCCGCCACCAGGACGGTGCCGCCACGACCGCGGACTTCGTCGCGCTCGCGGAGGAGATCTCCGGACGCCACCTCGACGGGTTCCTGCATGCCTGGTTGTACGGGAAGAAGACCCCGCCGATGCCCGGTGAGCCGGAGTGGAAGTCCGTGGACCCCGACAAGGCGCCCGCGAAGAAGGCCGCTGGGAAGAAGGCCGGCGGGAAGGCCACTGAGAAGAAGGCCGTCGCGAAGAAGGCCGTCGCGAAGAAGGCCACTGGGAAGAAGGCGGCCGTGAAGAAGGCGATCGCGAACTAAGGCGATCGCGAACTAAGGCGATCGCGAAATAAGGCGGTGACGAGACGGCCCGTGCCGTGCGACCATTTTCGGGTCGGCGCGGCACGGGTCGCGGGAATCTCCCGGGGCACTCGTGCGTTGTGAGCAGTGACGGCGCCGCAGACGGATTCCCCATCGACGTAAGGACCCAATGACCTCCTCTTCTTCCTTTTCCCAGGACACGCAGCGCTTCGCGCAGACCAATCCCGAAGGTCTTCGGGCCGATGCCCTGATGGAAGAGGACGTCGCCTGGAGCCACGAGATCGACGGAGAGCGGGACGGCGACCAGTTCGACCGCTCCGAGCGCGCGGCTCTGCGCCGCGTGGCGGGCCTCTCCACCGAGCTCGAGGACGTCACCGAGGTCGAGTACCGCCAGCTCCGCCTGGAGCGGGTCGTGCTCGTCGGCGTCTGGACCACGGGGACCGCGCAGGACGCGGACAACTCCCTGGCCGAGCTCGCCGCCCTCGCGGAGACCGCGGGCGCGCTCGTGCTCGACGGCGTGATCCAGCGCCGCGACAAGCCCGACGCGGCCACCTACATCGGCTCCGGCAAGGCCGAGGAGCTGCGGGACATCGTGCTCGAGACGGGCGCCGACACCGTCATCTGCGACGGTGAGCTCAGCCCGGGCCAGCTCATCCACCTCGAAGACGTCGTCAAGGTCAAGGTCATCGACCGTACGGCCCTGATCCTCGACATCTTCGCCCAGCACGCCAAGTCCCGAGAGGGCAAGGCGCAGGTCGCGCTCGCGCAGATGCAGTACATGCTGCCGAGGCTGCGCGGCTGGGGTCAGTCGCTGTCCCGGCAGATGGGCGGCGGCAAGGGCGGCGGCCTCGCCACCCGTGGTCCCGGTGAGACCAAGATCGAGACGGACCGGCGACGGATCCGCGAGAAGATGGCGAAGATGCGCCGGGAGATCGCGGACATGAAGACCGGCCGCGAGATCAAGCGCCAGGAGCGCAAGCGCCACAAGGTGCCGTCGGTCGCCATCGCGGGCTACACCAACGCCGGCAAGTCCTCCCTGCTCAACCGCCTCACCGGCGCGGGCGTGCTGGTCGAGAACGCCCTGTTCGCGACCCTCGACCCGACCGTGCGCCGGGCCGAGACCCCGGGCGGACGGCTGTACACGCTGGCCGACACGGTCGGCTTCGTACGGCATCTGCCGCACCACCTGGTCGAGGCGTTCCGCTCCACCATGGAGGAGGTCGGCGAGTCCGACCTGATCCTGCACGTGGTGGACGGTTCGCACCCGGCCCCGGAGGAGCAGCTGGCCGCCGTGCGCGAGGTGATCAGGGACGTCGGCGCGACCGACGTACCGGAGATCGTCGTGATCAACAAGGCGGACGCGGCCGACCCGCTGACGCTGCAGCGGCTCATGCGGATCGAGAAGCGTTCCATCGCCGTCTCGGCCCGCACCGGCCAGGGCATCGACGAGCTGCTCGCGCTGATCGACAACGAGCTGCCCCGCCCGTCCGTCGAGGTCGAGGCGCTCGTGCCGTACACGCACGGCAAGCTGGTCGCCCGCGCCCACACCGAGGGCGAGGTGATCTCCGAGGAGCACACCCCGGAGGGCACGCTGCTCAAGGTGCGGGTGCACGAGGAACTGGCGGCGGATCTCGCGCCGTACGTTCCGGCGGCGACCGCCTGAGTCGTCGTGGAACGGCGGCCCGTGTGGCCGTAGAACTGCCGAAGGCCCGCCCTCTGTCGCAGGGGGCGGGCCTTCCGTATGGGTCAGTGTGCTTGATGGGTCAGTGTGCTTGGGACGGGTCAGTCTGCGTGGCGCATCGGCCGCCGTACCGTCCTGCTCATCGGCCGCCGTACGTCCTGCTCATGTACTGGTACACCGACTCGGCGCCCGCGCCCAGCTGCGGGCCCGCGAGCCAGGTGTTGTCCTCCGGGCCGATCGATGTGTTCGACACGAGCGTGGTCTCGCCGTTCACCACCCGGAACCAGCCGCCGCCCGACGAACCGCCGGTCATGGTGCAGCCGATGCGGTACATCGTCGGGAGGGCCGGGCTCAGCGACAAGCGGCCCGGACGGTCGAGGCACTTGAACATCTGCAGACCGTTGTAGGGCGGTGCCGCCGGGTAGCCCCAGGCACCCATCGTGGCGACCTCGCTCGCGGAGGGAGCGGAGAAGTCGACGTCCAGGGCGCCGGCGGTCTCCTCCAGGGACTTCGCGCCGGCCTCCGGCTTCACATGCAGCACGGCGTAGTCGTACGCGGCACCCGCGCCGCCCGTGTCCGAGCCGCCCTGGATCCACTCGTTCGACGTCGAGACCCAGTCGGCCCACCAGTTGCCGTAGGGAGCGATCTCGGTGGCCGTCGCGTTGCCCAGCTGCGCCTCGGACTTGCCGAGGTCGTTGTAGGCCGGGACGAAGACGATGTTGCGGTACCAGCCGCCGCTCCGGCCGGCGTGCACGCAGTGGCCGGCCGTCCAGACGAGGTTGGACTTGCCGGGGTGGTTGACGTCCTTGACGACCGTGCCGGAGCAGACGGCCGGGCCGTCGGGGGTGTCGAAGAAGACCTTGCCGACGGGCGCCGCGTTGTCGTGGTACGGCGTCTTCTCGGGCGTGGCCTGCACGGGCGCCGGCTCCGGGTCGCTCACGCCCTGGTCGGCCGAGGCGTCCTGCGTGGTGACCGTCTTGTTGGCCTCCTTCGCGGACTGCATCCGGTCAGGCTTCCACAGGCCCTCGATCACCGGATTGACGAAGTCCTTGGCCTCGCTGAGCCACTTGTCCTTGTCCCAGTCCTTCCAGGCCCCGTCCTTCCACTTGTCGATGTCGATCCCGTGTTCCTTGAGCTTGTCCGCGAGCTCGGCCGGGATCTGGATCTTGCCGTCACCGGCGGCGCCGGCGGCCTGCGAGGCGGCGGCCTCGGCCCGGTCGCTCGCCGAGCCTCCGGTCGAGCCGCCACAGGCGGTCGCGGTGAGCGCCAGCGCGGCTACGAGCCCGGTGGCGGCGAGGACGGAGCGACGCCGGCGGCGTGGAGCTGCGGGCATAGGTGTGGAACGCATGGTGCGATGACCCCCGTTGAAGCGTGCTGCTGCGGCTGTGGCGCCTTGATGGCAGGTGCAGGTGCAGGTGCAGGTGCAGGTACGTGTCGCGGAGGGGCCGTGCGCTGATGGGCGCGTGTCCCTCGGACGCGACACCCCACTATGCCCGGGGAGTTGAGGCCGAACGGGGGTGGGGCGGTGAAGGTTTCTCCCCACCGCCCCACCACCCACCGCAGCCGGTGCCTACGGTGCCGTCACCGACCGGCGTCCGGTGAACGTCACTCACCGGCGCCGGTAAGCGTCACTGACCGGCGTCCGGTGAACGTCACTGACCGGCGAACTTCTCGCTCACCCCGTCGAACACGTCCTTGGCCTCCTCACCCAGCCGCGGACCCGCCAGCCAGCCCGAATCCACCGGGCCGATCGAGGTGTTGGACACCAGTGCCGGCTTGCCGTCCGAGCCCGTCGCGACCCAGCCACCACCGGACGAACCGCCGGTCATGGTGCAGCCGATGCGGTACATCGTCGGGGCCGCGGTGTTGATCGACAGCCGGCCCGGCTTGTCCTGGCACTGGAACAGCTTCTGTCCGTCGAACGGCGCGGCGGCCGGGTAGCCGGTCGCCTTGAGGCTGTCCACCTCGGGGACCGCGGGGGCGTTGAAGTCCACGGGGAGCGCCGAACCGACCGTCTCCTCCAGGGACTTGCCGTTGCTGCCCTTCTCCGGCTTCACATGCAGCACGGCGAAGTCGTACGGGGCACCGTCCCCGCCCGTCGGGCCGCCCTGCGCGATCCACTGGTCCGAGGTCTGCGCCCAGTCGGCCCACCACACGCCGTACGGAGCGACCTGCTCCCTGGTCGCGCTCTCCAACTCGTCCGATCCCATGGCCTTGTCGTTGTACGACGGCACGAACGCGATGTTGCGGTACCAGCCGCCGCTCTTGCCCGCGTGCACACAGTGGCCCGCCGTCCACACCATGTTGGACTTGCCGGGGTTGGCCGGGTCCTGCACGACGGTCGCCGAACAGACCATCGTGCCTTCGGGGGAGTCGAAGAGCACCTTGCCCGCCTCGGGGGCGTTGGCGTGGTACGCAGGCGCCACGGCCTGCGCGTCCACCGGCTCCGGCGTCGGGTCGGTCACACCCTGGTCACCGGAGAGGTCGCTGTCGTCGACACCCCGGTCCGGGTCCTCGGCCTCCCGCATCCGGTCCGGGTCCCACAGGCCCTCGATGATCGGGTTGATGTAGTCCTTGGCCTCGCGGAGCCAGTCGTCCTTGTCCCAGTTCTTCCAGGCGCCGCCCTTCCACTTGTCGATGTCGATCCCGTGCTCTTTGAGCTTGTCCTTGATGTCGTCCGGGATCGTGATCTTGCCTTCGCCTCCGGCCGCCGCGGACGCGGTGGCCTCCGCGCCGGCCTCGGCGTCGCCCGACTCGCAGGCCGTGGCGGTAAGGGCCAGCGCCGCGGCAAGCGCGACCACGGCCAGTGGGGAGGTTCTGCGGCGCGCGCTCCCTCCCCGGCGAGCGGTGGACGACGGCCGTATCGATCGCATGATCTGACTCCCCCTGGGGTGACGGTGCTTGGTGCCGTGGCCGTGAACTCCCGCTGATCGCTTGCTGATCGCTTCCTTGTCGCTTGCAGATCGCTTGCTGATCGGGCGTGATGTCACGGCGCGTTGGTACGGCATCACACACTATGCGGTCGCTGTGGGGGAGTGCCGACGGAACGGCAACGGTTTCGCTACGGGCTGTCTGACCTGGCAATTCATCCAGATTCGGGGGGTGGTGCGTAGCGACGACGTGTGTGCACTGGTTCCGAACTACTCGGCAGGAGCGACCGCTCGGTAGCCGACCCCGCGCACGGTCTCGATGAGCGCGGGTATGCGGAGCTTGGCGCGCAGGGACGCGATGTGTGTTCCCAGGGTGTTCCCGGTCCCCTCCCCGCCGGTGCGCCACACTTCGCCCATGATCTGTTCTCGGGTGACGACCACGCCGGGGCGCCGCGCCAGCAGGGCGAGGAGATCGAATTCCTTGGGAGTCAGCTGGATGAACGAGTTGTCCACGCTGACCTGACGCGTGGGCACATCGATGATCACCGAGCCGAGATACAGCACCGTCTTGACCCGTTCCACTGCGTCCTCGGAGGCGGTGCGTCGGATGACGGCGTGGATGCGTGCGAGCAGCTCTCCTGTGTCGTACGGCTTCACCACGTAGTCGGCGGCACCGAGGTTGAGGCCGTGGATGCGGGAACGTACATCTCCGCGTGCGGTGACCATGATGATCGGGGTGGTGGTGCGCTTGCGGATCTCGCCGCAGACCTCGTAGCCGTCCATGTCGGGCAACCCCAGGTCGAGGAGGACGAGGTCGAAGCCGGCATCTTTCGAAGCGAGCGCATTCAGGGCCTCCCCGCCACTTCGGGCGTACGTGACGCTGAAGCCGTGCCGTGCAAGGACCGCGGCGAGAGTGGCGACTTGGCGGCTGTCGTCCTCGACGAGCAGCAGGTTCAAACCAGCCTCCGGTTCATCGGCCGCGGGCCCTGGGTGCCCACGAACCCCGTCTCGTCTCGTCTCCGCATGTGCGTGCGCGCGCGTGCACGATGGCAGTCACGCTGATGAACTAGTTCACCGTCAAGGGGGGTCCTGGTAGCGCGCGGGTTCGCCGTCGCGTCAGGACAACCTGCTCATCCGCATGGACGCCGGCAAGTCCCTGGTCCAGGATGCCGATCACCGGCCGGAGGCAGGGCGCGGGGGCTCGCGCGTGGACCCCGAGGACCCCGAGGACCCCGAGGACCCCGAGGACGCCGTGACGGTGCGGGCGTTGGCAGCCGCGCGGGAGGCCGGTCTGCTGACCGCGCTGCGCCGACGGCTGGCCGAACGTGACACCGTGGCCGCGACCCCGCTGGGCGTGTGGCACCCGCTGTTCGACCAGGCCGCGAGTCTTGCCGACGCCCATCTGTCGAGCCTCGTGCTCGACGCGTTCGACGAGGCAGGCCGTGCGCAGGGCCCGGGACAGGGGGATAGCGGGATAGCAGGACAGCGGGATGGCCGGGCCGCTGCGCGCGCTCCAGACCCTGTACGGCCTCGACGTGCTAGTGCGGGACCTGGCTTGGCGCCTGGAGTCCGGCACGCTCACCGCCGCCGACGCGGCCCGCATCCACGCCGCCCGCGAAGCGGCCGTAACGCGTGTGCACCGCCATGCCCGGCCCTGGTCGAGGCACTCGAATCCATGCTGCGCGTCTGCTACGCGCAGGGCCCCCAATTGATCCGGCAAGGCACCGGTTCAGTGATCAACGTCGCCTCCATCGCCGGGACCTTGGGCTTCCCGTTCCTGTCCGTCCACGGGGCGACCAAGGCGGCCATGATCTCTGTCCCCCGGTCGCTGGCCGCCGAGTGGGCCCGCTCGGGCGTACGCGTCAACGCCCTCACGCCGGGCTGGCACGCCACGGAGCTGACCAGCAAGTTCCTCGGCGACCGAGGCATCTCGGAGGGAATCGTCCGGCAGATCCCGAGGGCCGCTGGGGCGAACCCGACGAGATCGTCGGTGCGGGCGGCTCGGCCATGACCGAACATGCTCAAACTCCGGCCGGGTCACGAGCACCTGAACCCCGTCTCGTCTCCGCTGACCCGCAATGGCATCAGGCGGCGCTTCCGTCCAGCCGTTCGGCCGTTCGGCGGCGCAGCGGCTCAGCGGTCAGGCGGAGGGGCGGTCAAGGAGGCGGACGGCGAAGTCGATCGCGCGGTCGGCCCGCTTCCGGTCCCCGGAGACGAGGAGGTCGAGCTGGAGGCCCCGCACCTGGGCGAGCAGGAGGGTGGCCAGGGCGGCGCTGTCCTCGGGAGGCCAGCCGTCCCGAGCGAGGCGGTCGGTCAGGATGGCGATCCAGTCCTCGACGATCGACTGTGCGAGGTCCCGGTCCCTGTCGGGCTTCCAGCCGTGGTGACCGACAAGTTCGAAGAGCAGCAGGAACTGCCGCTGCTGCTTCGGTTCGCACAGCCGCTTCCACACGGCTTTGACGAGGTCGGCCGTCGAGCGTGCTTCGCTGAACTCCGTGTCCGAGGCCAGCCGCGTGGCCAGGTCCGTTCGGATGTTCTCCAGGACGGCCATGATCAGCTCGTCCTTCGAGGAGAAGTGTCGCAGCAGCGTCGCATGCGTGACCCCGAGCGCCTGGGCCACCGGCCGCAAGGACAGGTCGGTGACGCCGTGATCGAGGACGTACTCGGTCGCCGCGGCCAGCAGCTCCGGGCGCCGGTGCTGGAAACGCAGGCTGCGTCCGTCGACACGGGGAGAACTCATCGCGACCTTCTCTCGCTCGGCGCGAACGGAAAGTTGAGCGTACCACTTGGTTGTCCTAACCGACTGGTACTGCTACTTTTCCTCTACCCCGCCTCGGGCCTTCATCGACTGAAGGACGACCATGACTGATCAGCAGAGCTTGACCATGGCTGACCTCGGCCTCTTCACCGGCGCGCCGCAGCACGACCACTTCTGCCGGATGAAGGACCTCCTCAGCGCCCGCGAGATGGCCCCGGCCGCGCAGCCGTACGTCTGGCCGGAGGGGGAGGCGATCGACCTGCCGGAGACATACGTCTTCGACGGCGCCCCACGGTCGAGCAAGGAGTTCCTGGCCGACACGGACACCGCGGCCCTGCTCGTGCTCGTCGACGGAGTCGTGCGGCACGAGAGCTACTTCCTGACCGGCGGACCGGACGTGCAGTGGCTGTCCATGTCGGTGGCCAAGAGCTTCGTCTCCGCGCTCGTCGGCATCGCGGTCGCCGAGGGACACATCGCCGGCATCGACGAGCCGATCAGCTCCTACGTGCCGGTGCAGCCGGGCTCCGCGTACGACGGCGTCTCCATCAAGGACGTACTCCAGATGTCCTCCGGCGCCCGCTGGAACGAGGACTACAGCGACATGTCCTCCGACATCTTCCAGCTCAGCGCCGCCACGATGGGCATCGGCGGCACCCTCGACGACTTCGTCGCCCGCATGGTGCGCGAGAGCGAGCCCGCCACCGTCTGCCGTTACAACTCCGGCGAGACCCAGGTGCTGGGTGCCCTGGTGGCCCGGGCAACCGGCCGCTCGGTCGCCGAGTACATGCGGGAGAAGCTGTGTGAGCCGCTCGGCATGACGTCCGCGGGCTACTGGCTGCTCGACCCCGCCGGGACGGAGTTCGCCTTCGGCGGGCTCAATCTGACCGCCCGCGACTACGCCAGGATCGGCGAGCTGTACCGGGGCGGCGGCAGGTGGCAGGGGCGGCAGATCGTGCCGGCCGAGTGGGTGCGCGACTCGGTCACCGTGACCGCGCCGCACCTGAAGCCCGGACGGCCCGTGGTCGGCGGGCACCACCTCGGCCTGGGCTACGGCTACCAGTGGTGGCTCCCCGACGGAGACTGCGGGGAGTTCACCGCGATCGGCGTGTACAACCAGTTCGTATACGTCGACCAGGCCGCCCGCACCACCATCGTGAAGCTGTCCGCCAACCGCCGGTACGGGACCTCCAGCGAGGAGTCCACCAACCGCGAGATGGAGACCATCGCCTTCCTGCGCGCGATCGCCCGGCACGACCACTGACCCCGGCACCGGCCGACCGCGGGCACGAGCAGGACCCGGGCCGGGCGCGGGCACGACACCGCACGCGAGAGCCGGCCCATCGAACCGCGGCCCGCGAAAGCCGGGCCGCCCTCACCAGGACGTGTGATGCCGAACCTGGCGCACAACGTCGTGCTCGCCGCAGCCCGGCACCCCACCGCCCGGCCCTGCGGCTGGGCGAGCGGATCTGGACGTACCGCGAGGTGGACGTCCTGTCCGCGCGGGTCGCGGCGGCACTCACCGCCGACGGGCTGCGCCCCGGCGACCGGGCGGGGCTGATGCTGCCGAACGTGCCCGCCTTCGTCGTCCTCTCCTACGGCATCCTGCGCGCCGGCGGCATCGTCGTGCCGATCAACCCGCTGTTCAAGGCCTGCGAAGTGGAGTACTACCTCGCCGACTCCGAATCCGGCGCCGACCGCCTGTTCGCGGTGGACCAGGCCATGGAGGCGGCCGAGCCCGCGGCGCGCGCGCCGCCGGCACCCGCCTCGTCCGCGTCGATCCGACCGACCTCAGCACGGTGGCGGAAGCACACGAACCCATGGCAACGGTCTGCGACCGGGAGGACGACGCGACCGCCGCCATCTTCTACACCTCGGGCACCCCCGGCCGCCCCAAGTGCGCCGAGTTCACCCACCACAACCTCATCCGCAACGTCGACGTCGTCACCCGCCTCTTCGACCTCACGGAACGGGATGTGGTGCTGGGCTGTCTGCCCCTCTTCCACATCTCCACCTTCGGCCAGGGCTGCGCGATGAACACCGCCCTCAAGCAGGGCGCCTGCCTCGTACTGATACCCGCTTCGACCCGGGCGAGGTGCTGCACGCCGTCGCCCGGTACCGGGTGACGGTCTTCGAAGGCGTCCCCACCATGTACGCCGCCCTGCTGGCGCACCCCGAGGACACGGACACCTCCTCCCTGCGGCTGTGCGTCTTCGGCGGCGCCTCGCTGCCCGTTCCGGTACTGCACGGCTTCGAGAAGCGGTTCGACTGCGCGGTCCTGGAAGGCTTCGGCCTGTCCGGGTGCTCCCCGGTCGTCTCCTTCAACCACCCCGACCGGCCCCGCAAGCCCGGCTCGATCGGCACACCCATCGAAGGCGTCGAGGTCCGCGTCCTCGCCCCCGACGGCACACCGGTGCCCCGTGGCGAGACCGGCGAACTCGCCCGTACGCGGCCGCAACGTGATGAAGGGCTACTGGATCTACTGGATCCGTCCCGACGCCACTACGGAGACCGTCCAGGACCGCTGGCTGCGCACCGGCGACTTCGCCCCGGAGGACGAGGACGGCTATCTCTTTGTCGTCGACCGCAAGAAGGACATGATCATCCGGGGCGGCTACAACATCTGCCCCCGAGAGATCGAAGAAGTCCTCTACAAACACCCCGACGTGCTGGAGGCCGCAGACCTGGGCATCCCGCACGACACCCTCGGCCAGGATGTCGCCGTCGCCGTCGCCGTCGCCGTCGCCGTCGCCGTCGCCGTCGCCGTCGTGCTCCGGCCCGGCGCCGAGCAACGACCTGACGAACTCCGCCGGTTCGTCAAGGACCGCGTGGCGCCGTACAAGTACCCGCGCCACATCCACCACCTCGACGCCCTGCTCAAGGTTCCCAGCGGCAAGATCCTCAAGCGGGAGATCGACGTCCCCCGCTGACGCTGTGGCTCTCTCCGCCGCACACCTGCCGCGCGCGGACCATGCGCCCTACGGGCACCCTCTGCACCCTCTGCACCTTTTCCACCGAGCCGGAGCGCGCCCGGCCCGCGTGGGGAGAGCGGAAGGCTGCGCTCGCCGTCCACCAGTTCCGGCATCTGCGCTTGCAGGAACGCCCTGCTCCGCCTGCCCCGGATCAGCGTGGCCCCGGACATCCCCCGGTACCGGGGGCATCTCCCGGTACCGGGGCCACGCGGCGAATCCTCAGGACCCGGGCACGGCGTGTGACCGTGCCTTGCCGTGGCCCAAGTGTTCGCAACCGCTGGATGGGCGGCGCCACCGAAGACGGCCGCGGGGCACAGCCCGGGGCAACCCCCGACCGTGCGGCGGGTGGCAGCTGGTCCGCCCGGGGCACCTACCGCGCCATCATCAACACCTTCAAGTCCAACAACCAAGCGGGGCGGCTACGAGAAGATGCGCTGCCGGCACTCTCGGCACGGCGATGCGAAGAACGCGTTCAAGGTTTTCAACCTCAGCCCCTACCGCGCCTATTCGCTGACGACGACGGACAACTGCCTGACCAGTTCGGTGGGAGCCTTCAAGACGTACTCGACGGAATTCAGGCACCTCCCCAGCGGGAAGTACACCCGCCCCAACGACTACTACGACCACGACCTGAAGGGCTGGACGACAGTCAGGCTCTGAGGCCGCTCCAAGGTGTCCGGGATTCGCTCCGCCCAGCGGATCCCGACACCGGACCGGCTCCGCACCATCGCCCCGACCAGTCCATTGCCCTCGGTGTCCGGCCCTGGATCGGCTCTTGCCCACCTCGCTCACCTGCCGGCGGACGAGGGCCACCAGGGCGTAGGCAGCACAGCCCGTCACCCTTCCCGAGGCCGATGGGCCCGGCTCTACGTCGGTCTGCGTCGGCAGCGGGAGGCCCCGCGCGAGTGGGCGGCGGTGTGCAGCGTCCCCCGCTGGATCGAACGGGGCCGTTTCAACTACGGGCGTCAGCCTGTCGGTTCGGCCCGCCCTGCGCACAGTGTGCTTGCACCACGACAGACGTCCACCGGCGACGCTTCCCCCACCGCAAGGATCTTGAAGCAACCCGTAACCCGGTGAACGGTCCGGGGTTGGTAGCGGTGGGGGGCCAGCTGCCCGTGTGCGGTCCCCAGTGCCCAGTTCCCCGGAGCTTCGAGTCGACGCTCGCGGGGCTTCGTATGTCGGGTGGGGCGAGGATGCGAGAGACCTGCTCGCCCCTGGACAGCGGGAGGACAGGGAGCCATGGCCGTGACCGAATCTTTGCGCGGGGGGACATCCGAGTCGACGGAGGCGCGTGCCGTGCACGAGGGCATCCTGCGGCGGCAGTCGGCGCGCGAGTCGGCCGCGCGCACCTACGCGCGTGCCCTGCCGATCGTGCCCGTACGGGCACGTGGCCTGACCATCGAGGGGGCGGACGGCCGCCGCTACCTGGACTGCCTCTCCGGCGCCGGGACGCTGGCGCTCGGACACAATCACCCCGTGGTCCTGGAGGCCATCCGCAAGGTTCTCGACTCGGGCGCACCCTTGCACGTCCTCGACCTGGCGACCCCCGTCAAGGACGCCTTCATCACCGAGCTGTTCCACACTCTGCCGCCCGGTCTCGCTGACCGCGCGCGCGTGCAGTTCTGCGGACCGGCCGGCACCGACGCGGTGGAGGCCGCCTTCAAGCTCGTCCGTGCCGCGACCGGACGCACAGGAATCCTCGCTTTCAGCGGCGCCTACCACGGGATGACCGCCGGAGCGCTCGAAGCATCCGGGGGCGCCTTCGACGTACGGGTCGCCCGCCTGCCCTACCCGCAGGACTACCGCTGCCCCTTCGGTATCGGCGGCGAACGCGGCGCCGAACTCGCCGCCCGCTGGACCGAATCCGTCCTCGACGACCCCAAGTCGGGCGTGCCGCACCCCGCCGGGATGATCCTCGAACCCGTCCAGGGCGAGGGCGGAGTGATCCCCGCGCCGGAAGGGTGGATGCGGCGCATGCGGCAGATCACGGCCGACCGTGCCATCCCACTGATCGCTGACGAGGTCCAGACGGGGGTCGGCCGCACCGGCTCCTTCTGGGCGGTGGAGCACAGTGGCGTCACCCCCGACGTGATGGTCCTCTCCAAGGCCATCGGGGGCAGCCTGCCCCTTGCGGTCATCGTCTATCGCGACGACCTCGACGCCTGGCAACCCGGCGCCCACGCCGGCACGTTCCGCGGCAACCAGCTCGCCATGGCCGCCGGCACGGCGACGCTCGCCTACGTCCGCGAGAACGGCCTCGCCGAGCGGGCGGCCGAACTGGGCTCGCGCATGTTGCACCAACTCCAGCGACTCGCCGGGGAGTTCGCGTGCATAGGAGACGTGCGGGGGAGGGGCTTGATGATCGGGGTCGAGGTGGTGGAGCCAGAGCCCGATTCCGAGCACGGCGAGGGACTGTCGGCGCCCCTGGCGGCGATTGACGGGGCCGGAGTTGAGTGTGTTCCTGGGCAGGTCGAGTCGGATGCTTCGCCCGACATCGGTTGGCCCGGAGGTGGTGGGGCGGGCGTGCTGGTGGGCCTCGACCCTTCCCGGAGCGCAGGTGGCTCCTCGGCGGGCGCCAACCCCACTGGTCGAGTAGCAGCCGCGGCGGCAGCGCAGACCTCGGATCGCCCCCCTCGCCCCGCCGCCCCTCCACTCGCGGCCGCCATCCAGCGGGAGTGCCTGCGACGTGGCCTGATCGTCGAACTCGGCGGCCGCCACGCCAGCGTCGTACGCCTGCTTCCACCCCTGACCATCAGCGACGAGCAGGCGGCCGCAGTACTGGACCGACTCTCCGACGCGGTGGCCGCGGTGTCCCACAGCCACACCCATGACGACGCGTTCGGTGCGGACCGGATGCACCAGCCGTCCCCGGGCCCCAGGTGACACGGCGACCTTACCGACCGGGCGGGGTAGCGCTGCGACCGATGGGGTGCGCCAGTACGCACTCCGCCCGGAGCCGTCGCGTCGGCGTCCGTCGACCGACCGACTCCTGGGCAACAGCTCACCTTCGCACGACATACCACGCCCCATCGGAACCTCGCCTCCCCTAGAAACCACCGCCCACCGAAACCACCGCCAACCGAAGCAGCTTCCAACTGCCCTCCTCCCACCCCCATTCGAAGCGCGGGTCCCTCAAGCCCTCGCCCACCCTCACCGCAGCACGGCGGCCGTCGCCGCATGCGTCAGAACCAGCTCAAGAGGACCAGCCTTGACCACGACCCCCGCACCCGACGGCCGCCCCGACACTCGCGCGCGATGCTCCGCCGACCCAGACCTGTCCCAGCAGGAGCCGCTTGCGCCTCGGAGGGTGTTGGCTCCTCGCGGGCAGGGGCTTGTTCCCGCCCAGGCAGGCACTTCCTGGCAGGAGGGAGGCACGCGACAGGGAGGCGACGCACCTCAGGAAGGCGACGCACCTGGACGGGACGCGCCGCAGGAACCGGCGTCGGCGCGTGCGCCGAGGCAGGGAGGCGCCCCTGACATTGAGCGGCTGCCCGGTGCCGCCGCCTCAGACCTCTTGGAGCACCCCGACCCACACACCGCAGCCCAGGCCGCAGCCGTCGAGAACCTGCTCCGCTGCTGGGTCCGCGAGACCAACGTCCCGGCACCAGCCAACGGGATCCTCCGCATCCCCTTGCCCGCCACAGGTACGGCCCTGCTGATCCCGGTCCACTACTGGTCCCCGACGGGATGGCACCGCTTCGGCCTCCCACACCTGGCCGACGTCCCAGCTCAGTCCCCGCCGACTGACGCGGTCACCCTTGCTGCCCTACTCACCAGAGAGGTGCTAGCGGGAAGTAACCCTGCCGCCATGGCTACGGCCGCCGCCTCGACGGCCGGGAGCAGCACCTCGACGACCACTGGGCGTGTAGCGGCTCGCCCGATTCCCGCGGGGGTTCACCCTTCGCCGGCGTCCGATACGTCGACTGCCTCGACTGACGCGACGCGACCTTTCCGAGCCGCGACTGCTCCTCGCCCAGAGGCGCCCCCAGGCTCCGTGCCCGCAGTCTTCTCTGTCTCCGAGGCTTCCTGCTCCGACCCTCTGACCGGCGCCGACCCTTCCTCCACTGGTTGTGGCCCCGTCTCCTCCACGGTGCCTGACTCCGCTGCCGCCGCCTCCTCCACCTCTGGCCCGGCCTCCTCCTGCGTCCCTGGACCCTCCGTCTCCGCTCCTGCCGCCGTATCCCCAACCCCCGCCGCTCCGAGGCCCGCAGCCCCGACCATCCCCGTAATCTCCGCGGACACTGACCTCGTCGCCCGCGTCGCCGACTCCGTCCGACGAACCGTCACCTTTATCAGCGAGCGCCGTGCTCACCCCGCCGACGGCCCTGACATCTTCCTCGCGGCCGAGCAGGCGCTCACTCTCGGACACCCACTCCACCCGACGCCGAAGAGCCGCGAGGGTCTCACCGAGGCCGAAGCGCCGCTGTATTCGCCCGAGTTGCGCGGATCCTTCGCGTTGCACTGGTTGGCTGTCGCCCCTTCCCTGCTCGCCACTGACTCGGCATGGACCGAGCGCGGCCGTATCATCTCCGCGGCCCAGCTCATGGTCCGCCTGGCCGGGCCTGAGTTGTCGTTGCCGGACGGGTACGTGGCCCTGCCTATGCACCCCTGGCAACTGCGCGAGATCCAGCACCGCCCCGAGACCGAGGTCCTGCTCGATGCCGGACTGCTCCGTGTCCTCGGCGCCCACGGCGCCCCTTGGCATCCCACCTCCTCCGTAAGAACCGTCCACAGATCTGATGCCACCGCCATGCTCAAACTCTCGCTGGGCCTGCGCATCACCAACTCCCGCCGTGAGAACCTCCGGAAGGAACTGCACCGTGGCGTCGAGGTCCACCGACTCCTGCGCAGCGGCCTCTCGACGCGGTGGCACGCCGCGCACCCGGGATTCGACATCGTTCGCGATCCGGCATGGCTCGCCGTGGACGGGCCGGACGGCGTCCCCGTAACCGGCTGCGACGTGATGATCCGGCACAACCCGTTCAGGTCTTCCGACGATGTGTCCTGCGTTGCCGGACTCGTTTCACACCGACCTCACGCACTGTCCGGTACCGCCGCGGGCCATCACCCGTGGGACATGGCGCCCTCGCGGTCCCGGCTGGCCGAGCTCGTCACGCGTCTCGCTGATCGAACAGGCCGCCCCCTTGGGGCCGTTGTCGCCGAGTGGTTCCTGCGCTACCTCGAACAGGTCGTCCGCCCCGTGCTGTGGCTCGATGCCGAGGCGGGAATCGCTCTGGAAGCACACCAGCAGAACACGCTGGTCCTGCTGGACGGTGACGGCTGGCCTTCGGGCGGCCGTTACCGAGACAACCAGGGCTACTACTTCCGTGAGTCCCGGCGCGCTGCACTCGATGCGCGGCTGCCCGGCATCGGTGAGCACAGCGACACCTTCGTCTCGGACGAGGTCGCCGACGAACGCTTCGCCTACTACCTCGCGATCAACAACGTGCTCGGTCTCATCGGAGCGTTCGGCTCGCAGCGTCTCGCGGACGAACAGCTACTGCTCGCAGCCTTCCGCCGCTTCCTCGGCGAGGTGGCCTCCGGTGCAGCTCGGCTGCGCACATCACTGCCTGCCCATCTGCTCGACTCACCTGTCCTGCGCTGTAAGGCCAACCTGCTGACCCGGCTGCACGGCCTCGACGAACTCGTCGGCCCGGTCGACACCCAGTCCGTGTACGTCACCATCGCCAACCCCCTGCATTCCTGACCATCACGGTCCGCCCTCGTCAGGTCGCCCTGCCCCTCTGCCCACGGTCGACCACCACCGATCGCCTCCTGCGCTCCTGACCATCGCCTCCGGCTCTCACCAATTCCCTTCATCCCTGAGGAACATGACCCACCCCGCCTCTTGAGAGGAGCGTCGCCGTGCCTCCCACCGATGCGAGTGCCAATGCCGGCATCGCCCCCGTCACCGATATCGGCACCGCCACGAGCCCTGGCGCCGGTGAGTGTCGTATCGACCCGGCTGTCGGTGCGGGCGCAGACAGTGAGGACACGCTGGACCTGCACCTGCCCGACGAACTCGTCGTGCTCTTCGCGGAGGATGCCGGAGCCGATGGGGAGCGGAGACCGGGCCCAGCAGGCATGGCCACACCTCCCTCCTTCCTCGCGATCGGCGACGATCTACTCGACCGCGTTGCCGACTGGGGGCCGGTCAGTACACCTGCAGGAGCCCTTCACCTTGTCCCCGTGCGGATCGAGCGGGATCTTTTGATCATCAGCCGGTGGATGAACGACCCCGCCGTCGCAGCGTTCTGGGGGCTCGCGGGACCCCGGAACGCGATTGAAGAGCATCTGCGGTCCCAGCTTTCCGGTGATGGACGCAGCGTCCCGTGCCTGGGCATGCTGGACGGCACGCCGATGAGCTACTGGGAGATCTACCGAGCCGACCTCGACCCGCTGGCCCGGTACTACGCGGCTCGGCCCCATGACACCGGCGTTCATCTCCTCATCGGTGCCGTCGGTGATCGCGGCCGAGGACTCGGCGGAACTCTGCTCCGAGCCGTCGCCGACCTCTTGCTCGACAAGCGGCCCGCCTGCGCTCGCATCGTCGCCGAACCCGACATTCGCAACACCTCTTCCGTCGCTGCTTTCCTGAGCGCCGGATTCCGGTACTCCGCCGAGGTCGACCTGCCCGCCAAGCGGGCCGCCCTCATGGTCAGAGACCGGAGCCTGCGCCGTCTGCTGTGACGCCGTGTCGCGACGTCATCACATTTGGTACACCGCTCGCGCCGATCCGGTTCCCACTCCCAACGAACCGAATTCAGGCCGAGCCGCTTTCCCCCGGACCGCCTCCATTCCCCGCGGTGCACGGTGCACAGGGCCGGCCCCGCCGTCCCACGACAGTCGACCCGGATCCCGCCAGCACCTGTCCCGGCTCCCCCTCGTAACCGATCCCGATCCCGCTCGCAGGCCGAACCACCACTGCAGTCGAACAAGCCGATCAACCCCACGAGGCGGCTGGCGCGTCACCAGGGCCAGCCGATCCCGACCACTCACGAATTGCCCCAGCCACATCCGAACCGACCTCGACCACACACGAACCACCCCTGACCTCGATCGAACCGATCCCACACACCCGAACCGATCCCAGCTACACCGGAGCCGAACCCGGCCACACCCGAACCAATCCGATCCCCACCTGAGGAACCCCCGGTCTTGATCCCGCCCCCTGCCCCCACCGTGATCGCCCGTTTGTCAGTGCCTGGCCGTAGGGTGGTCGCGCTATGACAAAGCCCTCACTCCCCGAACTCCTGCATGCTGCCGTCACTGCCGTCGGCGGCACGGAGCGCCCCGGCCAGGTGACCATGGCCGAATCCGTCGCGGAGGCGATCGACGGCGGCTCCCATCTGCTGGTCCAGGCCGGCACCGGCACCGGAAAGTCGCTGGGCTACCTCGTGCCCGCGCTCGCGCACGGGGAGCGCGTCGTCGTCGCGACGGCCACCCTGGCCCTGCAGCGCCAGCTCGTGGAGCGGGACCTGCCGCGCACGGTCGAGGCATTGCACCCACTGCTGCGGCGTCGGCCCGAGTTCGCGATGCTCAAGGGCAGGTCGAACTACCTGTGCCTGCACCGCCTGCACGAGGGCGTCCCGCAGGACGAGGAGGAGGGCCTCTTCGACCAGTTCGAGGCGGCCGCACCCACCAGCAAGTTGGGGCAGGACCTGCTGCGGCTGCGTGACTGGGCGGACGAGACGGAGACGGGCGATCGTGACAACCTGACCCCCGGCGTGTCCGACCGGGCCTGGGCGCAGGTGTCGGTGTCGTCCCGGGAGTGCCTGGGCGCATCGAAGTGCGCTTACGGTGCCGAATGCTTCGCCGAGATGGCCCGTGAGCGCGCCAAGCTCTCGGAGGTCGTCGTCACCAACCACGCGCTGCTCGCGATCGACGCCATCGAAGGCGCCCCGGTCCTCCCACAGCACGAGGTCCTGATCGTCGACGAGGCGCACGAACTGGTCTCCCGGGTCACCGGTGTCGCCACCGGCGAACTCACTCCCGGCCAGGTCAACCGAGCGGTGCGCCGCGCCGCGAAACTCGTCAACGAGAAGGCCGCCGACCAGCTCCAGACCGCCGCCGAGGGCTTTGAACGGCTGATGGAGCTGGCCCTGCCGGGACGCCTGGAGGAGATTCCCGAGGACCTCGCCTACGCCCTCATGGCGCTGCGTGACGCCTGCCGCACCGTCATCTCAGGGATTGGCGCCACCCGCGACAAGTCCGTGCAGGACGAGGACGCGGTCCGCAAACAGGCGCTGGCCTCGGTCGAGACCGTGCACGACGTGGCGGAGCGGATCACCAACGGCTCTGAGTGGGACGTCGTCTGGTACGAGCGTCACGATCGCTTCGGAGCATCCCTGCGCGTGGCCCCCATGTCCGTGTCAGGCCTCCTGAGGGAGAAGCTCTTCGCGGACCGCTCAGTAGTCCTGACCTCCGCGACCTTGAAGCTGGGCGGCGACTTCAACGGCGTCGGCGCATCCCTGGGCCTTGCCCCCGAGGGCACGGAGGGTGACGACCTCCCCCAGTGGAAGGGGGTGGATGTAGGTTCGCCCTTCGAATACCGCAAGCAGGGCATCCTGTATGTCGCCAAGCACCTGTCCCGCCCCGCGCGTGACGGCGACCGCGTGGACATGCTCGACGAGCTGACCGAACTGATCCAGGCGTCCGGCGGCCGCACGCTCGGCCTGTTCTCCTCGATGCGGGCCGCCCAGCTGGCTGCCGAGGAACTGCGCTCCCGCATCCCCGAGTTCCCGATCCTCCTTCAGGGCGAGGAGACGCTCGGCGAGCTGATCAAGAACTTCGCGGCCGACCCGAAGACCTGCCTCTTCGGCACGCTGTCCCTGTGGCAGGGCGTCGATGTACCCGGTCCCAGCTGTCAGCTGGTCGTCATGGACAAGATCCCCTTCCCGCGCCCGGACGACCCCTTGATGAGCGCCCGCCAGAAGGCGGTCGAGGACTCCGGAGGAAACGGCTTCATGGCGGTCGCCGCCACGCACGCGGCGCTGCTCATGGCCCAGGGCGCCGGCCGCCTCGTGCGGGCGTCGGGGGACCGCGGCGTGGTCGCCATCCTGGACCAGCGGCTGGCCACTGCCCGGTACGGGAGCTATCTGAAGGCGTCACTGCCCGACTTCTGGTACACGACGGACCGTAATCAGGTCCGGAAGTCCCTGGCCGCGATCGATGCGGCGGCACAGAAGGCGGAGGCGGAACAGCCACAGTGATCGGGGCTTGGCCTGTCGCAGCGCTGCGACAGGCCAAGCCCCGATCAGAAGATCCTGTGGGGCCCGGCCCCGCGCAGCCCGGCGCCTGGAACAGCACAGGGCCCCGGAACCGGCGCAGGGGTCCCGGGGCCCGGTCAGGGGGCGACGCCATCGGCTTCGCCCGCCGCGGCCGTCACACGCGCCGCAGCACTGCCACCACCTTGCCCAGGATGGTCGCGTCGTCGCCGGGGATCGGCTCGTACGCGGAGTTGTGCGGGAGCAGCCAGACGTGGCCGTCCTCGCGCTTGAAACGCTTGACCGTGGCCTCGCCGTCCAGCATCGCGGCCACGATGTCGCCGTTCTCGGCGACCGGCTGGCGCCGGACCGTGACCCAGTCGCCGTCGCAGATCGCGGCCTCGATCATCGAGTCACCGACGACCTTCAGCACGAACAGTTCGCCGTCGCCGACCAGCTGCCGGGGGAGCGGGAAGACGTCCTCGACCGACTCCTCCGCAAGGATCGGGCCACCGGCAGCGATGCGGCCGACCAGCGGGACGTACGACGCGGCGGGCTTGCCGGTGGTGTCCGTGGGCTGCACGGCTGCCTGGTCGGAGCCGCGCACCTCGTATGCGCGCGGTCGGTGCGGGTCGCGGCGGAGGAAGCCCTTGCGCTCCAGTGCCATCAGCTGGTGTGCGACCGAGGACGTGCTGGACAGGCCGACCGCCTGGCCGATCTCCCGCATCGACGGCGGATAGCCGCGCCGCTGCACGGAATCCCTGATGACCTCGATCACGCGGCGCTGCCGATCGGTGAGCCCCGAGCTGTCCGCCCGGATGCCCGGAGGTCGGCCCGGGAGGGATCGCTTGTGTCCCTCGGGATTCATGGCTTCGTTCATCGCATGCACCGGCTCGAGTCGGCCCTGGGAGCGGTCCTGGGCAGTGATGGTGGCACTGTCTGCGGTGGTGGTCACGTCGGCCCCTCTCGATGGTCTCCCTGCTGCACAACGGTAGTTGCTTTCGAAAGGTTGCGCCAAACACACGTTCGAGTGAAAAATCGCGAATACCCAGACGTGATCATGTGTCTGGGTGTATGGCTAACGCGCTGCCCGGCGGGCAAAAGGGCCCATTGTTGTACTCTTCACCGCCAGGGCGACGACCTCGTGGGTTGTCGCCCCAGTCTGCCATCCGGCATCAGTTCAAGCCGTGACCGACCCCCATCTGTGCGGGAGTCCCACGTCCCCTCCGTGTGGCGCTCACGGTATCTCCGTATGTGCCGCAGCGATACGGCTGTGCGTTCCGGTGCGCGGTGCGCCGGCGTGGCCGTACGGCAGGTGTTTCCTGCAGGCGCGACACGCGCGTACGGCGTGCGTGTATGAGCCAATCCCCACATGTAGTGGTTGGATTGCGGCAGCAGCCCAGAAGTTGTGGTCCCCCCGGTCTTCGGACGCTCGGAGATCGCCTATGCTTGGGGCTGCTTCGAGGGGCCCATGAGGCCCAGCGAGGCTATTGAGTCTGCTGTGAGGAGGGTTGGAAGTATGCACTGCCCCTTCTGCAGGCACCCCGACAGTCGCGTCGTCGACAGCCGTACGACCGACGACGGCACGTCGATCCGCAGGCGCCGCCAGTGTCCTGATTGCTCCCGTCGTTTCACGACCGTGGAGACATGCTCGCTGATGGTGATCAAGCGGTCCGGAGTCACCGAGCCATTCAGCCGTACCAAGGTCATCAACGGCGTGCGCAAGGCATGCCAGGGACGACCTGTCACCGAGGACGCGCTCGCGCAGCTCGGCCAACGGGTCGAGGAGGCGGTGCGGGCCACCGGAAGCGCCGAGCTGACCACCCACGACGTGGGACTGGCCATACTCGGCCCGTTGCAGGAGCTCGACCTCGTCGCCTATCTGCGATTCGCCTCCGTCTACCGGGCGTTCGACTCGCTCGAGGACTTCGAGGCCGCGATCGCGGAGCTCAGGGAGGCGACGGGACGCCCCGCCGCGGACGACGACGACCGCGAAGACGGCGCCGGCACTGTCGCGGGGAGCCAGGAAGACGACCGCGGGTCCGGAGGGACTGCACAGGTCCCCGTGCCCGCCACCGCCGCCGACTGAGGGCGGGCCGGATCCGGTTCGGACTCCGGATCCGGTCGACAGGCGGCGACAAAGACCTGTTGCGGGCGGCAGCCAGAGGGCGCCCGCAGCACCAGACAGAACACCGTGCCACGGGGAACATCGGGGCACTTCAGGGCGTTTTAGCCCGTACAGGGAGGCGGCATGACAGAGACGGCGAGCGGTCCGGCACGGAGTTCCCGCGCCAAGGGCACCAAGGCGACCAAGGGACTGCGTATCGAGCGCATCCACACCACCCCTGGCGTGCACCCGTACGACGAGGTGGCCTGGGAGCGCCGTGACGTCGTCATGACCAACTGGCGCGACGGCTCGGTCAACTTCGAGCAGCGCGGCGTCGAGTTCCCCGACTTCTGGTCGGTGAACGCGGTCAACATCGTCACCAGCAAGTACTTCCGGGGCGCCGTCGGCACCCCGCAGCGCGAGGTGAGCCTGAAGCAGCTCATCGACCGCATCGTGAAGACGTATCGGAAGGCCGGCGAGGACTTCAAGTACTTCGCCTCGCCCGCCGACGCCGAGATCTTCGAGCACGAGCTGGCCTACGCCCTCCTGCACCAGATCTTCAGCTTCAACAGCCCGGTTTGGTTCAACGTCGGCACGCCCCAGCCGCAGCAGGTCTCCGCCTGCTTCATCCTGTCCGTCGACGACTCCATGGAGTCGATCCTCGACTGGTACAAGGAAGAGGGCATGATCTTCAAGGGCGGCTCCGGCGCCGGCCTGAACCTCTCCCGCATCCGCTCCTCCAAGGAGCTGCTGTCCTCCGGCGGCAACGCCTCCGGTCCGGTCTCCTTCATGCGCGGTGCCGACGCCTCCGCAGGAACGATCAAGTCGGGTGGTGCCACCCGCCGCGCCGCCAAGATGGTCATCCTCGACGTCGACCACCCCGACATCGAGGACTTCATCGAGACCAAGGTGAAGGAAGAGGAGAAGATCCGCGCGCTGCGTGACGCGGGCTTCGACATGGACCTGGGCGGCGACGACATCACGTCCGTCCAGTACCAGAACGCCAACAACTCGGTCCGGGTGAACGACACCTTCATGAAGGCCGTCGAGTCGGGCGGCAAGTTCGGCCTGACGTCCCGCATGACCGGCGAGGTCATCGAAGAGGTCGACGCCAAGACCCTGTTCCGCAAGATGGCCGAGGCCGCCTGGGCCTGCGCCGACCCGGGCATCCAGTACGACGACACCATCAACCACTGGCACACCTGCCCGGAGTCCGGCCGTATCAACGGCTCGAACCCCTGCAGCGAGTACATGCACCTGGACAACACGTCCTGCAACCTCGCCTCGCTGAACCTGATGAAGTTCCTGAAGGACGACGGCAAGGGCAACCAGTCCTTCGAGGTCGAGCGCTTCGCGAAGGTCGTCGAGCTCGTCATCACCGCGATGGACATCTCCATCTGCTTCGCGGACTTCCCGACGCAGAAGATCGGTGAGAACACGCGCGCGTTCCGCCAGCTCGGCATCGGCTACGCCAACCTCGGCGCCCTGCTGATGGCCACGGGTCACGCGTACGACTCGGACGGCGGCCGTGCCCTCGCCGGTGCCATCACCTCCCTGATGACCGGCACGTCGTACAAGCGCTCCGCCGAACTCGCCGCGGTCGTCGGGGCGTACGACGGCTACGCACGCAACGCCCAGCCGCACCTGCGCGTCATGAAGCAGCACGCCGACGCCAACGGCGTGGCCGTCCGCATGGACGACCTGGACACGCCGATCTGGGCCGCCGCCACGGAGGCCTGGCAGGACGTACTGCGTCTCGGTGAGAAGAACGGTTTCCGTAACTCCCAGGCGTCCGTCATCGCCCCGACCGGCACCATCGGTCTCGCGATGTCCTGCGACACCACCGGCCTCGAGCCCGACCTCGCGCTGGTCAAGTTCAAGAAGCTGGTCGGCGGCGGCTCGATGCAGATCGTCAACGGCACCGTTCCGCAGGCCCTGCGCCGCCTGGGCTACCAGGAGGAGCAGATCGAGGCGATCGTCGCCCACATCGCCGACCACGGCAATGTCGTCGACGCCCCGGGCCTCAAGCCCGAGCACTACGAGGTGTTCGACTGCGCCATGGGCGAGCGCTCCATCTCCGCGATGGGCCACGTCCGCATGATGGCCGCGATCCAGCCGTGGATCTCCGGCGCCCTGTCCAAGACGGTCAACATGCCGGAGTCGGCGACCGTCGAGGAGGTCGAGGAGATCTACTTCGAGGCCTGGAAGCTGGGCGTCAAGGCGCTCGCCATCTACCGCGACAACTGCAAGGTCGGCCAGCCCCTCTCCGCCAAGACCAAGGAGAAGGAGAAGGAGAAGACCGAGATCACGGAGAAGGCCGAGGCCACCATCCGTGAGACGGTCGAGAAGGTCGTCGAGTACCGCCCGGTCCGCAAGCGCCTGCCGAAGGGCCGTCCCGGCATCACCACGTCCTTCACCGTCGGTGGCGCCGAGGGTTACATGACCGCCAACTCCTACCCGGACGACGGTCTCGGCGAGGTCTTCCTGAAGATGTCCAAGCAGGGCTCGACTCTCGCGGGCATGATGGACGCCTTCTCGATCGCCGTCTCGGTGGGTCTGCAGTACGGCGTACCGCTCGAGACGTACGTCTCGAAGTTCACGAACATGCGCTTCGAGCCGGCCGGCATGACGGACGACCCGGACGTGCGGATGGCGCAGTCGATCGTCGACTACATCTTCCGCCGCCTGGCGCTCGACTTCCTGCCCTTCGAGACGCGTTCCGCGCTCGGCATCCACTCCGCCGAGGAGCGTCAGCGGCATCTGGAGACGGGTTCGTACGAGCCGTCCGAGGACGAGGTCGACGTCGAGGGCCTGGCCCAGTCGGCGCCGCGCGCCCAGGAGCTGAAGGCAGTCGCCACGCCGAAGGCCGAGGTCGAGGCGGCCAAGCCCGCTCCGCAGCAGGCCCACACCAGTGCCGAGCTGGTGGAGATGCAGCTGGGCATCCAGGCCGACGCTCCGCTGTGCTTCTCCTGCGGTACGAAGATGCAGCGGGCCGGTTCCTGCTACATCTGCGAGGGCTGCGGCTCGACCAGCGGCTGCAGCTGACGCCGCGGGGCCTGGCCACAAACGTCGGGTAGGCCTTGAGGGGCCCTGACGAACGCGAGAGGGGCGCCGACCATGTGTCGGCGCCCCTCTTCGTCGTATGTCCCCGCGAGCCCGCGAAGCGACTGTCAGGGTTGGCGGGTCCTGCCCATGGTCGCCGTGAACGTCTCCGGGTCGTCCTCGAAACCGTGGATGCCGGCGTGGAAGTCCCACGAGCTCGACCCTTGGCGTACGAACTCCGCGACCGTGGCCGCCGTCGAGCCGAGGACGCCGCCGAAGTCGCCCTCGGCCATGACGGTGTAGCCCTCGCGGATGCGCAGGGCCGGCTTGATAACGCTGACGAAGGTGCGTGTCGCGGGGCGCTGCTGGATCACGACTCCGACCATCACGCGCGCGTACCGGCTGTCGAGCCGGTCGAGCTCCAGGGTCATGACCTCGTCCCAGCCGAAGCCCTTGCCGTCCTTGCTGTCCCGGTTGAGATAGATGGTGCCGTCGGGAGAGCGGCTGTCGAAGTGCACCACATAGGCGGGATCGCCGTACGGATCGCTCGCCAGGTACGTCGCGGCGACCAGGTCCAGGTCGGTGGGCGGCTGCCCAGCCGGACTCGGGTCCCACTTGACAGAGATTTCGACTTTCCGGATCCCCTTGTTGATGGCGTTCACCAGGCTTCCCCTTCCCCGTTCCGCGTATGCCCTCTGCCCGAACTGCCCAGCAGACAAGGCCGGTTGTCTATCCTGCCACGCGCGCGGGAGCGTGCGCCGGGGAGCTCTCCTGCCGAGCGTGACCGACGCCACGCTCCGTGGCCTTACCATGGCGCGGTGCTGGTCAAGTGGATTCGCTGCACCGTGGTGGACCGCCGCGGCTTCGAGCGGGGGCAGCGAAAATGGGCGGGGCTTCTGGGGGAGCCGGGGTTTCGGGGGCAGGGGGGTGGCTGGAGCCGGGGGCGGCAGGGGGTGGTGCACGTCTTCTCGTTCTGGGAGAGCCGCTCCTTCTACGACTCATTCATGGCCCGCTCCCACGACAGACTGGCGGCGGCCCAGTCGGGCACCTACAAGGACATACAGGTCAAACTCTTCGACTACCGCTTCGATGTGAAGACCGGCTTCGAGCCGCGCTTCACCGACGCGGACCTCGTCCGAGTGGCACACTGCCGTGTCCACGAGGAGCGCGCCGAACACTTCACGCTCATGCAGGAGAAGGTCTGGAACCCCGCGATGGCCGGCTCCCCGGGCATGATCCGCGGACTGTTCGGTGAGGCGCCGGGCCATGAGTTCCTGGTGCTGTCGATGTGGCGGTCGGCCGCGGAGCACGGCAAGTACCGCACCGAGCGCGTGGAGCGACTGGCGCTGCGAGCCCAGACGGAGGCGGACGTCGCGGCCCTGACGGGTGACATCGTGGAGCTCGAACCGACCTGGACGGTTTGAATTCCGGACCCGTTAGTCGTGCGCCTTGATGTGGCTCGTGGTGCAGGAAATGTGTGACCTACGCCGTATGGGGCCCGTACGAGTGCTCGATGAGTCGTCACTCGATCTAGGGTTTCGGCATGGCACGACCACGGCGCATCGTCCTTGTCCGGCACGGCGAGTCAACGGGCAATGTTGATGACACTGTGTACGAGCGTGAACCCGACCACGCACTGGCCCTGACCGAGCAGGGCTGGCGGCAGGCCGAGGAGACGGGTAAACGGCTGCGGGAGGTGTTCGGACGCGAGCGCGTCAGCGTGTACGTCTCGCCCTACCGTCGTACGCACGAAACGCTGCGCGCCTTCCACCTGGATCCCGAGCTCATACGGGTGCGTGAGGAGCCCCGGCTGCGTGAGCAGGACTGGGGGAACTGGCAGGACTGCGACGACGTACGCCTCCAGAAGTCCTACCGGGACGCCTACGGCCACTTCTTCTACCGCTTCGCCCAGGGCGAGTCCGGCGCCGACGTGTACGACCGGGTCGGTGGCTTCCTGGAGAGCCTGTTCCGCAGTTTCGAGGCGCCCGATCACCCGCCGAACGTGCTGCTGGTGACGCATGGCCTGGCGATGCGGCTGTTCTGCATGCGCTGGTTCCACTGGACGGTCGCGGAATTCGAGTCGCTGTCGAACCCGGGGAACGCCGAGATGCGCATGCTCGTTCTCGGGGACGACGGCAAGTACACGCTTGACCGGCCTTTCGAACGTTGGCGAGATCCGGAACCGTACGGGATCACCGGATAGAGTGGCAGGGCGATGACCGCTGACTCCTCTCCCGAAGGGCGCCTGGACCGCGCCCTGGCCAGCCTGCGCGGACTCGCGGTGGGGGACGCGCTGGGCTCGCAGTTCTTCGTGCCCGCGAACTATCCGCTGCTGAAGCGTCGCGAGCTGCCCGCTGGCCCCTGGCAGTGGACGGACGACACGGAGATGGCCTGTTCCGTGGTCGCGGTCCTGGCCGTCGACCACCGCATCGACCAGGACGTTCTGGCTCGCTCTTTCGCCGAGCATCACGACTTCGACCGGGGCTACGGCCCTGCGGTCAACCGGCTGCTGCGCTTGGTCCGGGAGGGTGGGGACTGGCGCGAGCTCTCGGCCGCGCTCTTCAACGGACAGGGGTCCTGGGGCAACGGCGCCGCAATGCGGATCGCTCCCCTGGGAGCCTGGTACGCGGACGACCCGGAGCAGGCGACCCACCAGGCCGAGATCTCGGCCTACCCCACGCATCAGCACCGCGAGGCCGTCGTCGGCGCCATGGCCGTCGCCGCGGCTGCCGCGCTGGCCGCCGCTCCCGGTGGCCCGCCGAGTCCTGAATCGCTCCTCGACGATGTCGTCGCTCTCGTCCCGAAGAGTGCGGTCGGCGCGGGACTACGGCGCGCCCGGGACATGCTCGACTACGGCGACGCGGCCACCGTCGCGGCCGTTCTGGGCTGCGGGCGACGAACGACGGCCCATGACACGGTGCCCTTCGCACTCTGGTCGGCCGCGCGTGCTCTCGGTGACTACGAGCGGGCCTTCTGGACGACCGCGCAGGTCGGCGGTGACGTGGATACCACGTGCGCCATCGTGGGCGGAGTGATCGGCTCCGGGAAGGCAGGGTCGGTGCCGACCGAGTGGGTGGCGCGGACCGAGGCCCTGCCGGAGTGGGTGCCGACGTCGGCGTAGCGCAATTCCTCTGCCCTGACGGATTCCGCACCTTGTCGGAATCTCAAATAACTTTCTGTGTATGCCGGGAACTCTGCGTGACCGCAGGTCCGTTGTCGTGGCAGTTGGTGTGCGACCGCTGGGGCCGCACACGCAGGTGACACACGAGGGGCGCAGGGGGTGGAGCCATGGAGCTCATGTCGGTGCTGGGCCTGCTGTTCGTGGCGGCCGCTGCGGCGTCGGGCAGGCTTCGGCTTTCCTGCGCCGCCGGAGCCTGCCCGACGCCGGTCTCCGTGAGGGTGGTGCGGGTGGCCGGCTCGTCGCCCTCGCCATCGGTCCCCCGGACGCGATCCGGCCACCCGCGGCCCTTCGCGGGCCCGGCCGGTTCAGCCGGCCATCGGACCCGACGTCCCGGCGAGGGCATCCAGATCGCTCTTGCGGACCCGGATCACCAACCAAGCAGTGGCCAGGGCGAGTACGGCCATCGCGGCGGCCGCCACAAAGCCCGTCGAGATGCCCTGCGTGAGCACCTCATGCCCCCACGGACCGGGCAGCTGCTGGGTTTTGGCGAACTCCGCCTTCTGCTCGGCAGATCCCTCCGCCATGAACTTCGGGAGCTGCTTCTCCGCCTCGTCCTTGCTGGCCGAGCCGAACACCGTCGTCAGGATGGACAGGCCGAGCGAACCACCCACCTGCTGCGTGGCGTTGAGCAGCCCGGACGCGGCACCGGCCTCGTGCTGGGATACGCCGGAGACCGCGGTGACCGTCAACGTCACGAAGTTCAGGCCCATGCCGAAGCCGAATACCAGCATCGGCCCGAGCACTCCGCCGACGTACGAGCTGTCGGCACTGATCAGGGTCTGCCAGGCCAGCCCGATCGCCGTGAGTGCCGAGCCCGCGAGCATGAACGGCTTGGGGCCGAGCACCGGCAGGAAGCGCTGCGACAGGCCCGCGCCCAGTGCGATCACGACCGTCACCGGCAGGAAGGCGAGACCGGCCTCGATCGGGCTGTACTGCAGCACGTTCTGCACGAAGAGCACGATGTAGAAGAACATCCCGAACATCGCCGCAGCGAGGCTCAGCATGATCACATACGTGCCCGAGCGGTTGCGGTCGGCGAACATCCTGAGTGGGGTTATGGGTTCCTTGGCCCGCGACTCGATGAACGCGAAGGCCAGCAGCAGGATGACTGCGGCGCCGAAGGACCCGATGGTCAGGTTGTCCCGCCAGCCTTCGTCCGCCGCGCGGATGAAGCCGTAGACCAGGGACGCCATGCCTGCCGTCGAGGTCAGTGCGCCGGCGATGTCGAATCGGCCGCTGTGCCGTTCGGACTCGCTGATGTACAGCGGCGCGAGCACGGCGATCACGATGCCGATCGGTACGTTGACGAAGAGCACCCACCGCCAGTCGAGCCACTCGGTGAGCATGCCGCCCGCGAGCAGACCGATGGCGCCACCCCCTGCGGAGACGGCAGCGAAGACGCCGAACGCGCGGTTGCGTTCCGGTCCTTCGGGGAACGTGGTGGTGATGAGCGCCAGCGAAGTGGGCGAGGCGATCGCGCCACCGACGCCCTGGAGCACGCGCGCGGCCAGCAACTGCCAGGGTTCCTGGGCGAGTCCGCCGAGCAGCGAGGCGAGAGTGAACAGCAGAATGCCGGCCATGAACACCCGGCGGCGGCCCAGGATGTCACCGGCGCGGCCGCCGAGCAGCAGCAGACCGCCGAAGGTGAGTGTGTAGGCGCTGACGACCCAGGTGAGGTCGGTGGTGCTGAACTTGAGCGCGTCTTGAATGTGCGGGAGCGCAATGTTCACAATCGTCGCGTCGAGTACCACCATGAGTTGGCAGGCCGCGATGACGGTGAGTGCGATGCCGGGATGCCCCTCCCGGCGGGCCGCACCTGGTTTCTGGTCCTTGATCAACTGAGAGGTTGTCACTATGGGGCCCCCACAAGTGCCTTAGTGAACGCTCGCGTTCACTGTCGCGTCAACCGTAGTGAGTCCCCAGTAGTGAACGCAAGCGTTCACTGATGTCGTCATCGCGCGGCGTATCCCCCGCAGTTGCCGCGCGATGCCCCCGTGTCCCCGGAATCCCTGCTTCCCTTGTTCGTTGGAGACGCTCAGATGGTTACCTCGCGCTGGACGGCCGCCCCCGCTCGGACGGCCTCCCTCCGCCGGCGCGGCGCCGTGCTCGATCGCGCGATTCTCGATGCCGCGCTGGAGCAGCTCAGTACGGTCGGCTGGAACGGCCTCACCATGGAGGGCGTCGCCGCCGGCGCCCAGACCGGCAAGGCCGCCGTCTACCGACGCTGGCCGTCCAAAGAGGATCTCGTCGCCGATGCGCTGCGTGCCGGACTGCCGCGCTTCGAGTCGGCTCCCGACCTGGGGAGCGTGCGCGAGGATCTGCTCGAGCTGTGCCGACAGGCGCGAGAGGCGATGTTCTCGCGCCCCGGTTTCGCCTTGCGATCAGTGATTCACGAATGCGACAGCCTCCAAGCTGAGCGCTTCCATGGAGTGATCTTCGAAGGTGTCGTGGAGCCGACCATCAGGTTGCTCCGTGAGGTCATCACCCGTGGGATTGAGCGGGGTGAGGTGCGGGCCGACGCGGCGAACGGCTATGTCTTCGATGCCATTCCGGCGATGATGATGTACCGATCAAAGATGTGCGCGAGCGAATGGAGCGACCGGGACCTGGAGGAGATGATCGACCAGTTGATGGTTCCCCTGCTCCGTCCGACAGGTCTCTGAGCCATCGCTTCACCGGCCTGGAGGCTGCTTCGGTGAACCAGGGTGTCGAAGCGGGTTCCGGGCGGCGTACGCTAAGGGCGCCATGCCGTACGAACCTCCTACTCACACCGTCGAGCGCTCCCTTCGGGCCACGACCGGAGCGAAGATCATTGCCGGTGTCGACGAGGTGGGGCGCGGTGCCTGGGCCGGACCCGTCACCGTCTGCGCGGCGGTCACCGGACTGCGCCGGCCCCCCACAGGTCTCACCGACTCCAAGCTGCTCACCGTCAAACGGCGCACCGAGCTCGCTGAGGAGCTGCGGACGTGGGTGACGTCGTACGCCCTCGGGCACGCCTCTCCGGAGGAGATCGACGACCTGGGGATGACGGCCGCGCTGCGGCTCGCGGCGGGGCGCGCCCTGGAGGCCCTGCCGGTCCGCCCGGACGCCGTGATCCTCGACGGGAAGCACGACTATCTCGGGGCTCCCTGGAGGGTCCGTACGGTGATCAAGGGCGACCGGTCGTGCGTGGCGGTCGCGGCGGCCTCGGTGATCGCCAAGGTTCAGCGCGACAAAATGATGGCCGAACTGGGTATCGACCATGCAGACTTCGGTTTTGCGGACAACGCCGGGTATCCGTCGCCCGTGCACAAGGCCGCACTGGCGGAGCGGGGACCCACCCCGTACCACCGGTTGTCGTGGGCGTATCTTGATGCGCTGCCCCAGTGGCGGCACCTCAAGAAGGTCCGCACCTGGGTGGAAGGAAGCGTTCCGGAGGTCGAAGGGCAGCTCGGCTTCGATTTCTGACGATTCCGCTCGCACTTGTGTGCCACCCGCCGATGCGAGCCGTACCAGCGTTTGATAAACATCAGCTCATGCCTCTCATTCCCGAGGAGCCTCAGATTTACGAGAGTGCCCAGGGTCCCAGCGCCACTCCGGCCAGCGGCCGCACCGCGCCGACCCCCCGCCCCGTACCCGGCCCCCGCCCCGCGGCTCCGTCGCGTCCCGGCCGACCCGGGCCCCCGCGGCCCGCGCCGCCGGTGCAACGTGCGCCACGTGACGTGGCCGTGGCCAAGCCCGGACCGTCGGGCCCGCCTGCCCCTGCCGCCTCCGCCCAGGCTGCGGCGACCCCGCAGATCCAGCTGATCCCGGCCTCGCCCGAGGGAGCGCTCGACGCTGCCGAGGAAGCCGTCGACCTGCTCCTGGAGTCGGGCCGTGCCCCCGGCGACGTGCTGGTGATCACCACAGGTGAGCAGCACCCGTGGGCCGCCCATGAGCTGTCCTTCGGCGAAGGCTCCTACTGGGCGCAGCACGACGCGGGTGACGACGTCTTCTATGCCGATGCCTCCGTTGCGGGCCGTGCCGCGGCGCGTCCCGTGGTCGTGGTCGCCGTCAACGGCGGTCCCGACACCGTTGCCGCCACCGCCCTCCCTCTGGCCCTCGGCCAGGCAGATGCCCTGCTGATCGTCTGCGGCGACCCGCAGCGGATCAACTCGGTGCTGGGCGCGGGCGTCTGAGCCGATTCCGGCTCGTCCGGGGGGACACTCCGCAGGACATCGGGGGCAGGGCGCCGCTGAGGTGGCGTCCGCACGGCGGGGCTTTCGGCGTGCGGACGCGTGGAGTGCTCGCCGTGCGCAGGCCTCGTTGGTTCGGGGTGCAGGTCCACGTCCTGCGGATGCGTCGTCGTGGGGGCGTCCAGGCGCGCGGGTAGCGCGATTTGCACGGCGCACGACGCTGCAAGGTGCCGTGAGGGAACACCCGGACCAGTTCATCGAGTGAGCTGATCCGTCCCCCTCCCCGTCCCCGCTGGCTCCCCGTCCCCGCTGGCGGCGGCTCAGCGGTGCTCGGGGTGGCCCTGGGCTCGCGGACTTGGTCGTCGTACTCGGGCTGTCGTATCGCGTACGCAGTACGGCGCCGCCGTGCCGTCGGCCGGGAATTCCTGCCGGTGCCCTCAGCGAGCCGCCGCGCGCCGCAGGACCTCCGAGGCCGCGCCGCCGGTGCGGGGCAGCGGGAGCGGTGACTCGGACGTGGCGAAGGGCTCCGGCGTCGAGTCGGCGTTGGGCCGGCGGCCGCCGCGACCCTCGCCGAGGACCTGCCAGCCGTCACGGGTCAGCGTGATGTACGCCCCGCAGCGCAGGCCGTGCAGGGTGCAGGCGTCACGCAGGCCCCACATCCACGCGCCGTCCTCCTCCGTCCAACGGGCGTCGCCCTCGCGGCAGTAGAGCAGTACCGCGGTGCGTACCGGAGTACGGCGCCGGAGGTCGTGCGGGATGACGCGGCGCAACTGGGCGAGCAGCGCGTTACGGAACATCCAGCCGTCGGCCGGAGCCGGGCGGCGGGTGAAGGAGGCGCTCGCCCGCAGCCGCTCCTCCGCGTCGAGCACGGCCACGATCGCGGTCGCCGGCCCTGGGCGGTGCCGTGAGTGCAGACCGCTGACGACCTCGCGGGGGTTGCGCAGCAGCGGGATTCCCGCGGCAGCCCACTCCGCGGGTTCGAGCATGCGGGCCAGGGGGTTGGCGGATGCGGCGGACAGGTCGGCAGACGTCGACATGGATGCCGCGGAGGACGGAGCGAATCCGAAGGTCACGGTCCTCCCTTCGGCTACGCGCCCACACTGCGGGCGAGGTCGGATTCGGGGGAGCGCACACCGCAGCAGAGCCCTACCGGATCACGGACGAGCCGTGCGGGGAGCGGACTTCAATTCTTCCTGTCGAACCTGGATGCGGCAACGAGCAATTGGGGCCACCGACCGATATCTGGTGGTGCGCGGGTTATATCCCTACCCACTGCGTCACTGAGCGACGCGTGCGACGACCGTGCACAACCAGGTCGCACGGTGTCGATGCAGGGGACCCGAGCACGGACCGGTCTGGGCTGGGATTCGTGCAGCGCGGATGTCGCGGACGGGCGTCTGGTGCGGCACGCGCGCGACGGGCATGCGATCAAGCCGGCACGGCCAGGCCCCGTCAACCCTGCATGGCCAGAACCAGCGGCATCACCCCCTGTGCACCGGCGCGTTGGAGAATCCGCGCCGCGACCGCCAGGGTCCAACCGGTCTCGGTGAAGTCGTCCACCAGCAGCACTGGGCCCGGGGTCGCGGCGAGAGCCGAAGCCAGGGTGGGCGGCACGATCAGTGCGCCGTCGAGTGCCTTGAGGCGCTGGGCGCTGTTGCTCCGCGACACCTGGGGTGCCTCTCCGGTGTACTGCAGGGAACCAAGTAGCGGGAGTCTGCCGACCTCCGCGATGCGCGCGCCCAGTGAGTTGATCAGTTGCGGACGCGTGCGTGAGGCGACCGTGACGACGCCGACCGGGCGCGGTGGGGCGTCCTGAGCCCCGGAGGCCCAACCGCCCGGCCCCTTGGCCCAGTCGACCAGTACACCCACGACCGCCTTGGCCACGTCGTCGGGCACGGGCTCGTCCGGGGCGTGGGGTGCGAGCATCGGTCGCAGCCGGTTGCCCCAGCCGATGTCCGACAGTCGTCCCAAAGCCCGCCCCGGGGCAGCCTGTTCACCGGCTGGGATGCGTCCCTTGAGGTCGACGCCGATGGCCGGCAGACCGGTCGGCCACATGCGGCGCGGCTCGACCTCGACTCCCGCCCGACCGAGGTCGACGCGTGCGGCGTCCAACGCGACCGTGGACGTATCGGCAGTGAAGCGCGCCCCCGCGCAGTTGTCGCAGCGACCGCAGGACTTGGCCCCCTCGTCGTCGAGCTGACGCTGCAGGAACTCCATCCGGCAGCCCGTCGTCGAGGCGTACTCGCGCATCGCCTGCTGCTCGGCCTTGCGCTGCTTGGCGACCCAGTCGTAGCGCTCGGACTCGTACGTCCATGGCTGTCCGGTCGCGATCCAGCCGCCCTTGACCCGCCGGACCGCCCCGTCCACGTCGAGGACCTTGAGCATGGTCTCCAGGCGGGAGCGGCGAAGCTCCACCAAGGGCTCCAGGGCAGGCAGCGACAGTGGCCTGTCCGCCCGCGCGAGGACGTCGAGAGTGCGGCGCACCAGCTCCTCCGAGGGGAAGGCGAGCGAGGCGAAGTACTGCCAGATCGCCTCGTCCTCCTGGCCTGGAAGGAGGAGCACCTCAGCGTGCTCCACGCCGCGGCCGGCACGACCGACCTGCTGGTAGTAGGCGATGGGGGAGGAGGGCGAGCCGAGGTGCACCACGAAGCCGAGGTCGGGCTTGTCGAAGCCCATGCCGAGCGCGGAGGTGGCGACCAGGGCCTTGACCTTGTTGCCGAGCAGGTCGTCCTCAGCCTGCTGACGGTCGGCGTTTTCCGTCTTGCCGGTGTAGGAGGCGACCGTGTGACCGCGCTGCCGTAGGAAGGCCGTGACCTCCTCGGCGGCGGCCACCGTGAGCGTGTAGATGATTCCCGAACCCGGCAGGTCATCGAGGTGGTCGGCGAGCCACGCCATCCGGTGCGCGGCGTCCGGCAGGCGAAGGACACTCAGGCTCAGGCTGTCCCGGTCCAGTGGCCCGCGCAGCACCAGGGCGTCCGAAGTGCCCCCGGTACCGAGTTGTTCGGCGACATCGGCGGTCACGCGCGCGTTGGCGGTGGCGGTCGTCGCGAGCACGGGCACTCCGGGCGGGAGATCGGAGAGCATGGTGCGCAGTCGCCGGTAGTCCGGCCGGAAGTCGTGGCCCCAGTCCGAGATGCAGTGCGCCTCGTCGACCACGAGAAGTCCGGTCGCCGCGGCCAGCTTGGGCAGGACCTGATCGCGGAAGTCCGGGTTGTTGAGCCGTTCCGGGGAGACCAGCAGCACATCGACGTCGCCCGCGGCGATCTCGTGCTGAATGGTGTCCCATTCCTCGGTGTTGGAGGAGTTGATGGTCCGCGCGTGGATCCCGGCGCGGGCCGCGGCGTCGACTTGGTTGCGCATCAACGCGAGCAACGGGGAGACGATCACTGTCGGTCCGCTGCCCTGGGCCCGCAGCAGCGAGGTGGCCACGAAGTAGACCGCGGACTTGCCCCACCCCGTGCGCTGCACGACCAGGGCCCGGCGTCTGTCGGCGACCAGTGCCTCGATCGCCCGCCACTGGTCCTCACGCAGCCGGGCCGCGCCGGTGGCGTCTCCGACGAGGCGTGCGAGGACCGCGTCGGCGGCCGCCCGGAGATCCGCGTTGCTCGTGTGCTCCATGCGTCCCATACAACAGGACGGCACTGACAGAGGGGGGCCGGGAGGGGAGGGATGCCGATTTTTGGGGCCGGGCGGTGTGGGGCGGACCCGAGGTCGCCGGGCCGGGGTGCAGGTGTGCGGGGCGCCGGGCCGGCCATCACGGCCTTGCAGCTGACTCCTGCTGGGCCGGGGCTGGAAAGGGGGCGGCCCTCGACGTACGCAGTGTTGTCGTGTCCCTGGTCGGAGTTATCCACAGGGCAAAGCGGAGCCTCGCGATCCGCGAGATCGTCTGCGCATGACGAACCACAGCGAAGCGACTGGATCTCCCGAAAACGACGGCACCACGGGCAGCGAACAGCACCTCGCCCCGTGGGCCACCGGCCCGAACGACGTGCCTGACGTGTCCGGCGTGCATGACATGCACGATGTGCATGAGGTACGCGACGTGCAGCGTGGGCATGAGGTGCAGGCCGGGCATGACAAACACCCAGGGCTTGCGCAACAAGCGGACCAACCCGACTGCACCGCATACGAAGGGCAGCTGGCCGAGCACCAGGTCACCCTGCGCACCCCGGCCGAACTGGCCGACGCGTTGCCGTATCTCCTCGGATACCGCCCCGAGGACAGCATCGTGCTCGTCGCCCTGCACGACAGGGGTGGCCGCGGCCGGTTCGGTGGCCGGGCACGGCTCGGCATTCCCGCGAGTACGGACGACTGGGACTCCGCGGCCAGGCAGCTGGCCCACGGACTGGTGAGGGGCAGCGAGCGCAGGGGAGCCCGAGCCGAGCAGATGGTCGCCTTCCTCTGCCAGGAACCGGCAAAGGGCGAGACCGGCCAACAGGTCATGGAACGGCTGCGACCACTGGCCCAGAAGATGCGTCTCGCCTGCGGCGGCCTGGACGTCCCGGTGATCGAGGCCCTGTGCATCTCCGACGGTCGCTTCTGGTCGTACTGCTGCGACAAGGGGGAGTGCTGTCCGCCCGAGGGCCGGCCGATGGGTCTGCCCGGTACGTCCGTGTTGGCCGCCGCGGCCACGTACGCCGGACTGCAGGTGCGCGGCACGCTGCGCGAGTTGCAGGCCAGGCTGTTGCCCTGGGAGACCGCCGCAGCCTTGGAACAGGAAATCGCCCTGGACACCGTCGGCATGGCGCTCGTCCCCAGGATTCTCGACGACGCGACACGCGCCGGCGTGGCGGAGGAGACGCTGGAGCTCGCCGCGCGGCTCCTGAGCCGCTTCGCCGCGGCGCCGCCCGTGTCCGGAACGCTGACTGCGGATCTCCGTGACGACGAACTGCTCGGACACGACGAAGCCGCGAGGCTGATTCTGGGCCTGCAGGACCGCTCGACCCGCGACCGCGCGGCCGAGTGGATGGAGGGCGACGAGGCCGGTCCCGCCCTCCGGCTCTGGCGAGCACTGGCCCGCCGCTGCGTCGGACCGTACCGCGAGCACGCCGCCCCGCCCCTCACTCTCGCCGGCTGGGTCGCCTGGTCCACCGGTGACGATCTGGAGGCCCGAGAAGCCCTTGCCATGGCACTCGGCGCCGACACCGACTACCTCTTCGCGCGCCTCCTGCACCAGGCTTGCAACGAGGGTCTGGACCCCGAGTCGATCCGCCGTTGCCTGCGTGCCGAACGCGTGGGTCGCGAGCGGACGGACGCCGGGCGGCTCGGCAGGCCGGAGGATGCCGAAGAGCCGGTGCGGGGCGCGGCAGTTGAGTCCAAGCCGACGTCTGACGCGGGTGATCGCCGCCGGTCTCGGCACGATGCGGGTTCGGCCGACGGTTCCCGGCGCTCCGCACGGGGCGCTAGGCGAGAGCGGGCCACGAGCGTCTCGCGCCCGAGTCCCCCAGCCGGGACACATCCCGGTGCCCCGCGGCCGGGTAGCACGGCTGCGCGTACCTCGAAGCGCACGGCTGCTCGCACGCTGAAGCGCACGGCTCCGTCCACCTCGAGCAGCACGGCGCCGCGCACCTCAAAGAAGGGAACTGCGCGTCGGAGCGGGCCCCGTCCGGACGGTGCGCGTCCCGGAAACGCCGGCGCCGAGGGGGACGCGTGAGCCGTTACGGGCAGAACACTGACCGATGGTGCCGAGGCAGCGGCCGTCGCGGGCGGCGCACTGATCGATGCCGTGGAGGTGACGGTGGTCGCGGCACGAGGCGCGGGCGCCAACCAGGGAACGGCGTCAGTGAACCGGGTCTCCACGATCAGTTCCGTGATCCGGGTGTCCACGATCAGCCCTGTGAGCCAGGTCTACGCGATCAGCCCCATGATCCGAGTCGCCACAAACAGCAGAGGCCGGCCGAAGGCTTGTGCCCAGGACGGCACCGACCTCGTGGCCGCCTCCGTGCCCCGGAGACCCTCGGCCGGCCTGGCGAACTCGGTGAACGCGGTGACCATTCAGCGCGGTTACCCCATCACGGGCGTGACCCCGAGGAGTCCCTCCCCGTTCACCTGAGTGGCGGAACGCCTGGACTGGCTGTGCCGCCGCACCGCCCCTGTCACCCCGGGTCCCCCAGCCGGCGCCGCACACGCCCGAGGCGCAACGAGCGCAGAGGAAGCCGCCCCATGCCACAGCTGCCCCCCGCCTCCCCGGCCGCCGACGATCGCTCGACAACCGGTGGGCCGGTGCCGTCCCCCAGGCTGGACACGGAGCTGTCTCCCGTCGGGGCCGGTGCAGGGCGGCACACGTCCGGGATTCCGAGCGATGCCGCCGGCAGTTCCCCGCAGGTCGGCGACGGCTGGCCCCTGCCGCCCTCGGCGGACCAGGGGCGGGCCTCTGCCCGATCGGCGGACCAGAGCCCTTCTCCTGTCTGGCGGTCGACGGCGGGCCAGGACACCCGCCCCTACCGGTGGGAAGGGCAGGCCGGGCTTCCCGTTCAGCCGACGAGACCGACAAGGCAGAGTTCCTCGCCCTTGTTGCCCGCGAGGCCGGGCCCGACGTCGTCACCCGCCGACCACGCACGACGCTCCAACCCGCCCAAAGACACCCCGTCGGCTCAGCCGTCGACCGCTCGCCGGTCGGCCGCCCTGCCCCCCACTCACGACGCCCTGATCTGCGTGGCCCTCCCGGGCCTCGCCATCTCCACGAACCAGGGGCAGTTGACGGGCCGGGGCCTCGAGGGGTTCTACCGCGCGGGCCGGCGCGTGCTCTCGCGCTGCCAGGTCCGTGTCGCCGGACGTGAACCGCTTCCGATCCAAGCCCGTATGACGGCGGCCGACTGTGCTCGCTTCGTGGGCACGCTGCGTACCTCACCGCAGGCGGGCCCGGACCCGGACGTCGTCGTCGTGCGAACCCGTCACGCGGACGGTACCGAGCGGATCACGCTGCACAGTGCGGCCGTCCGCCCGCTGCGTGTGCCGGTCGAGGTCGCGCTGGGTACGGACTTGGCCGACCTCGGTGCGATCGCGTGCGGCAACTCGGGGCCGGAAGTGTCCGCCACGGTCCACGATGCGGGCCTGCGCTGGTCGTCCGCCCATGGGAACTCGACAGTGACGGCCGACCCGTCGCCCACCGACGCGCTGGCCTCCGCGGGGCTGCTGCGCTGGGAGTTCGCACTGCCCCCGGGCGGCAGCGCGAGCATCGAGCTGCGGGTGCGTCCGGACGGGGCGGGACCCGTGCGGGCCGTGGGCCGAGCGGCGACGAGCCCGCTGGCTCCGGCGCGGGCGGCAGGTGACGATCCCAGAGTGGAGGCGCTGCTGCGGACGAGCGTCGAGGACCTCCAGGCCCTTCTGCTGCGGGACCCCGCGCACCCCGCCGACACACACCTGGCCGCCGGGGTGCCCTGGCGCTGCGGCCTGGCCCCGGCCGAGGCCCTCGCCGCGGCCCGGATGACCCTGCCCCTGGGCACCCGGCTCGCCGTGGGCACGCTGCGCACCCTCGCCCGCACCCAACTCCGGGGCCAGGGACCGCAGTCCGGCATGATCCCCGGGCCGATACGGGACGCGGGCCCGCATCTGCCGCCGGGTTGCACAGGCACGGAAGCCACGCTGCTCTTCCCCGCGCTGCTCGCGGAGGCCCGACTCTGGGGGCTGCCCGGACCCGAGACCGAGGAACTCCTCCCGGCGGCCGAGCGGTGTCTGACCTGGCTGCGGATGACTGCGGGCGACGGTACGTATCTGCGCGACCCGCAGCCCGGCGGGCCCGTCCGCTGCGAGACCCAGGCTCATGCCCATCGTGCGGCACTGCTCGGCGCCGATCTCCTCGACGCCTGCGGCAGACCGGGCGGCGGCGAACTGCGGCAATGGGCCCAGGCGCTGCGGACGACGTTCCGGGCGGACTTCTGGATCGACGACGTGGGCGGCGGCCGGCCCGCGGCTGCCCGAGCCCCGGACGGACGTCACGTGCCACATCTGGGCGCCGCCGCCGTCCATCTCCTCGACACCGGCCTGCTGGGTGGGGGAGAGCGGGCCCCAGGTCTGCTCGACAAGGTGCAGACCGAACAGCTCGCCCGGCTGCTCGGAGGGCCGGCGATGGACTCGGGATGGGGCCTTCGCGGGCTGAGCGCGAAGGAGGCGGGACACAACCCCTTCGGCCACCGCAGCGGTGCCGTGAGGGTCCACGAGACGGCGCTCGCCGTCGCGGGCCTGGCCGCGGCCGACTACGAGAAGGAAGCAAGCGTGCTGCTGCGGGGCCTCCTGGGGGCGGCAGAGGCGTTCGGCCACCGGCTGCCCGAGATGTACGCGGGGGAGCGGCGCACCGACGGAAGCGCCCCCCTCCCGCATCCGGCGGCCTGCCGCCCCGCGGCCACGGCAGCGGCAGCCGGGGTGCTGATGCTGACCACGCTCGCGGGCATCCGCCCGGACGCCCCCACGGGGACGGTCACGCTGCGGCCCGTGCGTAGTGCGCCGCTCGGCGAGATCGTCATGACGGGCCTTCGGGTCGCCGGCGCCCCCTTCTCCGTACGCGTCAGCCGACTGGGTCTCGCCATGGTCGAGGAGGCGGCCGACGGCTTGCAATTGCGAGCGTGACCTCGCACGACACCACACGGCACGACCGGTGTGCGGGGTGGTGGAGCTCATATTGGGCCGAATTGGATCAGCCATCGGTGGAGCTGGCGAAGGGAGTGTTTATCGTCAAGCAGACGACTATGATCGCCGCATGCCCTACGACCCGTCAGCCTTTCCGCCCTTTGCCGTCACCGTGGACCTGGTCGTGCTGACCGTGCGCCGCCACGCCCTGTGTGCGCTGGCGGTGCGCAGGGGCGAGCCCCCGTTCCAGGGGCGCTGGGCGCTGCCCGGCGGGTTCGTACGGGCCGACGAGGACCTGTCGCAGGCCGCCGCGCGTGAGCTGGCCGAGGAGACCGGGCTGCGTGCCCACGACCCCGCCGTTCCCGCGCAGGACAACGGCGCACACCTGGAGCAGCTCGCGACATACGGCGACCCCAAGCGCGACCCCCGGATGCGCGTGGTCAGCGTCGCTCACCTCGCGCTGGCCCCCGATCTGCCCGCACCCCGCGCGGGAGGCGATGCCAGTAACGCGCGCTGGGCGCCGGTCGACGAGTTGCTGCAGCAGGGCGGTTACGGTCGCGACGGCGAACCGGTCGCACCGCTCGCCTTCGATCACGCGCAGATCCTGGCCGACGGGGTGGAGCGCGCCCGCTCCAAGATCGAGTACTCGTCGCTGGCCACGGCGTTCTGCCCCACCGAGTTCACCGTCGGCGAGCTGCGCCGTGTCTATGAGGCGGTGTGGGGGGTGGCGCTGGACCCCCGCAACTTCCACCGCAAGGTGACGGGCACACCGGGCTTCCTCGTCCCCACCGGAGGCACCACCACCCGCCAGGGCGGCCGCCCCGCCCAGCTCTTCCGGGCCGGCGGAGCCACGCTGCTCAACCCCCCGATGCTGCGCCCGGAAGTCTGACGCGAGAGTCCCCACCGGGATGCCGAGCCGAGATGCCGGGCACGACCGGACGGCACCGACCGCGATCAGGGACGAAGGGCGAACAGGGACGAAGGGCGAACAGGGGTCCGAGCGGGCCGATCTGTGCCGGGAGAGGGCCGTGCGCTGCCCGAAAAAACGGACATAGCGCGCTATCTTGCTTTGAGTGATCCAGGCCATCGGACTGACCAGCAACCCTCGCAAGGAGCTTCCTCCCGCCGTCGACGACGTTTCCTTCGAGGCGCGCGCAGGACGTGTCACCGCGCTGCTCGGGGCGCCGGGAGCAGGCAAGACCACGGCGCTCAGACTCATGCTCGAACTCCAACAGGGTCGTGGGATCACCTACTTCAGAGGCCGCCCCCTGCACCGCATCGCCCATCCGTCGCGCGAGGTCGGTGTGCTCCTCGGCGATGTTCCCGGGCACCCGGCCCGCACCGTCCGCGGTCATCTGCGCATGCTGTGCGCTGCCGCAGGCGTTCCGGCGCGGCGGGCAGACGAGGTCCTGGAGGTGGTCGGCCTCGTCAGCCTGCGCGACGAACGCCTCGACACCCTCTCCCGCGGCATGGACCGCCGCCTCGGTCTGGCCTGCGTGCTGCTGGCCGACCCGCACACACTCGTGCTCGACGATCCCGCGGACGGGCTCTCGACCCGCGAGTGCCGTTGGCTCTACGGCATGCTGCGCGCGCACGCGGCCCAGGGCGGCACGGTCCTGCTGACCACGGCTGATCCCAAGGAGGCCGCGCGCACCGCCGACCGGGTCGTCACCCTGGAGCAGGGCAGACTCGTCGCCGACCTGGAAGCCGCCGACTTCTCCCGCACCCGGCTGCGCCCCCGGGTCGCCGTCCGCACTCCGCACGCCTCCCGCCTCGCCGCCCTGCTCACCAAGGAGGCACGCACGGCACAGCGCTCCATCGAGGTCGTACGCGAGAACGGCAACCGCCTCTCGGTGTACGGCAGTACATGTGCCGACGTCGGCGAGACCGCGTACCGCCATGGCATCCTCGTGCACCAACTCGCCGACGAGATCGGCGACATGGGGCCCGGTGCCGAGACGGACCTCGCAACGGAGCTGCGATCCGACCACGTGCGGCCGACGGCAGACGGGGAGTTGGTCGCAGCCCCTGGTGGTCGTGGGCATGCAGGCGCGACGCCGTCGGAGGCGGACAGCGGGCCGGCCCTGGCCGGCGATCGCGCAGCGGCCCCCGAGGCACCGTTGACGCCGGACGGAGAGCCGGTCACGGCCGCAGAGGAGGAGGCATCCGCAGAGGCTCCACAGGCGCTCATGGGCGAGCCGCGGTCCGCCGACGTACTGGCAGACGATCGGCCTGCGTCCCAGGCCGACGGTTCGCGCGCGGCGGCCTCCTCTGTCGACGCCCTCCCCGATCTCCCGCCCCCCATCTCCGTCCGCCCCGCCCCCAGCCCCCTCCGCCCCCTCCGCTACGAACTCCGTCGCGCCGCCGGCGTCGGCACGGGGTTCCTCACCGGCGCTGCCGTGCTGGTGGTGTCCGCCCTCGCCGCCGTACTGCTGGCCCGTGTCGGACACACTCCGCAGCCGCGCCTGCTGGTCGCGTGGCCGCAGGAGCTCCCGCTGCCGCCCGCGGCGCTCGGTGCCGGGCTGCTCGGCGCGATCGCGTTCGGCGACGAGTTCCGCCACCCCGCCCTGGCTGCGGATCGCGGCACCGTCCCCCGCCGGCTGGGGCTGCTGGTCGCGAAACTCCTCGTCGCCTCCGCCACCGCGCTGGTGTTGGCCTTCCTCACCGTGGGCTGCAATGCCGAAGTGCTCTATCTCGTCTACGGACGGGAGCTCGCGGAAGTTCCCGCCGACTGGCTTTCGCTGAGCGCGAGTTGGACCGGGCTCGTGGTCGGGTGTGCCTGGGCCGGCGTGCTGGCCGCCGGCCTCTTCCGGTCGACCACGGCAGGGCTCGCGGCGGTGGTCGCCGTACCCATCGTCGTCGTACCCCTCGTACAAAAAGCCCTGGAGGGGCCGTCTGTGCGGACGGCGGCCGGTTTTCCCCTGCGGCTGCGTGAGGTGCTCCTGTCGCAGTGGCCGTTCGGGGGAGAGCGCTATGTGGTCGCCGTCGCGCGCGTGATCGCCCAACCCGTCGGCGGCGCACTGACATTGTCGCTGACAGCGCTGCTCTGCGCCTATCTGCTCACGACCCTGCGGAGCAGGGTCTGATGACGACCGTCCATGAGCTTCCCGGCCCCGTCATGTGCACAACTCCCCGGGGAGAGCCCATTTCTTTCCGATAAGGCGTCAATTGCGACGGGGTGAGCGATCACCCTTTCGTGTGCTTTTCACCAAAGACCTCAAGGGAGTTGGGGACGGCGCCGACAAAGGATCCGTGAGTACCCTTGCGCACACCATGATGACCGCCGCCCGCGCCACCGACTCCGGTCTCGTCGGCCCGGGCGAACTCGACCGCTACCCCTACGCCGAGGCCCCCGTCGCCGACCGCCTCGGAGCCTCTGCCTGGGACGGCGCGGACCCGGAGCTGGGCCGTGTCGGCCGGCGCGCCGCGGGCAGCCGCGGACGCGGGCTGCACGGCCAACTCGTCCAACAGCTCGGCCAGATGATCGTCTCCGGCGACCTGGGCGCCGACCGTCCGCTCGTGCCCGAGGAGATCGGCCAGCGCTTCGAGGTCTCCCGCACCGTCGTCCGCGAGTCGCTCCGCGTCCTGGAGGCCAAGGGCCTGGTCAGTGCCCGCCCGAACGTCGGCACGCGCGTGCGCCCCGTCAGCGACTGGAACCTCCTCGACCCGGACATCATCGAGTGGCGGGCCTTCGGGCCGCAGCGCGATGACCAGCGCCGGGAGCTGAGCGAGCTGCGCTGGACGATCGAGCCGCTCGCCGCCCGCCTCGCCGCCGGGCACGGGCGCGACGACGTCCAGCAGCGGCTCGCCGACATGGTGGAGATCATGAGCCACGCGATGGGGCAGGGTGACGTCCTCACCTTCTCCCGCGCCGACACCGAGTTCCACACGTTGCTCATCCAGGTCGCGGGCAACCGCATGCTGGAGCACCTGTCGGGGATCGTCTCGGCCGCCCTCCAGGTCTCGGGTGGCCCCGTCACGGGCTGTGACCGGCCGAACGAGACGTCGCTGGCACAGCACAGCAGGATCGTCGACGCCCTCGCCGCCGGCGACGGCGCGGCCGCCGAAACCGCCATGCGTCACCTGCTCACCGTCCACCCCGAGGTGGAGCGCGTGGTGCCCGCACCCCGCGAGCACTGACCGCGCACCCGGGTCGCGCGGCTGAGGATGCCTCCCCCTCCTGTGGCATCTCTCGGTCTGCGCGCCCCCTCCCGTCGGACCCGCAGGATCCAGTACGGATCCTGCGGGTCCGACGGTGCAATGGGGCGGCCGAATCGCCGTACAGTGCGTCATCCAAGCCGTGGGCGACCTCTTATGTCACCATCTGCCCGCTTTTGATCGGTTATGGGATGTGACTCGGGCCACGCAGATTGGGCGTAACGCTCGGCGAAGCAGCGCGATGACCTAAGAGGTGACAGCCGAGGAGGGAATACGGACGCCGCTCAAGGCGCTGTGCATCTTCCCGGCCCCCGCCCGCACCGTCGGCCCAATCCCCAAGGTCGGTGGTCGGCTCCTGTCCGCCGTGGACGGGGCCGGAAGCCGTTTTCCAACGTTCCGAGAGGTTGTTCGTGTCGGCCAGCACATCCCGTACGCTCCCGCCGGAGATCGCCGAGTCCGTCTCTGTCATGGCTCTCATTGAGCGGGGAAAGGCTGAGGGGCAGATCGCCGGCGACGATGTGCGTCGGGCCTTCGAAGCTGACCAGATCCCGGCCACTCAGTGGAAGAACGTACTGCGCAGCCTCAACCAGATCCTCGAGGAAGAGGGTGTGACGCTGATGGTCAGTGCCGCGGAGCCCAAGCGCACCCGAAAGAGCGTCGCAGCGAAGAGCCCGGCCAAGCGCACCGCCACCAAGACGGTCGCGGCGAAGACGGTGACCGCCAAGAAGGCCACCGCCACCGCCACGCCGACGGCGCCCGCCGCCGACTCCGCCGTCGAGGACGAGGCCCCCGCGAAGAAGGCCGCCGCCAAGAAGGCGACCGCGAAGAAGGCGGCCGCGAAGAAGACCGTCGCCAAGAAGACGGCGGCCAAGAAGACCACCGCCAAGAAGGACGACGCCGAGCTGGTCGAGGACGAGGTCCTCGAGGACACCAAGCCCGGCGACGAGCCCGAGGGCGCTGAGAGCGCCGGTTTCGTTCTCTCTGACGAGGACGAGGACGACGCGCCCGCGCAGCAGGTCGCCGCGGCCGGTGCCACCGCCGACCCGGTCAAGGACTACCTGAAGCAGATCGGCAAGGTCCCCCTGCTCAACGCCGAGCAGGAGGTCGAACTCGCCAAGCGCATCGAGGCGGGCCTCTTCGCCGAGGACAAGCTGTCCAACGCTGACAAGCTCGCCCCGAAGCTCAAGCGCGAGCTGGAGATCATCGCCGAGGACGGCCGCCGCGCCAAGAACCACCTCCTGGAGGCCAACCTCCGTCTGGTGGTCTCCCTGGCCAAGCGCTACACCGGCCGCGGCATGCTCTTCCTGGACCTCATCCAGGAGGGCAACCTCGGTCTGATCCGCGCGGTCGAGAAGTTCGACTACACCAAGGGCTACAAGTTCTCCACGTACGCCACCTGGTGGATCCGTCAGGCGATCACCCGCGCCATGGCCGACCAGGCCCGCACCATCCGTATCCCGGTGCACATGGTCGAGGTCATCAACAAGCTCGCGCGCGTGCAGCGCCAGATGCTCCAGGACCTGGGCCGCGAGCCCACCCCGGAGGAGCTGGCCAAGGAGCTCGACATGACCCCCGAGAAGGTCATCGAGGTCCAGAAGTACGGCCGCGAGCCCATCTCGCTGCACACCCCGCTGGGCGAGGACGGCGACAGCGAGTTCGGTGACCTCATCGAGGACTCCGAGGCCGTCGTCCCGGCCGACGCGGTCAGCTTCACGCTCCTGCAGGAGCAGCTGCACTCCGTCCTCGACACCCTGTCCGAGCGCGAGGCGGGCGTCGTCTCGATGCGCTTCGGTCTCACCGACGGTCAGCCGAAGACCCTCGACGAGATCGGCAAGGTGTACGGCGTGACGCGCGAGCGCATCCGCCAGATCGAGTCGAAGACGATGTCGAAGCTGCGCCACCCGTCGCGGTCCCAGGTGCTGCGCGACTACCTCGACTAGTCGCCTTCGTACGACACGAAAGGCCCGGTCTCCCGAGTGGAGACCGGGCCTTCGCGCTGTCGCGCGGGTGCGGGGTGCGGCGGGCTGGATCACTCTGGGTTTCCCATGACCACCCGAGAGTGAGGAGCGTCATGCGTCGTCCCTTTACCCGGGCGCTGACCCGGCCGCTTGCTCTGGCGGCTGTGGCGGCCGCCATACCGTTGGTGTCCGCTGCCCCCGTGGCCGCCGACAGTGTCGTCGTCGGCGGGTTTCCGGTCGATGTGTCCCAGAGTCCGTGGACCGTGGCGCTGTCCAGTCGTGACCGGTTCGGGGGTACGCGGGCGGGTCAGTTCTGCGTCGGTGTGGCGGTCAGCCGCTCCACCGTCCTCACCGCCGCTCACTGTATGCGCGAGGAGGTCCTGGGCTCGTCGCCGGACGCGGTGCGCGACCTCAGTGTCATCGCCGGCCGTACGGATCTGCTGTCGAACCGGGGACGGGAGATCCGTGTCCGCGACACCTGGGTGAACCCGGCTTACGACGGTGTGACCAACGCGGGGGACTACGCCGTGGTCACCCTCGCCCAGCCCCTTCCCTCGAGCTCGGTCATCAGGATGGCGCGCATCGGCGATCCCGCCTATGTGCCGGGCACGTCGGCCCTGGTCTATGGGTGGGGCGACATCACGGGCGCGGGTGACTACGCGCGCAGTCTGCGGGCGGCGCGCGTGCATGTACTGCCCGATGCCCTGTGCAGGGCGGCCTATCCGGGCGGGGGCAACGGAAGGTATCTGGCCGACAGCATGGTCTGCGCCGGGGAACAGGAGGGAGGCCGGGACGCCTGTCAGGGAGACAGTGGAGGGCCGCTGGTCGCTCAGGGGAAGCTGATCGGGCTCGTTTCCTGGGGGAGCGGCTGCGGTCGTGCGGGCACTCCTGGCGTCTACACGCGTGTGTCCGACGTCGTGCGGTCCCTGGGGTGGCGCGCGGCCGGGGTCCGCGACCACCGTGCGGGCCGCTGACAGGGACCTTGGAGCCTGCGGCGCATGAGGAGGGCCCGCAGGATACGAGCGCGGGCGGCCGCCCCTGCTGTCAGGGGCGGCCGCCCGTCGACCGGCCTGTGCCGGAAGCTGGCTCGTCGTTAATGCGAGGTGTCAGCGCTCTTCTTCGGACGCCGATGCGGGAGCGGACGTCAGCCGCTCCGTCTCGTCCTGTATCTCAGCGGCGATCTTCTTGAGTTCCGGCTCGAACTTGCGGCCGTGGTGGGCGCAGAAGAGCAGTTCTCCGCCGCTGAGCAGGACAACGCGCACGTACGCCTGTGCGCCGCAGCGGTCGCAGCGGTCAGCGGCCGTCAGCGGGCTCGCGGGGGTCAGAACAGTAGTCACGTCGCCTCTTCTCTAGCTCGACGAGCTGTCGTACCAGGGTCAACATCCAACCAGCCCCAAAACGTTCCCGCTCGCGGCTTCTCCCAGAGAGAAATTTTTTTCCGGGGCGGCTGGCTGCTGCCGGTTTGGCGGCGAATGTGCCGTATCGCGTGTCTGTCGGCTTACGGTTTCGCGCTGTCGGTCAAGGTCGGTCCTCCCGGCTGGCTTGCCGGTTTGTTCATGAGGACGTGCCCGGAGCCTAAATGGTTCATGCCTGGAAGGGAACGTGATATGTACTTCACCCCATCGAGGGATCGAACACGCATGCGACCCTGGACTAGTCTGTGTTTCACACGAGGGTGGCGTTACAACGGCTCTACCAGGCCTCGGTACCCTCTTGACGGCAACCCAAGCCGCGCCCTTACCCACTGGGGCCCCATATGAAATTCAGCGAGGAGCGAACCGCGTGACCGCCGAGACGTCCGTGCCGTCCACAGCGCTGCTGGCAGGAGCAGACCGGGACGGGTCCAACTACACCGCGCGGCACCTGCTCGTCCTCGAGGGGCTCGAGGCCGTGCGCAAGCGCCCGGGTATGTACATCGGGTCGACCGACAGCCGCGGTCTGATGCACTGCCTGTGGGAGATCATCGACAACTCCGTCGACGAGGCCCTCGGCGGGTACTGCGACCACATCGAGGTGATCCTCCACGACGACGGGTCCGTTGAGGTCCGGGACAACGGCCGGGGCATCCCGGTCGACGTCGAGCCCAAGACCGGCCTGTCCGGCGTCGAGGTCGTCATGACCAAGCTGCACGCCGGCGGAAAGTTCGGTGGCGGTTCGTACGCCGCATCCGGCGGTCTGCACGGCGTGGGCGCCTCCGTGGTGAACGCCCTGTCTGCGCGGCTGGACGTCGAGGTGGACCGCAGCGGTCACACCCACGCCATCAGCTTCCGGCGTGGCGTGCCAGGAGCCTTCGCCGCCGACGGCGCGAACGCCAAGTTCGAGGCCACGGGCGGCCTGCGCAAGACCAAGAAGATCCCCAAGACCCGCAACGGCACGCGCGTGCGGTACTGGGCCGATCGCCAGATCTTCCTCAAGGACGCCAAGCTCTCCCTGGAGAACCTGCACCAGCGCGCCCGCCAGACCGCGTTCCTGGTGCCCGGCCTGACCATCGTCGTCCGTGACGAGTTGGGCCTCGGTGAGGGCGGCAGCAAGGGCGAGGAGTCCTTCCGCTTCGACGGCGGGATCAGCGAGTTCTGCGAGTACCTCGCGACCGACAAGCCGGTCTGCGACGTCCTCCGCTTCAGCGGCCAGGGCACCTTCAAGGAGACGGTGCCGGTCCTGGACGAGCACGGGCAGATGACCCCCACCCAGGTCACCCGCGAGCTCGACGTCGACGTCGCCATGCGCTGGGGCACCGGGTACGACACGACCCTGAAGTCGTTCGTGAACATCATCGCCACCCCCAAGGGCGGCACCCACGTCGCGGGCTTCGAGACCGCCGTGACCAGCACCATGAACGAGGTGCTGCGCGCCAAGAAGCTGCTGCGCGTCGCCGAGGACGACGTCGTCAAGGACGACGCCCTGGAGGGCCTCACCGCGGTCGTCACCGTCCGTCTCGCCGAGCCGCAGTTCGAGGGCCAGACCAAGGAGGTCCTGGGCACCTCGGCGGCCCGTCGCATCGTGAACACCGTGATCGCCAAGGAGCTCAAGGCGTTCCTGACGTCCACGAAGCGGGACGCCGCGGCCCAGGCCCGGGTCGTCATGGAAAAGGCCGTCGCCGCCGCCCGTACGCGCATCGCGGCCCGCCAGCACAAGGACGCGCAGCGCCGTAAGACGGCGTTGGAGTCCTCGTCGCTGCCCGCCAAGCTCGCCGACTGCCGCAGCGACGACGTAGACCGTAGCGAGCTGTTCATCGTCGAGGGAGACTCAGCGCTCGGCACCGCCAAGCTCGCCCGGAACTCCGAGTTCCAGGCCCTGCTGCCGATCCGCGGCAAGATCCTCAACGTCCAGAAGTCGTCCGTGACCGACATGCTCAAGAACGCCGAGTGCGGGGCGATCATCCAGGTCATAGGGGCAGGGTCCGGCCGGACCTTCGACATCGACGCGGCGCGCTACGGCAAGATCATCATGATGACCGACGCCGATGTGGACGGCTCCCACATCCGCACGCTGCTGCTGACGCTGTTCCAGCGCTACATGCGGCCGATGATCGAGGCGGGCCGGGTCTTCGCCGCGGTGCCGCCACTGCACCGCATCGAGCTCATCCAGCCCAAGAAGGGCCAGGACAAGTACGTCTATACCTACTCGGACCGCGAGCTGCGCGACAAGCTCATGGAGTTCCAGAGCAAGGGCATCCGGTACAAGGACTCCATCCAGCGGTACAAGGGTCTCGGTGAGATGGACGCGGACCAGCTGGCCGAGACGACGATGGATCCGCGGCACCGGACCCTGCGCCGGATCAGCCTCACCGACCTGGAAGCCGCTGAGCGGGTCTTCGATCTGCTGATGGGTAATGACGTGGCGCCGCGCAAGGAGTTCATCTCCAGCTCGGCGGCGACGTTGGACCGGTCTCGTATCGACGCGTAGCCGCTGCGCTGGGCTTGGGCCGTCTTTTCGGCCTCAGCCTCAGCCTCAGCTTCGGCTTCGGCTGAGTTGGGCTCCCACCCGCACCGCCCGTGCGGCATTCGTCGTCGGGTGCGGGTGGCCCCAGTGGAGGTTCTCGCCGTCGGCGGCGCGGGGCGGGTTCCGGGATCAGGGCTTTGTGGGGTGCGTCACCTGATGGGGTGAAGCGCACAAAGAAGAAGAGCCGGGGATCTTTCCGTTCTGTCCATGCTTGGGCATGCACTCAAGCAGCGGTTGCCCCGGCGAAGGCCAGGGCCCGGCCGGCGATCCCTGGTACGACGCGCTCGCCTCCGGGTGGGGCGAGTCGGACGTCCCGGACGCACCCGACGCCGCTCCGCCGGCAGCTGCCGACGTGTACCTCGAGGTACAGCGCAGCGCGGCCTTCCAGGAAGTCCGCAGCCGCTACCGGAGGTTCGTGGTGCCGGCGGTCGCCGCGTTCCTCTCCTGGTACGTGGCCTATGTCGTGGCCGCCACGACCGCGCCGGGGCTGATGGCGCGGCCTGTGGCGGGCGCGGTGAACGTGGCGATGCTCGCCGGGCTCGGACAGTTCCTCACCACTTTCCTGCTCACCTGGGCCTACGCCCGTCATGCGCGGCTGCGCCGGGACCGGGCGGCGCTCGAACTGCGCTGGGACACCCAGGAGTTGACCCGCGTCGCAAGGGACGGTGCCTCGTGACGGGTGACCATCAGGCTCTGGCGCTGTGCCTGTTCAGCGTGTTCGTCGCGATCACACTGGCGATCACGACGTGGGTGAGCCGCAACCGGCGTGGTTCGCCGGAGGAGTTCTACGCGGGTGGTCGGCTCTTCTCGCCCATGGAGAATGGTTTTGCCATCGCCGGTGACTACATGTCGGCCGCCTCCTTCCTCGGTATCTCGGGGCTCATCGCCCTCTTCGGCTACGACGGGATGCTGTACTCGGTGGGCTTCCTCGTGGCCTGGTTGGTGGTGCTGTTCCTCGTCGCCGAACTGGTGCGCAACTGCGGGCGGTTCACGCTCGCCGACGTGGTTGCCGCGCGGACGAGTGAGCGCCCTGTGCGGATCGCACTGGGAACTTCCTCGGTCACCGTGTCCGTTCTGTATCTGGTGGCGCAGATGGTGGGCGCGGGCACCCTGGTCGCGCTGCTGCTCGGGGGCAAGGGCGAGGCGGCGCAGTCCTGGGCCGTCATCGGCGTCGGCGCGCTCATGGTGATCTATGTGTCGTTGGGAGGGATGCGGGCCACCACCTGGATCCAGATCGTCAAGTCGGTCCTGCTGCTCGGCGGCACCGTCGCGTTGACCGCGCTCGTCCTGGTGCGCTTCCACGGCGACTTCGACCGGCTGCTGCTCACGGCGGCCGAGCGCAGTGGTCACGGCGACGCGTTCCTGGCGCCGGGGCTGAAGTACGGCGGGGACTGGACGGCCCGGTTCGACTTCATCAGCCTCGGACTCGCGCTGGTGCTGGGGACCGCCGGGCTGCCGCACATCCTGTCCCGCTTCTACACCGTGCCGACCGCTCGCGCGGCCCGGCGCTCGGTGGTCTGGGCGATCGGTCTCATCGGCGGCTTCTACCTGATGACGATCGTCCTGGGTTTCGGCGCCGCCGCTATCGTCGGGCCGGAGGCCGTGCGCGGGTCGAACGCGGCTGGGAACACTGCGGTTCCGCTGCTCGCGCTCGATCTCGGCGGCGGCGCGAATTCCACGGGAGGAACGGTTCTCTTCGCCGTGGTCGCCGCCATCGCCTTCGCCACGATCCTCGCGGTGGTCGCCGGCATCACGCTGTCCTCCTCGGCCTCCGTGGCCCACGACCTGTATGCCTCACTGCGCCACCGGCACACCACGCCCCGCAGCGAGGTGGCCGTGGCACGCGTCGCCGCGGTCGGTATCGGCGTGGTCGCGATCGCCCTCGGGTTACTGGCCCGCGACCTCAACGTCGCCTTCCTGGTCGGCCTCGCCTTCGCCGTCGCCGCGTCCGCCAATCTGCCGGTGCTGCTCTACTCGCTGTTCTGGCGGGACTTCACCACGCGCGGCGCCGTATGGGCCGTGTACGGCGGCCTGATCCCGGCCGTGGTGCTCGTGCTGCTGTCGCCGGTGGTGTCGGGCAGCCCCGAATCGCTGTTCCCCGGCGTCGACTTCCAGTACTTCCCGCTGCAGAACCCCGGCCTCGTCTCCATCCCATTGGGCTTCGTCACGGGCTGGCTCGGCACGGTCGCCTCGGCCGAGATGCCGGACGAGGCCAAACACGCGGAGACCGAGGTGCGGTCGCTGACGGGGGCGGGGGCGGCTTAGGACGGCGGCGCCTTCACCGCCGTACGACTTTCCCGGTGCGACTTTCCCGGTACGACTTCGCTGGTACGACCTTCCGTACGAGCTTCCTCGCCACCGCATGACGGAGGCGGCCCCCGCAAGGTGCCGGGCGGTCGGCTGATATTTGCGCGGCCGGCATCCGTATGAAGGAGTGGCACGGTTCCTTCCCCCGCCCCCACGGGCCGTGCCTCAGGCGCGGGTCGCCCACACGTAACGGTGTTCCGGGCGGCCCGCGTCGCCGTACTTGAGGGTGAGGCGGGCCCGTCCCGTGCGTTCCAGGAGCTTGAGATAGCGCTGGGCGGTCTGGCGGCTCACCCCGGTCCGCTCGGCGATCTCCTGGGCCGACAGAGGGCCTTCGGCGTTCATCAGGGACTGGCGTACGAGTTCCGCGGTGGTGGGGGAGTGGCCCTTGGGCAGGTCGGGCTCCGACGACGCGGACAGGGCGCCGAAGATGCGGTCCACCTCGGCCTGTTCCGCCTCGCCGCCGCCGTCGAGGGTGCGGCGCAGCTCGGCGTACGCCTCCAGCTTGGCGCGCAGGCCCGCGAAGGCGAACGGCTTGACCAGGTACTGCAGCGCCCCGTGCCGCATCGCGGCCTGCACCGTCGACACGTCCCGGGCCGCCGTCACCATGATCACGTCGGTCTGGAGGCCGCGTCGGCGCATCTCCTGGACGACCGAAAGGCCCGTGCCGTCGGGCAGATAGTGATCCATGAGGACCAGGTCCAGGTGGGGCAGCTCCTCCACCTGGCGAAGTGCCTCGGCCGCGCTGTGTGCCTCGCCGGCGACATGGAAGCCCAGCACCTTCTCGACGTAGGCGGCATTGACCCGCGCGACGCGCGTGTCGTCGTCCACGACCAGGACCTCGATCATCGCGACTCCTCCTCGGCGGTGCTCTGCGCGGCTGCCGGCAGGCTGAGGGCCGGTTGCAGGTCGGGTTCGGCCAGCGCCTCGGGCAGGACCACGGTGAACTCCGCTCCGCCGCCCGCCGCCTCGCCCACGGTCGCGGTGCCGCCCTGCCGTTCGGCGAGCCTGCGCACCAGGGAGAGCCCGATGCCGCGTTCGCGGTGGGCCGGCGGCTTCTTGGTGGACCACCCCTCGGTGAAGATCAACTCGCGATGCTCCTCGGGGATTCCCGGCCCGGTGTCGCGCACCCTGAGGATCGCGGTGCGCCCCTCGGCGCGCGATTCGACCTCCACCTCCACGCGCGCGTGTGGCGTGCCCGCGACGGCGTCCAGCGCATTGTCGACCAGGTTGCCGACGATCGTGACGAGCCCTCGGGGGTCGACCAGCCGGTCCGGCAGCCGGGCACGGTCCGACAGGTGCAGCGCGACGCCGCGCTCGGCCGCCACGGTCGCCTTGCCGACCAGGAGCGCGGCGAGCAGCGGGTCCTGGATCTTCTCGGCGACCTGCTCCGCGGTGGCCCGATGCTCGCCGACCACCTCGCCGACGAACTCCACGGCGTCGTCGTACATCTCCAGCTCAAGCAGCCCGAGGAGCGTGTGCATACGGTTGGCGTGCTCGTGGTCCTGGGCGCGCAGGGCGTCGATCAGGCCGCGCGTGGAGTCGAGCTCCCTGCCCAGCTGCTCCAGCTCGGTGCGGTCGCGCAGGGTCGCGACGGCGCCGTCGTCGGTGGGCATGCGGTTGGCGACCAGGACGCGCTGGCCGCGGACCGTGAGCAGGTCGGTGCCCGTCACCCGGCCGGCCAGCACGTCGGTCGTACGGCCCTCGCCGAGCGCCTCGTCGAGAGACCGGCCGACGGCCTCGTCACCGATGCCCAGCAGGCGCTGCGCCTCGTCGTTGAGCAGACGGATACGGCCGCCGCGGTCCAGGGCGACGACGCCCTCCCGGATGCCGTGCAGCATCGCCTCGCGCTCCGCGAGCAGCGCCGAGATGTCGGAGAAGGCGAGGTCCCGGGTCTGCCGCTGGACCCGGCGGGAGATGAGCCAGGCGGCCAGCGCACCGACCGCCAGGGCCCCGCCCGCGTATGCGAGCAGCCCGGGGATCGCGTGCAGCAGCCGGGCCCGCACGCTGTCGTACGCGATACCGACCGAGACCGCCCCGACGATCCTGCCGTCGCCGTCGCGCAGCGGCACCTTGCCGCGGGCGGTGCGGCCCAGGGTGCCGTCGTCGATCTGCATGACCTCGTGGCCGGCGAGGGCCTGGCCCGGGTCGGTCGAGACGATCCTGCCGATCTCGCTCGGCGTGGGGTGGGACCAGCGCACCCCACGCCGGTTCATCACGACGACGTACTCGGCCTTGGTGGCCTTGCGGATCCTCTCCGCCTCGAGCTGGACCGGCCCTCCGGCCGTCGCGCGCGTGCTCACCAGGTCCTCGGCGATCTGCGGCTGGGCCGCGGTGGTCTGCGCGATCGACAGCGCACGGCGCATCGCCTGATCGTCCAGCTGGTCGCTGAGCGGAGCGAGGAACAGCCCGGTCGCGAGCACCGCGACTCCCGCGGCGATCGCCACCTGCATCAGCAGCATCTGCGCGAACATCCGGCGGGGCAGACCGAGGCGCAGGCGACGTGCGGGGGGAGCGGGGCTCATACCCATGACGGTACGTGGACGGGCGGGAAGTCCCGTAGAGGGGTGTGAGGTGGATCTCTTGATCAATGTCGGACAGCCGGTCCATGTGGGGTGGGTCGGTGTATGTGATCAAGTCGCGAGGCACTCCGTGCACCTGATCAACCTGCGAGCTACGCGGTGTACCTGATCAAGATGAGAGCTGCTCCGTGCCCCTGATCAAGACAAGAGCCACGCCATGCACCTGATCAACCCGCGAGTGCCGTCGCCACCCTGAGCTCGCGCACCGCCACCACGTCCATCCGCGCGGGCGAGCCGAGCACCGACGCCCCACAGCTCTCCGGGCGAGGCGGCAGGGACGCGCCCTGCGCCACGACGACCCGCCAGTGGCGCCCGTCCACGTGGGCGACCGTCACTTCCCACCGCGGGGCCTCGCCGTCCGTCCGTACGACGCTCAGTGCTTCTGGCGCGTACTCGCCCGCGGCCGAGCGCACGGCGAGCTCGGCCGCCTGGCCGGGCCGCTCCCAGGCGGAGTTCCCGCGGCACCCCTCGACGACGATCTGTCCCTCCTGGACGCTGTGCAGGACCTCCTTGACGGCGTGGGCCCGCGCCCGGCCGTAGGCGTAGCCGTACGGCAGCACCAGCAACGTCGGTGAGAACCGATGTCCACCCAGATGGGTGACCTCCCAGACACCCTCCACGCCGGAGGCGGCGAGCTCGGATGCGAGAGGGCGGCCGAGCAGTGCGCAGCAGCGGTCCCGCTTGCCGTTGGTGCAGACGAGGGCGAGCGGGTCGCCGGTGTGGGGCCGCCCCTGGAGGGCCGAGTCGAAGGTGTGGTGGTCGCCCATGCCGAGGGCGGCGAAGTCCAGGTCGAGCAACTGCTCCGGGTCGTGAGTCGTGGCGGCGTGCAGCCAGACCTTTCCGGGCACGGTGTGGGCCGCGTAGACCTGGCGCTCGGCGAGGGGCCCGCAGTCGGCGTGACGGCCGGGGCGGCGAATCAGCGCCACGCGTACGCCCGTGCCCTTCGCGGCCGCCTCCAGGGCGCGGCCCAGCTGGGGATCCAGGTGGCTCTGCGTGAGCGCCTTGGCACCCCACGGACCGGGCTGCTCCAGCAACAGCCAGGTCGTCGCGGTCGCCGCGGTCCCCGCGATGGGCTCGGCGAGGTCCTGCGAGACAGTTGAGCACGTACTCACAGAGGTGAGCCTAACCTGACTTGGTTCGGGGCGACTTCCCGAGGGGCCTCGTCCTGCTCCGGCGAGAGCCGGCCGAGGGTTCTACTCGGGCAAGGGCTGAGGCGGCCTGGGGCCTGTGTAGTGCCCGCTGGGCCGCATGCGCAGCGGTCGCTCCCCGTACTCCTCCAGGGCATGGGCGATCCAGCCCGCCGTGCGGGCCACGGCGAAGATCGTCTCGCCTGCCGTGGCGGGCATGGCGGAGGACGCCGTGAACACGGCCAGGGCCAGGTCGACGTTGGCGTGCAGCGGGGTGTGGCGGGCGGCCGTGGCGACGATGTCGCGGGCCGCGGCGAGGGCGGGAGCGGAGTGAGGGATCTCCTCCAGGAGCTCGAACAGGACACGCGCGCGTGGGTCCTCGCCGGGGTAGAGCCGGTGACCGAGTCCCGGAATGCGCCGACCGGCCCGCAGCTCCTCGGCGATGACGGGTCCCGCGTCGCCGCGGTCGAGCACCTCCATGATCAGCTTGTGGGCGAGGCCACTGGCCGCCCCGTGCAGCGGGCCCTCGATCACACCGAGCCCGGCGGAGACGGCCGCGTAGGCGTGGGCGCGGGCCGACGCGGCGACCCGCACGGCGAGAGTCGAGGCGGCCAGGTCGTGGTCGACGAGCAGGGCGAGTGCCGTGTCCAGGACCCGCAGCGCGGCCTCGTCGGCGGACCGTCCGCTCAGCTGCCCCCACAGACGGCGAGCCAGTGAGCCCTCGTCGCGGTAGACGTAGCGCGCGGGCGTGAGGGCGGCGACGAGCGTCGGGATGAGGGTGCGCGCGGTGCCGAGTACGGCTTCCTCGGACAGGTCGAAGCGCAGGGGGTCCGCGGCCGCTGCGGCGATCGCCGCGACCCGCAACCGGTCGGTGGGGCCGGCGTGCTCGGGCAGGGCGTCTGCGGCGCCGCGCGCGGCGGTGACGGAGGCCTCGGGCGCGGTGAAGGAGACGCCGCGGCGCAACCGGCCGGTCCACAGCCACTCGGCGACCTCTTCGTAGGAGTGCCGGGCGGCCAGTTCGGTCGCGTCCACGCCCCGGAAGTAGTAGCGGTCGGTGTCGATGAACGTCAGGCGGGTCCGCACCGACAGCTCGCCGCCCGATCCCGAACTGCCCGCACTCTCCCGCTTGTTGCGCCGGGCGAGCGTCTCCACCTCCTGCGCGTCGAAGGTGCTGCCCCGGCCGCCGGGCACGCGGCGGCTGCTGAGGTGACCGCGACTCACGTACGCGTACACGGTCTCGGGCTTCACGCCGAGCAGCTCGGCGGCCTCCTGGGTGGTCAGCCGCCGCACCGTGGGGTCGGGGCCGGGTTCTTGATCGCGCATGGGGTCACCGTATCCAGGGACGCTGCACATTGATCGTGACGTTGATGAAATCAATATTGACAGAGAATCAGTCAAGCATGGACAGTCGAATCAAGTCCAGGGAGGAATCATGTCCGTCAACAGGTCAGCAGCCGCGCTCGTCGATGTGCCACGTGGACTCGCGGGCGTCGTCGTCACCGACACCGAGATCGGTGACGTGCGTGGGCTCGAGGGCTTCTACCACTACCGCCAGTACTCGGCCGTCGAACTCGCGCGGACCCGCCCCTTCGAGGACGTCTGGCATCTCCTGGTCCACGGTGCACTGCCGGGTGCCGAACGCGCCGCCGCCTTCGCCGCGGAAACCGCCGCGCTACGGCGGCTGCCCGACGAGGTGCGGGCGGCCCTGCCCGCGATCGCGGCGGCGAGCGGACGGTCCGGCCCGCTGGCCGGCCTGCGCACCGCGCTGTCCCTGCTCGGCGCGGCGAAGGGCTTCCGGCCGGTGTACGACACCGATGCCGACCAGCGCCGCCAGGACGGCCTCGTCGCGGCCGCGGTCGTACCGACCCTGCTCACCGCGCTGCATCGACTGGACAGAGGGCTTGATCCTGTTGAGCCGCGTGAGGATCTGTCGTACGCGGCGAACTACCTGTACATGTTGACGGGAGCGGAGCCCGATCCGGGACGCACGCGAGCGATCGAGCAATACTTGATCTCAACCATTGATCACGGATTCAATGCGTCAACCTTCACGGCTCGCGTCATCACCTCCACCGGCGCGGACGTCGCGGCCTGCCTCGTAGGAGCCGTGGGTGCGCTGTCCGGGCCGCTGCACGGCGGTGCGCCCAGCCGTGCGCTGGACACCTTGGATGCGATCGGCACCCCGGACCGCATCGACTCCTGGATCCGCGAACGCGTCCTCGCCGGCGACCGCATCATGGGCTTCGGCCACCCGGTCTACCGCACCGAGGACCCGCGCTCCCGGATGCTCCGCGAACTCGCCCAGCGCTTCGGCGGTCCGCGCGTCGAGTTCGCCGTGGAGGTCGAGCGCCGCGTCGAGGCGATCCTCGCCGAGCTGAAGCCGGGGCGCGAGCTGCACACGAACGTCGAGTTCTACGCGGGGGTGGTCATGGAACTCTGCGGTCTGCCGCGGGAGATGTTCACGCCGACGTTCGCCGCTGCGCGGGTGGTGGGCTGGAGCGCCAACATCCTGGAACAGGCGCAGGACTCGAAGATCATCAGGCCGGCGGCGCGGTATGTGGGGCCGGGGGCGCCGGTGAAGGTGCCGACGGCTGCCTGACGCGGGCCCGGACATACGTGTGGCCTGGTGCCGTTCTGGCGCCAGGCCTCATCGGGTGGAGATCGAGCAGTGCCGGGGTGCCGGCTGCTCGCCGGGTCGGTTGCCCGGCTCGCTCAACGGTTGCGCGCGGCCGGGGAGCGTGACGGTACGAGTCTGGGGTGGACGCGTGCTCGTGCGGTGGTCTCAGGCGTCGGGAATGTCTGCCTTGGCGCGGATGAGAGTCTCCCGGCTGACGATGACGATGCGCTCGTAGTCGGCGCGGGCGGCATCGGCCGGCAGTTCCGGGTCAAGCGCCTCGGTGGCCTCGGTGCCGATGACGGCGAAGTTGCCGTCGCTGAGTTCGAACACGTCCGGGCAGGTAGCTCCTGAGTTACTGCCACGGGCGCTTGGAGGCACACCGATGCGGCGCACGATCTTCAAAGGTACGGGTCCTTACGAACAAGGGGCTGGGCATTGTACGGGGGAGCACGTTACTGGTGTTTCTGATTCCCCTGTGGCTGGATGGCGAAAATGTCACCCAGTCAGTCGGTCGGCGGATCACCGACGACCCACCACTCGTCCGTGTCGGCTTCGTCGAGGTCCCTGACGAGACCGTCGACCATGTGCCCGAGCTGGGCTTCTTCGGATGCTTCGTTCAGGGAGGCGCGCATGTGCTGCGACGCCTCCCAGTACTCACGGAAGATCGGGCTCTGGAAGAACTCCCGCAGATGCCGGTACAGCTCCTCCCGGTCCAGGATCCCCGCCCGGTAGAGGTGGAACAGGTGGACGTACCAGGCGTTGGCGTAGAAGAACTGGCGGCGGCGCTCCGCTGGGATGCTCTTGTCGTAGGTGTCGATCACCGCCGCGAGGGAGGGATCGTCGATCGCCCGGGCCAGCAGCTCCCACTGCATGCGCTGCTGATGTGCCAAGGCCTTGCGGCGGATCGCCAACTCCTCGAGTTCCAGCTGCCTCTCTTGCAGACGTGCTTCCTCCGACCGCCGTTGTCGCGCTGCCATCGCTGCGCTCGCGGTGGCAGCGAGGAGAGTCAGGGCGGCGGAGGCCAGCCTCCCCGCAGAGTATTTCCGTGTGGCCATGTCAATTACCCCCGATCAGGCGGCCGTCCGCCGGTCGTCGGGGTGCGGGTCGACTGGAGGGGACCGGCGAGCGGTGGGCGGCGCTTGCCGTCTCCCAGAGTGCCGAGCGGCTCTGATCGGCGGGGAGGCGGAGAGGAGGCGCACGGAGGGAAGCGAGGGTCGCACACTCCGGCGCCATGCCCAACGTCTGCCCGGCAAGTGCTGCTAACAATCGTTCACTTCGCGGTGTTTCTTCCGGCTCGTATCCTGGGTCGGCATTCAATCCTCGTACGTGCGCCGCTCCGCGAGCCGGCGCACCCGTCGGCGTGAGAGAGGTCGCACGTTGAGTCAGCCGAGCCCCGGTCCGCAGCAGATTCCGGTCGTCGTACTCGCCGGATTCCTCGGTTCCGGCAAGACGACTCTGCTCAACCACCTCCTCCACCGCAGCGGAGGCACCCGCATCGGCGCCCTCGTCAACGACTTCGGCGCCATCGAGATCGATGCCATGGCCGTCGCCGGCGCGCTCGGCGACTCCACCGTCTCCCTCGGCAACGGCTGCCTGTGCTGCGCGGTCGACGCCAGTGAGCTGGACGTCTACCTGGAGCGGCTCGCCCGGCCGTCCACCGGGATCGACGTCATCGTCATCGAGGCCAGCGGGCTCGCCGAGCCCCAGGAGCTCGTGCGCATGGTGCTCGCCAGTGAACATCCGGGCATCGTGTACGGCGGGCTCGTCGAGGTCGTCGACGCCGCCGAGTTCGACGAGACGCGCGCGAAGCACCCCGAGATCGACCGGCACCTCGCCCTCGCCGATCTCGTCGTGGTCAACAAGCTCGACCGGGCGGCGGACGGTGAGCGCATCCTCGGGCTGGTCCGCGACCTCACCGACCGCGCCGCCGTCGTCCCCGCCACCTACGGCCGTATCGACCCCGAGTTCCTCTTCGACTGCAGGCCCAGCGAGGAGCGCATCGGGCAGCTGTCCTTCGACGACCTGCACGAGGGCACCGGTGACGACAGCGACGGTTGCCACCACATCGACGGCGACCATCACGGTCACCTGCACGACGCCTACGACAGCCTGTCCTTCGTCTCCGAAGCCGCTCTCGACCCGCGCCGGTTGATGGCGTTCCTGGACAGCCGGCCGCAGGGGCTCTACCGGATCAAGGGATATGTCGACTTCGGGCCGTACGACGCCCGTAACCGGTACGGCGTCCATGCCGTGGGGCGGTTCCTGCGCTTCTACCCGGAGCCCTGGGATTCCTCCGACGCACGCCTCACCCATCTCGTGCTCATCGGCTCCGGTATCGACGCGTCCGCTCTCGGCAAGGAGTTGGAGGCGTGCAAGAGCGACGCCCCACACGCCGACGAGCACGGCATGTGGGGCGTTCTGCGCTATGTGCAGGACCCGGGGGAAGAGGACTTCCAGGAGGCCTAGACCGGCCCCGCCACCACCGCCACCGTCTTCGGCAGCGACACGCCCGAGCCGTCGCGGCGCGGGTCCATGTCCGGGAGGTCGGCCGGAGTGCCGTTCTTCTGCGCGGCCCGCGCCGGGGCGGCGCCCGCCCAGGCCACGGACAGGCAGTCCTCGCCCTTGAGGAACCGCTGGCAGCGGACGCCGCCGGTGGCGCGGCCCTTGCGGGGGTACTGGTCGAACGGGGTCAGCTTGGCCGTCGTCTGGACCGAGTCGTCCAGCGTGCCGCGCGAGCCCGCGACCGTGAAGACGACCGCGTCGGCCGCCGGGTCCACCGCCGTGAAGGAGATGACCTTCGCGCCCTCCGCAAGCTTGATGCCGGCCATGCCGCCGGCGGCGCGGCCCTGCGGGCGGACCTGCGAGGCCTGGTAGCGCAGCAGCTGTGCGTCGTCCGTGATGAAGACCAGGTCCTCCTCCCCGGTGCGTAGCTCGACCGCGCCGACGATCCGGTCGCCCTCCTTGAGAGTGATGACCTCCAACTCGTCCTTGTTGGTCGGGTAGTCGGGCACCACGCGCTTGACGACGCCCTGTTCCGTGCCGATCGCCAGGCCGGGGGAGGACTCGTCGAGCGTGGTCAGGCAGACCAGGGTCTCGTTGCCTTCCAGCGAGACGAACTCCGACAGCGGCGCGCCGCCCGCGAGGTTCGGCCGCGACGCCGTCTCCGGCAGCTGGGGCAGGTCGATGACGTTGATGCGCAGCAGACGGCCCGTGGACGTCACCGCGCCCACCTCGCCGCGGGCCGTGGCCGACACCGCCGAGATGATCACGTCGTGCTTGGAGCGCTTCGCGTCGCCGTCCTCCGCGAAGGGGTCGCCGTTCGCCGTACGGGCCAGCAGCCCCGTCGAGGACAGCAGCACCCGGCACGGGTCGTCCGCCACCTGGAGCGGTACCGCCGAGACCTGGCTGCCCGCCGACTCCAGCAGGACCGTACGCCGCTCGGTGCCGAACTTCTTGGCCACCGCGGCCAGTTCGGAGGAGACCAGCTTGCGCAGCTCGGCGTCCGAGTCGAGGATCCGGGTCAGCTCCGCGATCTCCGTGTTCAGCTTGTCCTTCTCCGCCTCCAGCTCGATACGGTCGAACCTGGTGAGACGGCGCAGCGGGGTGTCCAGGATGTACTGCGTCTGGACCTCGCTCAGCGAGAAGCGCTCCATCAGGCGCTCCTTGGCCTGTGCGGAGTTGTCGCTGGACCGGATCAGCCGGATGACCTCGTCGATGTCCAGCAGCGCCGTGAGCAGGCCTTCGACCAGGTGCAGTCGATCGCGCTTCTTGCCGCGGCGGAACTCGCTGCGGCGCCGCACGACCTCGAAGCGGTGGTCGAGGTAGACCTCCAGGAGCTCCTTGAGGCCCAGGGTGAGGGGCTGGCCGTCGACCAGCGCGACATTGTTGATGCCGAAGGACTCCTCCATCGGCGTCAGCTTGTAGAGCTGCTCCAGGACCGCCTCGGGCACGAAGCCGTTCTTGATCTCGATGACCAGGCGCAGGCCGTGCTCGCGGTCGGTGAGGTCCTTGACGTCGGCGATGCCCTGGATCTTCTTCGAGCCGACCAGGTCCTTGATCTTGGCGATCACCTTCTCCGGGCCGACCGCGAAGGGCAGCTCGGTGATGACGAGGCCCTTGCGGCGCGCCGTCACGGTCTCCACCGACACCGTGGCACGGATCTTGAACGTGCCGCGGCCCGTCTCGTAGGCGTCCCGGATGCCGGAGAGGCCGACGATACGGCCGCCGGTGGGCAGGTCGGGGCCCGGGACGTACTTCATCAGGGCGTCCAGATCCGCGCTCGGGTAGCGGATCAGGTGGCGGGCGGCCGCGATGACCTCGGCGAGGTTGTGCGGCGGCATGTTGGTGGCCATGCCGACCGCGATGCCCGACGAGCCGTTCACCAGGAGGTTCGGGAAGGCGGCGGGCAGCGCCACCGGCTCCTGCTCCTGGCCGTCGTAGTTGGGGTTGAAGTCGACGGTGTCCTCGTCGATGGACTCCGTCATCAGGCTCGCGGGCTCGGCGGCGCGGCACTCGGTGTACCGCATGGCGGCCGGCGGGTCGTCGTTGCCCAGCGAGCCGAAGTTGCCGTGGCCGTCGACCAGCGGGACGCGCATCGAGAAGGGCTGGGCCATGCGCACCAGGGCGTCGTAGATCGACGCGTCGCCGTGCGGGTGCAACTTACCCATGACCTCGCCGACGACGCGGGCGCACTTCACATAGCCGCGGTCGGGGCGCAGGCCCATCTCGTTCATCTGGTAGACGATGCGGCGGTGCACCGGCTTGAGGCCATCGCGGGCGTCCGGCAGGGCGCGCGAGTAGATGACCGAGTACGCGTACTCGAGGAAGGAGCCCTGCATCTCGTCGACGACGTCGATGTCGAGGATCTTCTCCTCGTACGAGTCGTCGGGCGGCGGGGTCTTCGTGCTGCGGCGGGCCATCGCTGCCGGCTCCTCTGGTTCTGGTCGCTCGAGCGTTTGCGGGATCTGACGCGGACCATTGTGGACCGCGCCACTGACAACCACCGACCAGGATCCGATGTTGGGCTCCCGCCCGGCGTCCGAGAAGTGTCGCCGACGCCCGGCTCTGCCTGCGACCGAGGGTCGGGACGGACCACCAACCGCCCTGGCCGAGGCAGCGCTTGCGGGAGGGCAAGCGCGCGCCGCGAGACCGTTCACTCGCCGGAGTGATCGGCGAGCACCGTCCGAGGTCGTGCGGCGGCAGGCAGGTCAGAGGGGACGGCGAGCCGTGCCCGAGCGCTGTCCTCCTCGGCGCCCCCGGCTCGCGTTCACCGCCGTACGGACACGGCGTTCTGACCGGGAACTTCGCCGACCCTTCGGACGCTGCATACAGTGGCAGGAGCTGAATACGAACTGCTCGGCACAACGCAGTGCACGCGACCGGAAGGACACCTTGCCCATGGGTCACACGGCCACACCGGAGGCACAATCCGGCGGCCTCACCGCGACGGAGCACCGCCTGGCCAACGGCCTGCGTGTGGTGCTCTCCGAGGACCACCTCACGCCGGTCGCCGCGGTCTGTCTCTGGTACGACGTCGGCTCCCGCCACGAGGTCAAGGGCCGTACCGGACTCGCCCACCTCTTCGAGCACCTGATGTTCCAGGGCTCGAGCAGCGTGAAGGGCACGGGCCACTTCGAGCTCGTCCAGGGCGCGGGCGGCTCGCCGAACGGCACCACCAGCTTCGAGCGCACCAACTACTTCGAGACCATGCCCGCCCACCAGCTGGAGCTCGCGCTGTGGCTGGAGGCCGACCGCATGGGCAGCCTCCTGGTGGCGCTCGACGAGGAGGGCCTGGAGAACCAGCGCGACGTCGTCAAGAACGAGCGCCGCCAGCGCTACGACAACGTCCCGTACGGCACGGCTTTCGAGAAGCTCACCGCCCTGTCGTACCCGGACGGTCACCCCTACCACCACACGCCGATCGGCTCGATGGCCGACCTGGACGCGGCCAGCCTGGAGGACGCCCGCGCGTTCTTCCGCACCTACTACGCGCCCAACAACGCCGTCCTGTCCATCGTCGGCGACATCGACCCGGAGCAGACGCTCGCCTGGGTCGAGAAGTACTTCGGCACCATCCAGGCCCACGACGGCAAGCCCGAGCCGCGCGACGGCTCGCTGCCCGAGATCATCGGCGAGCAGCTGCGCGAGGTCGTCGAGGAGAACGTCCCCGCGCGCGCGATGATGGCCGCCTACCGGCTCCCGACGGACGGCACGCGCGAGTGCGATGCGGCCGACCTGGCGCTGACCGTCCTCGGCGGCGGCGAGTCCTCCCGCCTCTACAACCGGCTGGTCCGCCGCGACCGTACGGCCGTGGCGGCCGGGTTCGGCCTGCTGCGCCTGGCCGGGGCGCCCTCCCTGGGCTGGCTGGACGTGAAGACCTCCGGCGACGTCGAGGTGCCGGTCATCGAGGCGGCCGTGGACGAGGAGCTCGCCCGCTTCGCGGCGGAGGGCCCCACCGCCGAGGAGATGGAGCGCGCGCAGGCCCAGCTGGAGCGCGAGTGGCTGGACCGGCTCGGCACCGTCGCGGGCCGCGCCGACGAACTGTGCCGGTACGCCGTCCTGTTCGGCGACCCGCAGCTCGCCTTCACCGCCGTACAGCGCGTCCTCGACATCACCGCAGAGGAGGTCCAGGCGGTCGCCAAGGCCCGCCTGCGCCCCGACAACCGCGCGGTGCTCGTGTACGAGCCGACCGCAGCCGAGGCCGACGACCTCGAGGCCGCCGAGACCACCGACGAGAACGAGGAGTCGGCGCAGTGACCGAGCTCGCCAGCATGGAGTTCCACCCGCAGCCCCAGGCCGGCGAGGCCCGGCCCTGGGCGTTCCCGGCGCCCGAGCGGGGCAAGCTGGACAACGGCCTGACGGTCCTGCGCTGCCACCGCCCCGGCCAGCAGGTCATCGCCGTCGAGGTGCTCCTGGACACACCCCTGGAGGCCGAGCCGAAGGGCCTGGACGGCATCGCCACGATCATGGCGCGGGCTCTGTCCGAGGGCACCGACAAGCACACCGCCGAGGAGTTCGCCGCCGAGCTGGAGCGCTGCGGCGCCACGCTCGACGCGTACGCCGACCACCCCGGCATCCGCGTCAGCCTCGAGGTGCCTGTCTCCCGCCTGCCGAAGGCCCTCGGTCTGCTCGCCGACGCCCTCAGGGCGCCCGGGTTCGAGGACGCCGAGGTCGAGCGTCTGGTGCGCAACCGGCTCGACGAGATCCCGCACGAGATGGCCAACCCCTCGCGCCGCGCCGCCAAGGAGCTCTCCAAGCAGCTGTTCCCGGCGACCTCGCGCATGTCCCGCCCGCGCCAGGGCACCGAGGACACGGTCGCGGGCATCGACTCCGCGGGCGTACGCGCCTTCTACGAGCGGCATGTGCGCCCCGCCACCTCCACCGTCGTGGTGGTCGGCGACCTCACCGGCGTCGACCTCGACGACCTGCTCGGCGACAGCCTCGGCGCCTGGACCGGCTCCCCGGCCCAGCCCCGGCCGGTCCCGCCGGTGACCGCGGACGACACCGGGCGCGTCGTCATCGTGGACCGCCCCGGCGCCGTCCAGACGCAGCTGCTGATCGGCCGCATCGGCCCCGACCGGCACGACCGCGTGTGGCCCGCGCAGGTGCTCGGCACCTACTGCCTCGGCGGCACCCTCACCTCCCGCCTGGACAAGGTCCTGCGCGAGGAGAAGGGCTACACCTACGGTGTGCGCGCGTTCGGGCAGGTCCTGCGCTCCGCCCCGGACGGCACGGGCGCGGCCATGCTCGCCATCAGCGGCTCCGTCGACACCCCGAACACCGGTCCGGCTCTGGACGACCTCTGGAAGGTCCTGCGCGGGGTCGCCGGCGAAGGGCTCACCGACGCCGAGCGGGACTTCGCCGTGCAGAACCTGGTCGGGGTGGCGCCGCTGAAGTACGAGACCGCCGCCTCCGTGGCGAACACCCTGGCCGACCAGGTCGAGCAGCACCTGCCCGACGACTACCAGGCGACGCTGTACCAGCGGCTCGCCGCGACCGGCACCGTCGAGGCCACCGCGGCGGCCGTGAGCGCCTTCCCGGTGGACCGGCTGGTGACGATCCTCGTCGGCGACGCGGCCGAGATCCGGGAGCCCGTCGAGGCCCTCGGCATCGGCGAAGTCACCGTCGTGGCAGCCGAGTAGCAACAGCGGCAGCCGAGTAGAGGCAGGCACAGCGCCGGCCAGCGGCACGCGCGTGCAGGGGCCCTGGTGACGAAAGAGTCACCGGGGCCCCTTTATGCCCGAATTGAGGGAGAGGTTGCCTGTCTGGCCTGTGGGATGCGCTACAAAAGCCGTGATCCGTTTGGGGATTGAAAGTTGTCCCGCTTAGCGTCTTGCGGGCTGTCCGTCAGGCAGTGCGCCGCGCCCGCGGCACCGGACAGCCATCGCCGAGTCCCCGTACGGCGCGAGCCAGGGGAGCCGGGGACCCATCGAAGTCCCTGGGGTGAATCGGACGCCCGCGCAGCCGCGAGGGGGTCCGTAGGAGACCTTCCTGCTCCGAACCCGTCAGCTAACCCGGTAGGCGAGAAGGAAGGAAAGGACCAGCCACTACATGGCGTTCACCTGCGCCACCGGGAAGAACCGTCCCACCGGGAAGCACCGTCGCCCCAGCCGGTTCGAGCGCACCACCGCCCGCGCTGCGGGCGTCGCCGCTCTCACTGCCACCGGCGTCATAGGCACCCTCGCCACCCCGGCGCTCGCCGCCGAACCCGCTGTCGAGCAGACCGGCCTCATCCCCGTCGTCACCATCGAGAACTCGATCGCCGACCAGATCGACGCCCAGGCCGCCGCCCAGGAGCAGGCCGCCGAGGAGGCCGCGGCCCGTAAGAAGGCCGCCGAGGAGGCCGCGCGCAAGAAGGCGGCCGAGAAGGCCAAGCAGGAGCGCGAGGCCAAGGAGCGCGCCGCCCGCGAGGCCGAGCGCAAGCGCCTGCTGTCCTACGTGGCGCCGATCTCCGGCTCGTACATCTCCACCGGCTACAAGGCCGGCGGCGCCGTCTGGTCCTCCGGCAGCCACACGGGCGTCGACTTCCACGCCGCCAGCGGCACCTCCGTCCACGCGGTCGGCTCCGGCACCGTCGTGGAGGCCGGTTGGGGCGGGTCGTACGGCAACAACATCGTGATCAAGATGAACGACGGTACGTACACCCAGTACGGCCACCTGTCGTCCATAGGCGTCTCGGTGGGCCAGGCCGTCACGCCCGGCCAGCAGATCGGCCTGTCCGGCGCCACCGGCAACGTCACCGGACCGCACCTGCACTTCGAGGCCCGCACGACGGCGGAGTACGGATCCGACATCGACCCCGTCGCCTACCTCCGCTCGCACGGCGTGAACCTCTGACGGCTCCACTGCGCCTCCCCTCCCCGAAAGCCCCGGCTCCCGAGCCGGGGCTTTCGGCGTTTCGGACGACCGGCTGTCCAAAAAATATCCATGGATTCCGACCCGCCATCGGAAATTCCAGCCGGGTGCAATAGAGTCACTGAACACACGTCATTCGTCGACGTTTCACGGGGATTAAAGCGGAGGTCGGTCATGCGTATTCCGGCGCACTCGGTATGCACCGCGATCCGGGACGACATCGTCGCCGGTGTCTACGAGCGCGGCAGCCGGCTCACCGAGGAACTCCTCGCACGCCGCTACGGCGTCTCCCGCGTCCCCGTGCGGGAGGCCCTGCGCACCCTGGAGGCGGAGGGCTTCGTGGTGACCCGGAGACACGCGGGCGCGTGCGTCGCCGAACCGACCGAGCAGGAGGCCGCCGACCTGCTGGAGATGCGCACCCTCCTGGAGCCGCTCGGCGCCTCCCGGGCCGCCCAGCGGCGCACCGAGGCCCATCTGAAGGTCCTGCGCGGCCTCGTCAGGCTGGGACAGGAGCGGGCCAGGCGGGGCAACAGCGAGGATCTGCGCTCCCTGGGCGGCTGGTTCCACGAGACGCTCGCGCAGGCCTGCGGCAGCCCCGCCCTGACCTCGATGCTGACCCAACTGCGCCACAAGATCGCCTGGATGTACGCGGTGGAGTCGCCGGTCGACCCCGTGGAGTCCTGGACCGAGCACGGCGCGATCGTGGACGCGGTGGCGCGCGGCGACGGTGATCGCGCCCGCGCGATCACGGCGCTGCACACCGAGCGCGCGATCTCCGCGCACCGACTGCGGTTCGGCTCCGGCGGTGACGGCGCGGAGCGTGTGAGGAATTCGCAACATCCCGTAAACATGCCGAGTCTGCGGCATTAACACGGGCGCCGTATACAAAGAGGAGATATTTGGCGGCGGGTAATTTCCGCTGCCCTTTTTCAGGTTGCCCGTGAATTCCATGGCCGCCTGCCGTAAAACAGCGAAGCCGCGTCGGCCGGAAAGGCAGACGCGGCTTCACCGTGTGCAGCGGAGGCCCGCTCAGGTCATTCAGACCGTCTCGGGAAGCTCCTCGAGGCCCTCGGAGACCAGCTTCGCCAGACGGTCGAGGGCGGCGTCCGCGCCCTCGGCGTCGGAGGCGAGGACGATCTCCTCACCGCCCTGGGCGCCCAGGCCCAGAACGGCCAGCATGGAGGCCGCGTTGACGGGGTTGCCGTCGGCCTTGGCGATCGTCACGGGGATGCCTGCGGCCGTGGCGGCCCGGACGAAGATGGAAGCGGGGCGGGCGTGAAGGCCCTCGGCCCAGCCGACGTTGACGCGGCGCTCAGCCATGTGATGCTGCCCTTCGGTGTTCAGGGTTGTCTAGACCAGTTTCCCACACCCGTGAAGCATGCCGGGAGGGACAAAACGCCCCTCCTGAGGTGACCGTCGGGTCGCGGCCTCGACCCGTCATACGTCCTCCACAGACTGCCTCGCGCCGTTGTCGTACGCGAGCCGTACTCTGGGCCCCATGCAGAGCGCCTCGGACCGGCACGAGTACCCCGCCCACTGGGAAGCCGACGTGGTGCTGCGCGACGGCGGCACCGCACGCATCCGCCCCATCACCGTTGATGACGCCGAGCGCCTGGTCAGCTTCTACGAGCAGGTGTCGGACGAGTCGAAGTACTACCGCTTCTTCGCGCCCTACCCGCGACTGTCCGCAAAGGACGTCCACCGCTTCACGCACCACGACTTTGTGGACCGGGTGGGACTCGCGGCCACAGTGGGCGGCGAGTTCATCGCCACCGTACGCTACGACCGGATCGGCGCCGACGGAATGCCCGCGTCGGCCCCCGCCGACGAGGCCGAGGTCGCCTTCCTCGTCCAGGACGCCCACCAGGGACGCGGCGTCGCCTCCGCCCTCCTCGAACACGTCGGCGCGGTCGCCCGCGAGCGCGGTATCCGCCGCTTCGCCGCCGAGGTGCTGCCCGCCAACTCCAAGATGATCAAGGTGTTCACGGACGCCGGGTACACCCAGAAGCGCAGCTTCGAGGACGGCGTCGTACGCCTGGAGTTCGACCTGGAGCCGACGGACCGCTCGCTCGCCGTGCAGTACGCGCGCGAGCAGCGCGCCGAGGCGCGGTCCGTGCGGCGGCTGCTGGTGCCCGGCTCCGTCGCCGTCATCGGCACCGGCCGCACGCCCGGCGGGGTGGGCCGCAGCGTCCTGGGCAATATCAGGGACGCCGGGTTCACGGGGCGGCTGTACGCCGTGAACAAGGCGTTCCCGGAGGACCTCAAGGAGCTCGACGGCGTGCCCGCGCACCGGTCCGTACGGGACATCGACGGGCCCGTGGACCTCGCGGTGGTCGCCGTACCGGCCGAGTACGTCCCCGAGGTGGTCACCGAGTGCGGCGAGCACGGCGTGCAGGGGCTGGTCGTGGTCTCCGCCGGGTACGCCGAGAGCGGGCCCGACGGGCGCGAGCGGCAGCGCGAACTCGTCCGGCACGCGCGCGCGTACGGCATGCGCATCATCGGGCCGAACGCCTTCGGGATCATCAACACCTCCGCCGACGTACGACTGAACGCCTCCCTGGCGCCCGAGATGCCCCGCCCCGGCCGGATCGGGTTGTTCGCCCAGTCCGGTGCCATCGGGATCGCGCTGCTGTCCCGGCTGCACCGGCGCGGCGGCGGGGTCACCGGGGTCACGGGCGTGTCGACCCTCGTCTCGTCCGGCAACCGGGCAGACGTGTCCGGCAACGACGTCCTTCAGTACTGGTACGACGACCCGGACACCGATGTCGTACTGATGTACCTGGAGTCCATCGGCAACCCGCGCAAGTTCACCCGCCTCGCGCGACGTACGGCGGCGGCGAAGCCGTTGGTCGTGGTGCAGGGGGCGCGGCACGGCGGCGCGGCACCGCAGGGGCATGCGGTCCGGGCCACGCGGTTGCCGCACACCACGGTGTCCGCGCTGCTGCGGCAGGCCGGGGTGATCCGGGTGGACACGATCACCGAGCTGGTGGACGCGGGACTGCTGCTCGCGCGCCAGCCGCTGCCGGCCGGGCCGCGCGTGGCGATCCTCGGGAACTCCGAGTCGCTGGGGCTGCTGACGTACGACGCGTGCCTGTCCGAGGGGCTGCGGCCGTTGCCGCCGCTGGATCTGACGACGGGGGCGTCGGCCGCGGACTTCAGGGCGGCACTGTCGCGCGCGTTGGCCGACGACACCTGCGATGCGGTGGTGGTGACGGCGATTCCGGCGATCGGGGAGGTGTCGCCGGGGGATGCGGAACTGGCGGAGGCACTGCGGTCGGCGGCCGAAGGGGTGCCGGGGAAGCCGGTGCTGGTGGTGCACGTGGAGCTGGGCGGTCTGGCGCAGGCCCTGTCGGCCGCAGCGAGCACCGCACCACAGGCGGGCAGGACGGCGCTCGGCACCGGGCTCCGTGCCACGCACCCGTTCCGCCCCCTGGACTTCCCGGCCGAGACACCGCCCGAGCAGTCGGACACCTCGGAGAACGCGCCCCGGCTCATCCCCGCCTACCCCGCGGCCGAACGTGCCGTGCGCGCCCTCGCCGAAGCCGTCAAGTACTCCCAGTGGCGGCGCGAGGCGGCCGACCCCGGGAAGGTGCCGGAGTACGAGGACATCGACGAGAAGGGGGCCGCCCAGCTGATCGGCGGCCTGCTCGCGCGCGGGCAAGGGCTCACACTCGGCACGGACGAGACGTGCGACCTGCTCGGCAAGTACGGCATCCACGTGCACCGCGCCCTGCACGCGCCCACCCCCGACGCCGCCGCCGACGCCGCCCACACCCTCGGCTACCCCGTCGCCCTCAAGGCCACCGCCCCGCATCTGCGCCACCGCGCCGACCTCGGCGGCGTACGGCTCGATCTCGCGGACGAGGAGCAACTGCGGCGGGCGTACGCCGAGTTGGCCGAGCTGTTCGGCAGACCGGAGGAGCTGCGGCCGGTGGTGCAGAGCATGGCGCCACGCGGCGTCGACACCGTCGTACGGGCCGTGATCGACCCGGCGGCCGGCGCCGTGCTGTCCTTCGGCCTCGCCGGGGCCGCCTCGCAGCTGCTCGGTGACACGGCGCACCGGCTGATCCCCGTCACCGACCGCGACGCGACCTCGATCGTCCGCTCGATCCGGACCGCACCGCTCCTCTTCGGCTGGCGCGGCTCCACGCCCGTCGACACACCTGCCCTGGAGGAGCTGCTGCTGAGGGTGTCGCGGCTGGTCGACGACCACCCGGAGGTCGTCGCGGTCACCCTGGAGCCGGTCGTCGTCGCCACGCACGGCCTGAGCGTGCTCGGCGCCTCGGTACGCCTCGCGCCACCGCCTGCCCGCGACGACCTCGGGCCAAGGACCCTGCCGACGTACTGAGACCGCCGCGAGCGGTGCCTCGCAGTCAGTGGGCCCCCGTAGGATGGGCGTCATGGCCAAGACCAGTACGACGACCCAGGGGCTGCGTGCGGCGATCGAGCGCAGCGGCTACTACCCGGCCCTCGTGGCCGACGCGGTGGAGGCCGCTGTGGGCGGCGAGCCCATCCGGTCGTACCTGGTCCATCAGGAGACGACGTTCGACCAGAACGAGGTGCGGCGGCACGTGACCGTGCTCGTCCTCACCGGCAACCGCTTCATCGTCAGCCACACCGACGAGCAGGCCGCCGACAGCACCTCCCCGACGCCGTACGCCACGACGTCCACGGAGTCCGTGAAGCTCGGCCGGATCTCGTCGGTGGTGGTCAGCCGTGTGGTCGCCAACCCGGAGCAGTACCAGCCGGGCACGCTGCCCCGCGAGGTGGTGCTGACCATCGGCTGGGGCGCCGTCTCCCGTATCGACCTGGAGCCCGCCGCCTGCGGCGACCCCAACTGCGAGGCCGACCACGGCTACACGGGCAACTCGACGGCGGACGACCTCAGCCTGCGGGTCAGCGAGGCCGGTGACGGCCCGGAGACGGTGCGCCAGGCGCTCGTCTTCGCGCAGTCGCTCTCCGAGGCGACGGCGGACGTCGCTCACTGAGATGATCCAGCCCACCGCCTGGGACGCCCACCCGGAACCTCTCTCCGTCGACTCCGCGCCCGCCCCCGAGTACGGCAGCGGCTCGCTCGCCGATCTGCTGCCCACGCTGGCCGCCGGCATGGCCGTACCGGAGATGACCGCCGCCATCCCCGAGCTGACCGCGACCGACCGGAACTGCGTGTTCCTGGTCGACGGCCTCGGCTGGGAGCAGCTCAAGGCGCACCCCGAGGACGCGCCGTTCATGACCTCGCTCCTGAGCAGCTCGCGCGGCGGCACCGGACGCCCCATCACCGCCGGGTACCCGGCGACCACCGCGACCTCCCTCGCCTCCGTCGGCACCGGCCTGCCGCCGGGCGCGCACGGCCTGCCCGGGTACACCGTGCGCAACCCGGAGACCGGCGAGCTGATGAACCAGCTGCGCTGGAACCCGTGGACGTCACCGCGCGTCTGGCAGCCGTACCCCACGGTCTTCCAGCTGGCGCACCAGGCGGGCGTCCACGCGGCCCAGGTGTCGTCGCCCACCTTCGAGAGCACCCCGCTGACCAAGGTCGCCCTCAGCGGCGGCTCGTTCCACGGCCGGCTGACCGGCGAGGACCGTATGGACCTCGCGGCCGAGCAACTGGCCGCGGGCGACCGTTCCCTGGTCTACACGTACTACGCCGAGCTGGACGGCGCCGGCCACCGCTTCGGCGTCGACTCGGACACCTGGCGCGGTCAGCTCATGTACGTCGACCGGCTCGTCCAGCGTCTCGCCGAGCAGCTGCCGCCGCGCAGCGCGCTCTACGTCACCGCCGACCACGGCATGATCGACGTGCCCTTCGACGAGCAGCACCGCATCGACTTCGACGAGGACTGGGAGCTGCGTGCCGGTGTCGCCCTGCTGGGCGGCGAGGGCCGGGCGCGGCACGTCTACGCGGTGCCCGGCGCCGCGAACGACGTGCTGACCTGCTGGCGCGAGGTGCTCGGCGAGCAGTTCTGGGTGGCCTCCCGGGACGAGGCGATCGCGGCGGGATGGTTCGGGCCACAGATCGACGAGCGTGTGTACGACCGTATCGGTGACGTGGTCGCGGCCGCGCGGGACGACGTCCTGATCATCGCGTCCGAGCGGGAGCCGAAGGAGTCGGCCATGGTCGGCAACCACGGCTCGATGACCCCCGCCGAGCAGTTGGTCCCCCTCCTCGAAGTACGCACCTGACACCCTGCACGTCATCCCCGGACGTCGTCACCTCCCGACCGATCTCCTCACCGAAAGGTGCTCAACTCAACATGCCCGAGCTGGTGTTCTTCTCCGGAACGATGGACTGCGGGAAGTCGACGCTGGCCCTCCAGATCGAGCACAACCGTTCGGCGCGTGGCCTCGCGGGCATGATCTTCACGCGCGACGACCGTGCGGGCGAGGGCAAGCTGTCCTCGCGGCTCGGCCTGGTCACGGACGCGGTGGAGGTCGAGGACGGCATGGACCTGTACGCCTACCTCGTCGACCACCTCTCCCGGGGACGCCGCGCGGACTACGTCATTGCCGACGAGGCCCAGTTCCTCGCACCGAACCAGATCGACCAACTCGCGCGGGTGGTCGACGACCTGGGCCTCGACGTCTACGCCTTCGGCATCACGACCGACTTCCGCTCCAAGCTGTTCCCGGGCTCCCAGCGCCTGGTGGAACTCGCCGACCGGGTCGAGGTGCTCCAGGTCGAGGCCCTGTGCTGGTGCGGCGCCCGCGCCACGCACAACGCCCGCACGATAGGCGGCGAGATGGTCGTCGAGGGCGCCCAGGTGGTCGTCGGCGATGTCAACCAGGCGGACGCCGTCGGCTACGAGGTCCTGTGCCGCCGCCATCACCGCCGCCGCATGACGGCGGCCAGCGCACGGGCGGCGGCGCTGTCCCCGGACGTCCTGCCGGTGCAGCCGGCCTGAGCCGCGGCCCACTCGGCCATCCCGGCCCCCAAGCCGCCCCGCACCACCCCTGAGCGCCGTCAGCGCGGATTCTGGATCAGGGAGAACCGGGCCCCCTCCGGGTCCGCCACCGTCGCCACGCGCCCGTGCGCGCTGTCGTGGGCCGCATTCAGGACATGGCCGCCGAGCTCATCGATCCGCTCCAGTGCCTCGTCCGTGTCGGCGACTTCGAAGTACGTCATCCAGTGCGGGCCCCGGTCGCGCGGCAGGGCGTTGCCGACGCCGTGGATGCCGGCGACCGGGCGGCCGTCGATGTGCAGGGTGACGTAGTCGAAGTCGGCGGAGACCACCGGCTCCTCCTCGTAGGCGAACACGCTCTCGTAGAACTTGGCGACATTGACGGACTCGAAGGTCAGCAGCTCGTTCCAGGCGGGGGTACCGGGCACGCCCGTGACGGCGGTGCCGAGGTGGGCCGCCGTCTGCCAGATGCCGAAGACGGCGCCGGCGGGGTCGGAGCAGATCGCCATCCGGCCGGCCTCGGCGGCGTCCAGCGGCCCCACCCCGACGGTGCCGCCGCACAGCCGTACCGTCTCGGCGGTCAGGTCCACGTCGTTCGAGGCGAGATAGGGCGTCCAGGCGATGGGGAGGTGGCGGTCGGGCGGCAGCTGACCGATGCCGGCCACCTCACGGCCGTCGAGCAGGGCCCGCACATAGGGGCCGAGTTGCTGGGGGCCGGGCTGGAACTCCCAGCCGAACAGCGCCCCGTAGAACTCCTGGGTCGCGGCCAGTCCGTGCACCATCAGGCTCACCCAGCAGGGCGTGCCGGGCGCGTGCCGGGCGTGCGTCGCGCCGTGCGGGCCGGCCGACCCCCGTGCCTCGGTCATCGTCACTCTCTCCTCGGCCTCTCGTGGTGGCCGTGTCGCGTCCGTGGTCCGGACCCCCGAGCCGATGCTCGCACCACCCGTGGCCGCGCGCGCTGCGGGCACGCCGCCGCACGACGGCCGGTGCCCGGAGGATGCCCGGTGTGCGATTTACCGCCCGTTTCCGTGCGATTGCCGATGGATGTCGATCGGCTGTACAGCATGTGCCCGATCCCGTACGCCTCGTGATCGAGCCTGTCCGGCGGGCAGAGTAACCGGAGCCGGGCGATGCGGCCACCCCGTGCGCAAGGATGGTGGCCATGAACGCCATCATCTCCGCATCCGAACTCGCGAGTGAACTGTCGGGCGAGAACCCGCCGGTGCTGCTCGACGTCCGCTGGCAGTTGACCGTGGCCAAGGCGGCCGGTGAGCCGCCGTTCGACGGCCGGACGGCGTACCGGGCCGGGCACATCCCCGGCGCGGTCTACGTCGACCTGGACCGGGAACTGGCCTCCGCGCCCGGTTCGCGCGGCCGTCACCCCTTGCCGGACCTGGCCGAATTCGGCGCGGCGATGCGCCGGGCGGGCGTGTCGTCGTCGGCGCCGGTGGTTGTGTACGACGGCGGGCAGGGCTGGGCAGCGGCCCGGGCGTGGTGGCTGCTGCGCTGGACGGGTCACCCGGATGTGCGGGTCCTCGACGGCGGGTTGCCGACCTGGCAGGGGCCGCTGGAGACGTCCGAGCCGACTCCGGTGGAGGGCGACTTCGAGCCGGCGCCGGGGGCGACGGGCCTTCTCGACGCCGACGGCGCCGCGGCGCTCGCTCGATCGGGCGTGCTGCTGGACGCGCGAGCGGGGGAGCGCTACCGCGGAGAGGTCGAGCCGATCGATCCGGTCGGCGGCCACATCCCGGGCGCCGTGTCCGCCCCCACGAACGAGAACGTCGGCGCGGACGGCCGCTTCCTGCCCGCCGAGGAACTCGGCGCGCGCTTCAAGGCGCTGGGCGCGTCCGAGGGCACGGAGGTCGGCGTGTACTGCGGCTCGGGCGTCTCCGCCGCACACCAGGTGCTGGCGCTGGCGGTGGCGGGCATTCCGGCGGCGCTCTACGTCGGTTCGTGGTCGCAGTGGTCGTCGGATTCGTCGCGGCCGGTGGCTGTGGGGCCGGATCCGCAGTAGGCGGGCGCAGCACGAGGGCCGCGTTGCGACCAACGCGGCCCTCGTCCTCGTACGGCCGCATCCACAGCCGTACGACCGATTCTCCTGCTACTCCTGCTTGCCTACTCCTGCTTCTTCCTGCGCGTCCCGAACACGATCTCGTCCCAGCTCGGGACGGCGGCCCGGCGGCCGGGGCGGACGCCGTCCGCTTCGGCCTGACGGTCCGTGGCGCCGATGAGGCGGTCACGGTGACTGCCGACGGAGCGGGGCATGAGGACGTCCGCGTAGGCGGAACCAGCCGAGGCGGCGGGGGCCGGAGGCTCCTCCGTGGCCGGTTCGGCGGGAGGTTCCTCCGCGTCCGGCTCCGGCGGGCGCTCCGGGACCACCAGGTCGCCCCGGAAGCTGGGCACCGCCTCCAGCAGGCTGGTCAGCGAGTCCCGTTCCTCCGTGGTCTCCTCGACAGGCTCGGAGGCCTGGGCCGGCAGGCTCGGCCGTGCACCTTCGAGGGCACGGTCCATCCCACGCTCGCGCGGAAGCCGGGCGATACGCGGTACGAACGGGAAGCTGGGCTCCGGCGCGGCGAGGTCCTCGGACTCACCGATCAGCGAGCGCGCCTCCTCGTCGACGGCCTGCACGAGCCGCCGGGGCGGGTCGTACGTCCAGCTCGCCGAGTGCGGTTCGCCCGCCACCATGTAGACCAGCAGCACTTCCCAGGTGCCGTCGTCACGGCGCCACGAGTCCCACTGCACGGTGTCCTTGTCGGCGCCGCGCAGCAGCAGCCGCTCCTGGACGGCCTCGCCGAGCTGCGGCCCGGCGGCGTTCTCACCGGGGCGGCGGACGGGAGTCTTGCGGGCCCGTTCGGCCATGAAGGCGCGCTCGGCGAGCACGGGGCCCTCGAAGCGCCGTACGCGGTCGACGGGGATGCCGGCGAGTTGGGCGACCTCTTCCGCGGTCGCACCAGCGCGTATACGCGCCTGGATGTCGCGGGGGCGGAGATGGCTCTCCACCTCGATCTCGATCTGGCCGAGGCGGGGACGGTCGCCGCGCACGGCGGCGCGCAGGCGTTCGTCGATCGGAAGCGTGTACTCCGTTGCGTCGGCAGCCTTCAGCACCAGCCGTGTGCCGTCATTTGAGACGGCCACGACACGCAGTTCGGGCATGGGGACCTCCCGGGTGGTGCCTGCCGACGTCACGTGCGTCGCTGCTTCCGCTAGTCGAGTGTGGCCTGCCCGGGTGCAGCCTGCCACAACCTTGCCGAGTTGCCCGGCGTGTCGGGCACGGGCCCTGGATCGCCGTTATGGCACGGTTACCTGTTCGCAACGCTAAGTGACCAACTCCGTCACCCTGTGCAACTAGCCCCCTCCCGGCGGTCCTTGAAGGCCACGGACGCCCTGGCGGGAGACCGGACCCAGGGCTCGCAACAGTACTCCATTTGGGCCACGTGCGTGGATTGGCGCGCCGCTCAACTTCTGGCAAGGGGTGGGACTCGGCCGTCCGTTGAGCGGTTCTCCGATCTTGAGCGTGGCGTACTTCACGCAAACGCCGGAAATGGAACTAATGCTTTCGCCCGTACCTCTCCTGGCTGCGCAGTTGGCCGACCGGGTGGATCGAGCCGATCGCGTGCTACGCCCCCAACACCCTTCGCAGGTAGTCGTTCTGGAACCGGCGGTCCGGGTCGAGCCGGTCCCGCAGCGCCGTGAACTCGCCGAAGCGCGGGTACACCTGGGCGAAGTACTCGGCGTCCCGCGTGTGCACCTTGCCCCAGTGCGGACGTCCCTCGTGCGCGGTGAAGATCCGCTCGGCGGCGGTGAAGTACCGCTGGTACGGCGTGCCCTTGACCATGTGGACGGCGACGTACGCGCTGTCGCGGCCCGAGGCGGTGGACAGCGTGATGTCGTCGGCCGGGGCGGTGCGCACCTCGACCGGGAAGCTGACCCTGAGGCCGGAGCGCTCGATCATGGCCTTCAGTTCGCGCAGCGTCTCGACGACGGCCTCGCGCGGGACGGCGTACTCCATCTCCACGAAGCGCACCCGGCGCGGTGATGTGAAGACCTTGTAGGGGATGTCCGTGTAGGTCCGCGCGGACAGGGCCTTGCTGGAGATCCGGGCGATCGCCGGGATCGTGGCGGGTGCCGCGCGGCCGACCCACTGAGCCGCCTGGAAGACGCCGTTGGAGAGGAACTCGTCCTCGAGCCAGCCGGCGACCTGCCCCACCGGCTTCTCCGGGCCCGCGCTGCGGTTGTTGCGCTTGGTGTTGGTGTTGCCGGTGTGCGGGAACCAGTAGAACTCGAAGTGCTCGTTCTCGGTCCACAGTTCGTCGAAGTCCGCCAGGACCTTGTCGAACGGCATCGGCTCCTCGCGCGCGGAGAGCAGGAAGATCGGCTCCACGGCGAAGGTGATCGCGGTGACGATGCCCAGTGCGCCGAGGCCGATGCGGGCCGCCGCGAAGACCTCCGGATTCTCCTTCTCGGAGCAGGTGAGCACTGAGCCCTCGGCCGTGACCAGTTCCAGGCCCTTGATCTGGGCGGCGATCGAGGCCGACTCACGGCCCGTGCCGTGTGTGCCGGTGCTGGTGGCGCCCGAGACCGTCTGCTCCATGATGTCGCCCATGTTCGTGAGCGACAGGCCCTCGCGCGCCAGGGCCATGTTGAGCCTCTTGAGCGGGGTACCCGCCTCGACCGTGACCGTCATGGCATCCCGGTCAATGTTGCGGATGCCGGTCAAGAGTTGAGGGCGGATCAGCACGCCATCGGTGGCGGCTATGGACGTGAAGGAGTGGCCACTGCCGACCGCCTTCACCTTCAGGCCGCCCTCGGCGGCCCGGCGTATCGCCGCGGACAGCTCCTCGACGGAGGCCGGAGCGACCTCCCGCACGGGGCGGGCGGCGACATTGCCGCTCCAGTTACGCCACGTGCCGTTCCTGCCGCTCGCTGTGCTGCTCAACGGTGCCTCCCCGACGCGGAGCCGGCCTGCTGAGCCGGCGATACCCCAGGAAACCCACCACGACCGCGACGGCCCCGGCCACCGCCGGAACCCCGTACCCGGCGTCCGCACCGGCGGCGTCGATCGCCCAGCCGGCCGCGGAGGAGCCGAGCGCGACACCGACCGCGAGCCCGGTGCTCACCCAGGTCATGCCCTCGGTCAGTTGCGCGCGTGGTACGTGCTCTTCGATCAGGGACATGGTGGTGATCATCGTGGGAGCGACCGCCATGCCCGAGACGAACAGCGCCACGGCCAGAAGCGGCAAGTTTCCGACCAGTAGGAGGGGGATCATACTCACGGCCATCGCGCATATGCCCAGCAGCCAGCGAGGTTCGGGTGCCCCCTTGAAGCGCAACAGCCCGAAGACGAGCCCCGCCGCGCAGGAGCCCGCCGCGTACAGCGCGAGGACCACGCTCGCGGCGCCCTTGTGCCCCTGCTCGTCCGCGAAGGCCACCGTGACCACGTCCACGGACCCGAAGATCGCTCCGGTCGCCACGAAGGTGGCCACCAGGACCTGCAGCCCGGGGGAGCGCAGAGCCGAATCGGTACCTCGGCGCTCGCGCGGATGCGGCACGGGCTCGGTGGCCCGCTGCGCGGTCAGCCAGAAGACACCGGCGGCCAGGAAGCAGCCGGCGAGCAGCGGCCCGGCCTCCGGGAACCACGCCGTGGACAGGCCGATGGAGATGATCGGCCCGAAGATGAAGCACACTTCGTCGATCACGGACTCGAAGGAGTACGCGGTGTGCAGCTGCGGCGTCTCCCGGTACAGCGCGGCCCAGCGGGCCCGGGTCATCGCCCCGACGCTGGGCACGCAGCCGATGCCGACGCAGGCCACGAACAGCACCCAGTCCGGCCACCCGTAGTGGGCGGCGAACAGCAGCCCGGCACCCGCCACGAGCGAGATCAGCGTCGCCGGACGCAGCACCCGCCGCTGCCCGTACTGGTCGACCAGCCGTGAGACCTGCGGGCCCGCCACCGCCGCAGAGAGCGCGATGGTGGCCGACAGGGCGCCGGCGAGGCCGTAGCGCCCGGTCAGCTGGGAGACCATCGTGACCACGCCGATGCCCATCATCGACAGCGGCATCCGGCCGAGGAAGCCCGCGGCGGTGAAGCCCTTGGTGCCAGGGGCGGCGAACAGGGCGCGGTAGGGGCTCGGCACGGGGGTCTCCGGTCAGGCGGAAGGGCAGGACTGAGCGGCTCGGGGCAACTCAGGGTGGCTCGGGGCAACTCAGGGCGACTCAGGGCGACTCGGTAAGGCGCGTGGACAGCCGATACAGCTTACGAGTTAGGTGACCCTAACGCACCTGGCCGGACGAACCGGGAACCCGGGTGGTCACCCCGCCGTTTCCCGGCTGTCAGTACCGGATGACAGGATCGATCCATGCCAGACGCGCGCGATGCCACCCCCTACGACGCCCTGCTCCTGCTCTCCTTCGGCGGCCCCGAGGGCCCGGACGACGTGATCCCGTTCCTGGAGAACGTCACCCGCGGGCGGGGCATCCCCACCGAACGCCTGAAGGAAGTCGGCGAACACTACTTCCTCTTCGGCGGCGTCAGCCCCATCAACGACCAGAACCGCGCCCTGCTCGACGCCCTGCGCAAGGACTTCGCCGAGCACGGCCTGGACCTGCCGATCTACTGGGGCAACCGCAACTGGGCGCCGTATCTGACCGACACCCTGCGCGAGATGGTCGCGGACGGCCGCCGCCGCATCATCGTCCTCGCCACCAGCGCCTACGCCTCCTATTCGGGCTGCCGCCAGTACCGCGAGAACCTCGCCGACTCGCTCGCCGCCCTTGAAGCCGAGGGCCTGGAGCTGCCGAAGGTCGACAAGCTGCGGCACTACTTCAACCACCCGGGCTTCCTGGAACCGATGATCGACGGTGTCGTCGAGTCCCTCGCAGACCTTCCCGAGGACGTCCGGGACGGCGCGCACATCGCCTTCTCGACCCACTCGATCCCGACCGCGGCCGCGGACAGCTCCGGCCCGGTCGAGGAGCAGGGCGACGGCGGCGCGTACGTCGAGCAGCACCTGGACGTCGCGCAGCTGATCGCCGACGCAGTACGCGAGCGCACCGGCGTCGACCATCCCTGGCAGCTCGTCTACCAGTCCCGCTCCGGCGCCCCGCACATCCCGTGGCTGGAGCCGGACATCTGCGACCACCTCGAGGAGCGGCACGAGGCCGGGGTGCCGGCGGTCGTGATCGCCCCCATCGGCTTCGTCTCCGACCACATGGAGGTCCTCTACGACCTCGACACGGAGGCCAAGGCCAAGGCCGAGGAGCTGGGTCTGCCGATGCGCCGCTCGGCCACCGTCGGAGACGACCCGCGGTTCGCCGCGGCGATCCGCGACCTCGTCCTGGAGCGCGCCGCCGTGGAGCGCGGCCAGGACGTCACGCCCTGCGCCCTGGGCGCGCTCGGCGCCGACCACAACCTGTGCCCGATCGGCTGCTGCCCGGCCCGCGCCCCCAAGCCCGCCGCCGCGGGCGCCGACAGCCCGTACGCGTGAGGAGCCCCGTGACCGACCCCCTGCACTCGGAACTGCTCCGGCTGGCCCGGGAGGCCGCCCGCCGCGCGGGCGAGCTGCTGCGCGACGGCCGTCCGGCCGACCTCGCGGTCGCCGCGACCAAGTCGAGCCCGATCGACGTGGTCACGGAGATGGACATCGCGGCGGAGAAGCTGATCACCGACGTGATCTCCGAGCACCGCCCCGACGACGGTTTCCTCGGCGAGGAGGGCGCCTCCACCGAGGGCACGAGCGGCATCCGCTGGGTGATCGACCCGCTCGACGGCACGGTCAACTACCTGTACGGGCTGCCGACTTGGTCCGTCTCCATCGCCGCCGAGCAGGACGGCGAAGCGGTTGTCGGGGTCGTGGCGGCCCCAATGCGCGGCGAGACGTATCACGCGGTGCGCGGCGCCGGTGCTTGGGCCACGGGATCCTGGGACGGCGAGCGCAGGCTCGGCTGCCGGCGCACAGCGCCCCTGGACCAGGCCCTGGTCTCGACCGGCTTCAACTACGTCACCGAGGTGCGCACCCACCAGGCCGACGTCGCGCAGCGGCTGATCCCCCTCCTGCGTGACATCCGCCGCGGCGGCTCGGCCGCGATCGACCTGTGCGACCTGGCCGCGGGCCGCCTCGACGGCTACTACGAGCGCGGCCTCAACGCCTGGGACGTGGCCGCGGGCGACCTGATCGCACGAGAAGCGGGCGCCCTGACCGGCGGACGCCCCGGAGAGCGCCCGTCACGTGACCTCGCGGTGGCGGCCACCCCGGGAGTCTTCGAGCCCCTCCAGCGGCTCCTGGAGGACTTCGGCGCCTGGCACGACTGACGGCACGCGACGGGGCCCCGGCGCTGGATTCGCCGGGGCCCCGTCGTCGTGCTCGTCAGACGCGTGACGCGCCGACTTCCACACCGTGCTCGGCGGCGAGGCGGCGCAGGTCGTCGAGCTCGCCCTGCTCCACCTCGACGAGGAAGTCGTCGCCCTCGTCACGAGCCCGCGTCAGGTCGGACTCGGTCGCCCTTATGCGCTGCAGAAGTCCTGCGGTGAATGCGTCCATGCTGCGCCCCCTCGTCCTGGGTCGTGGGTCGGTGGCACGGGGGTGTGCCGTTCGGAAGGGGCGATCACGTCTCCGGTAGGTGCCCAGCGCTGCCCTTGCTGGGCGGCGACGGTGCCGGACACCCACGCCCGCTCTGCGGGAAGCGGATCGAGTCGTACCGCATGGTGGTGCGGCACGAGCAGAGCGTGATCGCGGGGTGTAAAGCCGTCCTCCCCCCGCTCCCTTCCGCGGAAACCTCAACCGGAAGAGAAAATCTCGCATTCCCGGGCTTCACACCCGTCCTGCATGGTCCGCCCACCCGTCTTACCGCCGACTTATGGCGGAAAAGGGCAGGATGGAGGCCAGGACACCAGACCAAGACCCCTGCCCGTGTGCGAGCCAAGCGCTACGCGGGTGGACACAGGAAGGACAAGCGACGTGCGCGTACTCGTCGTCGAGGACGAGCAACTGCTCGCCGATGCGGTGGCCACCGGACTGCGCCGGGAGGCCATGGCCGTCGACGTCGTGTACGACGGTGCGGCCGCCCTGGAGCGCATCGGCGTCAACGACTACGACGTGGTCGTCCTCGACCGCGACCTCCCGCTGGTGCACGGCGACGACGTCTGCCGCAAGATCGTCGAACTCGGCATGCCCACGCGCGTGCTGATGCTCACGGCCTCCGGCGACGTCAGCGACCGTGTCGAGGGGCTGGAGATCGGCGCCGACGACTATCTCCCCAAGCCCTTCGCCTTCAGCGAGCTGACGGCACGCGTGCGTGCCCTCGGCCGCCGTACGAGCGTGCCGCTGCCGCCCGTCCTGGAGCGCGCCGGCATCAAGCTCGACCCCAATCGCCGCGAGGTCTTCCGCGACGGCAAGGAGGTGCAGCTCGCGCCGAAGGAGTTCGCCGTCCTGGAAGTGCTGATGCGCAGCGAGGGCGCGGTGGTCTCCGCCGAGCAGCTCCTGGAGAAGGCCTGGGACGAGAACACCGACCCGTTCACGAACGTGGTGCGAGTGACCGTCATGACACTGCGCCGCAAGCTGGGGGAGCCACCGGTGATCGTCACCGTGCCCGGCTCCGGCTACCGGATCTGATCGACCATGGCCGCGACTCCCGCGCCTCCCCAGGCGCCCCCCAAGCCCACCTGGGACCCCCGGAGGGTGGAGCCCCCCTTCCCGTGGCTGCGCCCCACCATCCGGATAAGGCTCACGCTGCTGTACGGCGGCATGTTCCTGATCGCCGGCATCCTGCTGCTGTCGATCATCTACCTGCTGGCCGCACAGGCGATCAACACGGGCAATGAACCCCTGTTCAAGATCGTGGACGCCACCCAGCTCCAGGTCACGAGCGACAACTGCCCCGCGATCAAGTCCGACAACCTCACGTTCTCCCAGTTCAACGAGGCGATCAGCGCCTGCATCGACGACCAGCGCCATGTCGCGCTGGACGATCTGCTCAGCCGCTCCCTGCTGGCCCTCCTCGGCCTCGCCGTCATCGCCTTCGCCTTCGGCTACGCCATGGCCGGCCGCGTCCTGTCGCCGCTGGGCCGGATCACCCGGACCGCGCGCGCGGTGGCGGGCTCGGACCTGTCCCGCCGCATCGAGCTGGACGGCCCGGACGACGAGCTGAAGGAGCTCGCCGACACCTTCGACGAGATGCTGGAGCGGCTGCAGCGGGCGTTCACCGCCCAGCAGCGCTTCGTCGGCAACGCCTCGCACGAGCTGCGCACCCCGCTCGCGATCAACCGCACGCTCCTCGAGGTGCACCTGTCGGACCCGAACGCGCCGATGGAACTCCAGCAGCTCGGCAAGACGCTGCTGGCCACCAACGAGCGCAGCGAACAACTCGTCGAGGGACTGCTGCTGCTCGCCCGCAGTGACAACCAGATCGTCGAGCGCAAACCGGTGGACCTCGCGGAGGTGGCCGAGCAGGCCGTCGACCAGGTGCACGCGGAGGCCGAGGCCAAGGGCGTGGTGATCCGCGGCGAGCAGAAGGCCGCGGTCGTGCAGGGCAACGGCGTGCTGCTGGAGCGGATCGCGCTGAACCTGGTGCAGAACGCCGTCCGGTACAACATCCCGGAGGGCGGCTGGGTCGAGGTCACCACCGAGGTCCAGCACGGGCAGGCGGTTCTGGTCGTGTCGAACACCGGGCCGGTGGTGCCGGCGTACGAGATCGACAATCTCTTCGAGCCGTTCAGACGGCTGCGCACGGAGCGCACGGGCAGCGACAAGGGCGTCGGCCTGGGGCTGTCCATTGTGCGGTCCGTGGCCCGGGCGCATGGCGGGCACATCTCGGCGCAGCCACGCGAGGGCGGAGGACTCATGATGCGGGTCACCCTGCCGATCTGAGACCATGTGCGCCGACACCTGACCGACACAACGGGGATGTTCGCTTTGCGCGGAATTTTCTGGGCACTCGTCGAGCAGCCCCATGTGTGATCGATCACAAGGGCGAATTTCCGGCCATCTACTCTCAGTGATCATGCGACCCGTCGGAAAGCCGGGAAAATCCGGGTTTTCGGGGGTCTTGATCACGGGAAGTACACGGTGAGACGCCTTTGAACTGCGGCATTAGGACCGTGTACGGTCCCGTTCGCCATCCAAGCCGATCACTCTTGAGGAGTCCGGTTGGGTGTCGATTGAGTAACAGACCTTGATGTGAGGCAAAATCTCCGCCTCGGGTCGGGCACAAGTCCGGCCTCTCACGCGTTACGTGCGCTGGAGACACCGCAGACACCCAGAGGGGGAGAGCGACATGGCAACGGATTACGACACCCCACGCAAGACCGACGACGACGTCGACTCGGACAGCCTTGAAGAGCTCAAGGCCCGGCGGAACGACAAGTCGACTTCCTCTGTGGACGTCGACGAGTTCGAGGCCGCAGAAGGCCTTGAGCTGCCCGGTGCCGACCTCTCCAATGAGGAGTTGGCCGTCCGGGTGCTGCCGAAGCAGCAGGACGAGTTCACATGCATGAGCTGCTTCCTGGTGCACCACCGCAGCCAGCTGGCCCGGGAGAAGAACGGTCAGCCGATCTGCCGCGACTGCGACTGAGGTCGGGTCGGGCATGACTGGCTCGACCCCACCTTGGAAGCGCCGCTCCCGACGGTCGGGAGCGGACGAAGGGCCGTCCGACGGCCCGTACGGCGCGCGTGACGACGAGCGGGGCTCATCCAGTACGGGGGCCTCGCTCGAACCCGTGTCCGGGGCTGACCTCCCGGCGCGGGGGGAGGTTCCCCCGGCCGCCGCCAAGCGGAGGGGCACGGTGATCCGGGAGAAGGCCCGGGAAGGCGTCCGTAGGGGCGGCAGCCGCGCCAGAGCGGGCCTCGGGTACCTCGCCGACCGGATCATCGAGAACGCCCCGCGGATCCCCGTACGGGACCTCGCAACCCTTCGCCGGCACTTCCCGGGCCTGGGGCCCGAGCAGATCGCGGACAAGCTCGTCACGGGCGCGGCGAACGCGAGCTCGACGGTCGGTGCGGGAGTCGGTGCGGCGGCGATGCTGCCGGTGCCGCCCGCGATGCCGACGGAACTGGCGGCCGAGATCACCGGCGTGGCGGCGATCGAACTGAAACTGATCGCCGAGCTGCACGAGGTGTACGGCGTACGCCCGCCCGGCAATCTGAAGGACCGCAGTACCGCGTATCTGTCCTCGTGGTCCGAGGAGCGCGGCATCGACCCGATGAAGCCGGCGACGATCAACGCCGCTCTTGGCGGGCAGATGAAGCGGGAGCTGCGTCAGCAGATCATGAAGCGGATGGTCCGGAATCTGCCGAACCTCATGCCTTTCATGGTGGGAGCCGCGGTGGGCGCGGTCATGAACCGCCGGGACACCAAGAGGCTCGCGGCACGGATTCGGGCGGACCTGCGGAAGATCCAGGTGCCGTGGGACGAACTGCCGGAACTGCCCCCGCTGGAGCGCCCGGCGAAGCCGCTGGAGATGGGCGACGTCGGCCGGGTGCACAGGTTCAAGAAGCTCGGGGGCGGCTGAGATCTCGGTGCCGCGACGAAGTTTTTGCCACGGCGGGCACAAATCTTGACCAGGCCGGTGAAGGCCCGCTCGGGTGTGCTAGACCGAGGCCTTCGCTGCCTTGATCGCCTCCGCCAGGCGTTCCGGCTCGCGGGTCGACAGGTACAGGTACGGGGTCGGGTCCTCGGGGTCCGTGACCTCCACGCGCAGAGCCGTCGGGATGTAGGCGCGCAGCAGGAGGAAGGCCCGGGTGTCGGCCTTGTGGGTGCGCCAGGCGCGGGCCTCCTCGGGGTCCAGGACGTGCGCCTCGCCCAGGGCCCGCACCGGGATCTTCGCCTCGCCCGCGATCAGCGAGTCGCCCACCAGACGGATGCGGACCGAGCCGTACGAGCTCGCCATGACCGCTGCCGCGGCGGTGCCGCCGACGAGCCCCGCGAGCATGGGAAGCGTGCCGAAGGGCAGGAGGATCAGGGCCAGGGAGACCCCGACCAGGAACGAGATCAGCCACCAGGTGCGGGGGGCGGTCAGGCGTTCTTCGTACGGGGCGGCGGAGAGCTGCATGGAGCCAAGCTTGGCACGGTGTCCGGATCGTGCCGACGCGCGGGTAAGGTCTGCGGCTGTGAGTGGTATTTCCCCGTCCCTCAAGCCCCCGGCCGGCGCCGTGAAACCGGTGCGGCATGCTGAGGCTCCCGCGCCCGGTGAGCTTCTTGGTGCCCATTACGGCCAGTGTTTCGGCTGTGGCGGCGAGCAGGCCCACGGATTGCATCTGGAGGCGCGGGCCGGCGAAGGGGTGTCCCTCACCGCCGAGTTCACCGTGCAGAGCGCCCACCAGGGGGCGCCCGGGCTCGCGCACGGCGGTGTGCTCGCGACCGCGCTCGACGAGACCCTCGGCTCGCTCAACTGGCTGCTGCGCACGATCGCTGTGACCGGGCGGCTGGAGACCGACTTCGTGCGGCCCGTTCCGGTGGGCACGGTGCTGTACCTGGAGGCCGAGGTGACGGCGGTGGCGGGCCGCAAGATCTACTCGACCGCCACCGGACGGATCGGCGGTCCCGACGGGCCCGTCGCCGTCCGTGCCGACGCCCTCTTCATCGAGGTGAAGGTCGACCACTTCATCGACAACGGCCGCCCGGAGGAGATCCGGGCCGCCATGAGCGACCCGGACCAGGTCCGCCGTGCCCGTGCCTTCGAGGTGAACCCGTGAGCCGTGAGCCCCGTCGAGAACTCGACGTGCTGATCCGGCGCGTCGACCCCGACGTACCGCTTCCGACGTACGCGCACCCCGGTGACGCGGGAGCCGATCTGCGCACCACCGAGAGCCGCGAACTGAAGCCGGGGGAGCGGGCCGTACTGCCCACCGGGGTGTCTGTCGCGCTGCCGGAGGGGTACGCGGCCTTCGTGCACCCCCGTTCCGGTCTCGCCGCCCGCCTCGGTGTCGCCCTGGTGAATGCCCCGGGGACGGTTGATGCCGGGTACCGTGGGGAGATCAAGGTGATCGTGGTGAATCTCGACCCGCATGAGACCGTGCGGTTCGAGCGCTTCGACCGGATTGCCCAACTGGTCGTCCAGCAGGTCGAGAGGGTTCGCTTCCAGGAGGTTGCGGAGCTTCCCGATTCGGCGCGGGCCGCAGGGGGCTTCGGGTCCACCGGCGGCCATGCCGCGGTGGGCGGCACAAGCGATACAAGCGATCAGGCCGCCGATGGCGGCGCAACGGGTGGGAATCGATACGCTTCGGTCGTATCCGACCGGGAAGGACAGTGACGTGTTCGGACGTCGCAAGAAGAAGGGTGCCGCCGAGGACGCGGCCGGCGAGCCCGAGCAGGTCGTCGACATCGACACTGAGGCGGACGACGACGGCACGCGCGAGCGCGTGAGGCTCGAGCCGGAACCGCGGCCCGACGGGCCCTGGGACAGCACCGAGGTCCGCGAGCCCGGTGAGGGCCGGGTGGACCTGGGCGGCCTGTTGGTGCCGGGCGTCGACGGCATGGAGCTGCGCGTCGAGGTCGCGGGTGACGCGATCGTCGCGGCGACCGTCGTGCTGCGCGACAGCGCCATCCAGCTGCAGGCCTTCGCCGCGCCCAAGCGCGAGGGCATCTGGGGCGAGGTGCGCGAGGAGATCGGCTCCGGCATCACCCAGCAGGGTGGCATCATCGACGAGGTCGAGGGCCCCCTGGGCTGGGAGCTGCGGGCCCAGGTGCCGGTGCAGCTGCCGGACGGCACGGGCGGTTTCCAGGTCGTGCGGTTCGTCGGCGTGGACGGTCCGCGCTGGTTCCTGCGCGGTGTGATCTCGGGGCAGGGCGCGGTGCAGCCGCAGGCGGCCGGTCTGCTCGAGCAGATCTTCCGGGACACGGTCGTGGTCCGCGGCGAGGGCCCGATGGCCCCCCGTGACCCGATCGTCCTGAAGCTGCCGAACGACGCCCAGATGGTCCCCGAGGGCGTCCAGCAGGAGGAGGCGGGTTCGCGCTTCTCCGGCGGCATGGGCCAGCTCCAGCGCGGGCCGGAGATCACCGAGGTGCGCTGAGCAACGTAGAAACATCAGGGCCGTACCCCACACGGGGTGCGGCCCTTTCTCGTGTTCTCGTGCGTGAACTCTTGACGGCGCATTGGTCTGTACCTACCGTCTCCGGCCAACGCGTCTGTTCATAAAGGCGCTTCGCGTTCACATACGAGAACGGAAGGCCCCCCACGCATGCGCAGAACCGCACTCTTCGCGGCCGCGGCCGCCCTCGTCGCCGGTGTCCTCGCCTGGCCCGCCGACGCAGCTCCCAGTACCTTCGCCCACCCCGGAGTCACCGTCTCCCAGGGGCAGTTGGACTTCACCCGCTCCAAGGTGAACGCCGGCGCCCAGCCCTGGAAGGGTGCCTTCGACCGGATGATGGCGAGCAAGTACGCCGATCTGAACCGCACCCCCAAGCCCCGCGCGGTCGTCGAGTGCGGCTCGTACTCGAACCCCAACTACGGCTGCACCGACGAGCGCGAGGACGCGATAGCCGCGTACACCCAGGCCCTCGCCTGGTACATCACCCGCGACGAGCGGCACGCGAAGAAGGCCATCGAGCTGATGGACGCCTGGTCCGCGGTGATCAGGGACCACACCAACAGCAACGCGCCTTTGCAGACGGGCTGGGCCGGCTCCTCGTGGCCCAAGGCCGCCGAGATCATCAAGTACACGTACACCGGGAACTGGGCGAACTCCGGCCGGTTCGCCACCATGCTCCGCGACGTCTATCTGCCCGAGATCATCAACGGCTCGAACTCCAACGGCAACTGGGAGCTGTCGATGATGGAGGCCGCCGTCGGCATCTCCGTCTTCCTGGAGGACAAGGCGTCGTACGACAAGGCCATGGCGAAGTTCCGCACCCGCACCGCCGCCTACGTCTACCTGTCCTCCGACGGCGACCTGCCGAAGACCGTGCCGAGCCAGCACCTCGACACCCGGGACAAGATCGTCAAGTACTGGCAGGGCCAGACCACCTTCGTCACCGGCCTCACCCAGGAGACCTGCCGCGACCTCACCCACACCGGGTACGGCATCTCGGCCATCTCGCACGTCGCGGAGACCAGCCGGATCCAGGGGCAGGACCTGTACGGCACCGACGTCGGTGAGCGGCTGCGGCAGGCGCTCGGGTTCCAGGCCAGGTACGAGCTCGGTACGGCCGTGCCCGGCTGGCTGTGCGGCGGCTCGCTGAAGCTCGGGCTCGGGCCGGTCACCGAGGTCGGGCACAACGCCCTGGCCAATCGCCTCGGGCATGCCATGACCAACACCGAGACGCTGACCGAGCGCAACCGCCCGGCCGGCAGCAACAACCTCTTCGTGGCCTGGGAGACCCTCACTCACGGCGACAACCCCGGGTGAGGCGGGGGCGGCGCGGCGGCGGGGGCGTCAGAGTTGCGTCAAAGACGCCCCCGCCGCCGCACCCGGCCCCATTTGTCGCGATTGTTGGCCGTAAGGTCGACGCTGCGCAGTTGGCAGTGGGACCGGAAGACAATAGGGCCATGGGACGCGGCAAGCTTCGGATCTACCTCGGTGCGGCACCGGGCGTCGGCAAGACGTACGCGATGCTGTCCGAGGCGCACCGGCGGATCGAACGCGGCACCGACTGCGTGGTCGCGTTCGTGGAGCACCATGAGCGGGCCCGCACCGAGGTGATGCTGCACGGGCTGGAGCAGATCACCCGTAACGAGCTGGGATACCGAGGGGCCCTCTTCACGGAGATGGACGTCGACGCCGTACTGGCGCGGCGTCCGCAGGTGGCGCTCGTCGACGAGCTGGCCCACACCAACATCCCCGGCGCGCGCAACGCCAAGCGCTGGCAGGACGTGGAGGAGCTGCTGGCGGCCGGGATCGACGTGATATCGACCGTCAACATCCAGCACCTGGAGTCGCTGGGTGATGTGGTGGAGTCGATCACCGGCGTACGGCAGCAGGAGACCGTCCCTGACGAGGTGGTGCGCCGGGCCGACCAGGTCGAGCTGGTCGACATGTCGCCGCAGGCGCTGCGGCGGCGGATGGCGCACGGGAACATCTACCGGCCGGACAAGGTCGACGCGGCCCTGTCGAACTACTTCCGGCCCGGGAACCTGACCGCGCTGCGGGAGCTGGCGTTGCTGTGGGTGGCGGACCGGGTCGACGCGTACCTGAAGCAGTACCGCAGTGATCACCGGGTGTCGACGATCTGGGGCTCGCGGGAGCGGATCGTGGTCGGGCTGACCGGCGGTCCGGAGGGCCGGACGCTGATCCGCCGGGCCGCGCGGCTCGCGGAGAAGGGGGCCGGCGGTGAGGTGCTGGCCGTCTACATCGCCCGCAGCGACGGCCTGACCTCCGCCTCGCCCAAGGAACTGGCCGTCCAGCGCACCCTCGTCGAGGACCTGGGCGGCACCTTCCACCACGTCGTCGGCGACGACATCCCGGCGGCGCTGCTGGACTTCGCGCGCGGGGTGAACGCCACTCAGATCGTCCTCGGCTCCTCGCGCCGCAGGAGCTGGCAGTACGTCCTCGGACCGGGCGTCGGCGCCACGGTCGCCCGGGACTCGGGCCCCGACCTCGACGTCCACATCGTCACGCACGAGGAGGCCGCCAAGGGACGCGGACTGCCCGTGGCCCGGGGAGCGAGTCTTGGCCGGTCCCGGATCGTGTGGGGCTGGCTCACCGGTGTCGGCGGTCCGGCGCTGCTCACCCTGCTGCTGACCCACGTCAACGCCGACCTCGGTCTCGCCAACGACATGCTGTTGTTCCTGACCCTGACGGTGGCAGCGGCCCTGCTCGGCGGGCTCTCCCCCGCACTGGCCTCGGCCGCGGTCGGATCGCTGCTGCTCAACTGGTTCTTCACACCACCGCTGCACCGCATCTCGATCGCCGACCCGAAGAACCTGCTCGCGCTCGTGATCTTCGTCTTCGTGGCGGTGGCGGTGGCCTCCGTGGTGGACCTCGCCGCCCGCCGCACCCAGCAGGCGGCTCGTCTGCGGGCCGAGTCGGAGATCCTGTCCTTCCTCGCCGGGAACGTGCTGCGGGGTGAGACCGGCCTGGAGGAGTTGCTGGAGCGCGTCCGCGAGACGTTCGGCATGGAGTCGGCGGCCCTGCTGGAGCGGCAGAGCGACGTCGATCCGTGGACGTGTGCGGGCCGGGTGGGCTCGGGGCGGGCGCCGGATCGGCCGGAGGAGGCGGACGTGGACGTACCGGTCGGCGATCACATGGCGCTCGCGCTGGCCGGCCGGGTGCTGCCCGCCGAGGACCGCCGGGTGCTGGCCGCCTTCGCCGCGCAGGCCGCGGTGGTCCTGGACCGTCAGCGTCTGCAGCGCGAGGCCGACCAGGCCAAGGAGCTGGCGGAGGGCAACCGGATCCGTACGGCGCTGCTGGCCGCCGTGAGCCATGACCTGCGTACGCCTCTTGCGGGTATCAAGGCGGCGGTGTCCTCGCTGCGCTCCGATGACGTGGCGTGGTCGGAGGAGGACGAGGCCGAATTGCTGGAGGGGATCGAGGAAGGTGCGGACCGGCTCGATCATCTGGTGGGGAATCTGCTGGACATGTCGCGGTTGCAGACCGGCACGGTGACGCCCTTGATCCGGGAGATCGACCTCGACGAGGTGGTGCCGATGGCGCTCGGCGGGGTGCCGGAGGACAGCGTGGAGCTGGACATTCCGGAGACGCTGCCCATGGTCGCCGTGGACCCCGGGCTGCTGGAGCGGTCGGTGGCCAACCTCGTCGAGAACGCCGTCAAGTACAGCCGGCAGGACGAGCCGGTGCTGGTCGCCGCGAGCGCCATCGCCGAACGGGTCGAGGTGCGCGTCGTCGACCGCGGCCCCGGCGTCCCCGACGAGGCCAAGGAGCGCATCTTCGCGCCGTTCCAGCGCTACGGCGACGCCCCGCGCGGTGCCGGAGTGGGCCTCGGGCTCGCGGTCGCGCGCGGCTTCGCCGAGGCCATGAACGGCACCCTCAACGCCGAGGACACCCCCGGCGGCGGCCTCACCATGGTGCTCACCCTCCGGGCGGCGGGAGCGCGCGCGGAGCTTGTCGAAGAGGGGGCCGCGTCTGTGGAGCGCCCCGCGGAACCTGAAAGGCAGGCCACATGCTGAGCCCGACCGGGGGGACCCCCCAGGCCCCCACGAGGGTGCTGGTGATCGACGACGAGCCGCAGATCGTGCGCGCCCTCGTGATCAATCTCAAGGCCCGCAAGTACGAGGTCGACGCGGCCCACGACGGGGCCACCGCCCTCGAACTCGCCGCCACGCGCCACCCCGACGTGGTCGTCCTCGACCTCGGTCTGCCCGACATGGACGGCGTCGAGGTGATCCGGGGGCTGCGCGGCTGGACCCGGGTGCCGATCCTGGTGCTGTCCGCCCGGCACTCCTCTGACGAGAAGGTCGAGGCGCTGGACGCGGGCGCCGACGACTACGTCACCAAGCCCTTCGGCATGGACGAGCTGCTGGCCCGGCTGCGGGCCGCCGTCCGCCGCGCCGAACCGACCGGGGGCGGCGAGGACGACGTGATGGTGGAGACCGAGGAGTTCACCGTCGACCTGGCCGCGAAGAAGGTCAACCGGGGCGGGAAGGACGTACGGCTGACCCCCACGGAGTGGCATCTGCTGGAGGTGCTGGTCCGCAACACCGGGCGGCTCGTCAGCCAGAAGCAGCTGCTGCAGGAGGTCTGGGGGCCGTCGTACGGGACGGAGACGAACTATCTGCGGGTGTACATGGCCCAACTGCGCAGGAAGCTGGAGGCGGATCCTTCGCATCCCCGGCACTTCATCACGGAGCCGGGGATGGGGTACCGATTCGAGAAATGAGCTGGTCACAGGGGGCTGGTTCGGGGGGCGGCACCAGGGGTACGAGAGTGTCGGTGCACCCCGGTAGGCTTCAAGACATGAGTGCTGTTCCTCGTTCCGAAAAGTCGGTGGGCCGGTTCCGGCGCATGCTCGACCGGCTCTCCTCGTCGCAGGAGGACCTGGAGTCCGAGGAGCTGCGGGAGGATGCCGAGACGGCCGGATGCATCAGGATCGGTGACTGCCATGACCGACAGATAGTGACGGTTACTGGTACCTTGCGCACGGTCACCCTGCGGCCGCGTGCGGGAGTCCCGGCCCTGGAGGCCGAGCTGTTCGACGGCTCCGCCGCCCTCGACGTGGTGTGGCTCGGCAGGCGCTCCATAGTCGGGATAGAGCCGGGGCGCCGGCTGATCGCATCGGGCCGGATCTCCATGAGCCGAGGCCGCCGGGTGCTGTTCAACCCGAAATACGAACTGAGACCCCTCGGACGGGAGTAGCCGGTGACGTCGCTCGACAAGCCGACTGAAGACACCACCGACACCACCGCAGACGCCGAGCACGACGCCCGGGCGGTGACCGAGGCCGCGCTGTTCGAGGCCTTCGGCGGCATGCGCGGCATGATCGAGACGGTGCTGCCCGGTCTGCTCTTCGTCACCATCTACACGATCAACAAGGACCTCCACCTGTCGGCCATCGCCGCGCTCGGGGTGTCCCTGTTGCTCGTGGTGGTGCGCCTGGTGATGCGGGACACCGTCAAACACGCGTTCAGCGGCGTCTTCGGCGTCGCCTTCGGTGTCGTGTTCGCGATGATGACCGGCAACGCGAAGGACTTCTATCTGCCCGGCATGCTCTACACGCTGGGGCTGGGACTCGCGTACATCATCACGACCTTGTGCGGCGTGCCGTTGATCGGGCTGATCCTCGGGCCGGTGTTCAAGGAGAACCTCTCCTGGCGCAAACGCAATCCCGGGCGCAAGAAGGCGTACGCGAAGGCCAGTTGGGCGTGGGGCCTGATCCTGCTCGCCAAGTGCGCGATTCTCTTCCCGCTGTACTGGTGGGCGGACACGACGCAGTTGGGCTGGGTGCTGGTCGCGCTGAAGATTCCGCCGTTCCTGCTGGCCGTGTGGCTGACGTGGGTGTTCCTGGCGAAGGCGCCGGCGCCGATCGATGTGTTCGCGGAGATGGAAGCGGCGGAGAAGGCGGAGGAGGAGCGCAAGGCGGCGTCGGCCGCGGAGCGCGAGGAGGCCGCGGGCGCGCGGCACCGCCGGGAGACCTAGATTCCCGTACGACGATTCCGGTATGAGGATTCCGGTATGAGGATTCCCGTACGACGACGGAGGGCGCCCTGAATACTCAGGGCGCCCTCCGTCGTCGTGAGCCTGAGGGGCTCAGCCCGCCGTGTCCTCGCGGCGGACCGACAGCAGGTCCTCCAACTGCTCCTCGCGGGCCTGGGCGGCCACGAAGAGGAGTTCGTCGCCTGCCTCCAGGGAGTCCTCGCGGGACGGGGTCAGGACCCGGTTGCCGCGGATGATGGTGACCAGGGACGTGTCCTGGGGCCACTCGACGTCGCCGACCTGGGTGCCGGCCAGGGCCGACTCCTCCGGGAGGGTCAGCTCGACGAGGTTGGCGTCGCCGTGGCTGAAGCGCAGGAGACGGACCAGGTCGCCGACCGAGACCGCTTCCTCGACCAGGGCCGACATCAGGCGGGGGGTGGAGACCGCCACGTCCACGCCCCACGACTCGTTGAACAGCCACTCGTTCTTGGGGTTGTTCACGCGGGCCACGACGCGCGGGACGCCGTACTCCGTCTTCGCCAGCAGGGACACGACCAGGTTGACCTTGTCGTCGCCCGTCGCGGCGATCACCACGTTGCAGCGCTGCAGGGCCGCCTCGTCCAGGGACGTGATCTCGCAGGCGTCGGCGAGCAGCCACTCCGCCTGCGGGACGCGCTCGACCGAGATAGCGGTCGGCGCCTTGTCGACGAGCAGGACCTCGTGGCCGTTCTCCAGCAGTTCGCCCGCGATGGAGCGACCCACCGCGCCGGCACCGGCAATGGCGACCCTCATCAGTGACCGCCCTCCTCTTCGGGACCCTTGGCGAACGCCGCCTCGACCTTGTCGACCTCGTCGGTGCGCATCATCACGTGCACCAGGTCGCCCTCCTGCAGCACCGTCTGCGACGTGGGCAGGATCGCCTCGCCGAGCCGGGTGAGGAACGCGACGCGGACGCCGGTCTCCTCCTGCAGCTTGCTGATCTTGTGCCCGACCCAGGCCGCGGAGGCGTGCACCTCGGCGAGCTGGACACCGCCGGTGGGGTCCCGCCACAGCGGCTCGGCGCCCGAGGGCAGCAGACGGCGCAGCATCTGGTCGGCCGTCCAGCGGACCGTGGCCACGGTGGGGATGCCCAGGCGCTGGTAGACCTCGGCGCGGCGGGGGTCGTAGATACGGGCCGCGACGTTCTCCACGCCGAACATCTCGCGGGCCACGCGCGCGGAGATGATGTTCGAGTTGTCTCCGCTGGAGACGGCGGCGAAGGCGCCGGCCTCCTCGATGCCCGCCTCGCGCAGGGTGTCCTGGTCGAAGCCGACACCGGTGACCCGGCGTCCTCCGAACCCGGGGCCCAGCCGTCGGAAGGCGGTGGGGTCCTGGTCGATCACGGCGACCGTGTGCCCTTGTTGCTCCAGGGTCTGGGCCAGAGCGGAGCCCACCCTTCCGCAGCCCATGATGACGATGTGCACGGCGCTTACCCCGCACTCCTCGTTAGGCGTCTGAATTGCGTGAACGTGGCGCTCATATCCTTCTCTCGGTTCGCCGGGCAACAGGCGCGGGCCGGTCGCGGACCGCTGGGCACCATCATGCCGGGGAATCCCGTCGATGATCCCTCGCGGGATGGCGGGACGGATCGCAGGCTCGCGTGCGCCTTCGTCCACCGTAACGTCCGGGTCGGACACACCGACCATTGCGTCCGGTGGGTGGCGAAAGTCGGCGGTGCGGTCGGTGCGGTCGGTGCGGTCGGTGTGGCAGCGGTGGGTGCGGCAGCGGTGGGTTCCGCGCGGCCGGTCCTCCGACTGCCGGTCCTCCGACGGCCGATCCCTCAGCGGCGGTTGAAGCTGCGGAGGCTGGCCAGTGCCAGGGCGGCGAGTCCGGCGAGCGACACGAGGGCACCGACGAGCTGAGCGGTCGTCTGCGACATGGGGTCTCCCGGATGTGATGAGCGTACCGACGCAGGTCATGGAGGCATGGGGACGCCTGCGAGGCCTTCGCCCGGCGCGTGCGCGGCACGGAATTCACCCCGGCGCCGCGCGCGATTTCACCCGGATGTGCTCCGTCCCAGGCCGTGGGCCTACGATTCTCTGTTGTGTCCAAACTGACCGACGTGCCCAAGCGGATTCTGATCGGGCGCGCACTGCGCAGTGACCGGCTCGCGGAAACGCTCCTGCCGAAGCGCATCGCGCTGCCCGTCTTCGCCTCCGACCCGCTGTCCTCCGTGGCGTACGCCCCCGGAGAAGTACTGCTGGTCCTCTCCATCGCGGGCGTGTCGGCGTACCACTTCAGCCCCTGGATCGCGGTCGCGGTCGTGGTGCTGATGTTCACCGTGGTCGCCTCCTACCGGCAGAACGTGCACGCCTACCCCAGCGGTGGCGGCGACTACGAGGTGGCCACCACCAACCTCGGCCCCAAGGCCGGTCTGACGGTCGCGAGCGCCCTGCTCGTCGACTACGTTCTGACCGTCGCCGTCTCGATCTCCTCCGGCATCGAGAACCTGGGCTCAGCGGTCCCGTTCGTCGTCGAGCACAAGGTCGAGTGCGCGGTCGCCGTGATCGTGCTGCTGACGCTGATGAACCTGCGCGGCGTCAAGGAATCCGGCAGCCTCTTCGCGATCCCGACGTACGTGTTCGTCGCGGGCGTCTTCATCATGATCGCGTGGGGCGCGTTCCGCGGGCTGGTCCTCGACGACACCATGCGGGCGCCCACGGCGTCGTACGAGATCAAGCCGGAGCACGAGGGACTCGCGGGCTTCGCGCTGGTCTTCCTGCTGCTGCGCGCCTTCTCCTCCGGCTGTGCCGCGCTCACCGGCGTCGAGGCGATCTCCAACGGTGTACCGGCCTTCCGCAAGCCCAAGTCGAAGAACGCCGCCACCACGCTCGCGGCGATGGGTCTGCTGGCCGTCACCATGTTCTGCGGCATCATCGGGCTCGCCATGGTGACCAAGGTCCGTATGGCCGAGAACCCGGCCGTCGACCTGCTGAAGGACGGTGCCGCGGTCGGCGCCGGCTACGTCCAGAACCCGGTGATCACCCAGGTCGCCGAGGCCGTCTTCGGCAAGGGCAGCTTCTTCTTCATCGTGCTCGCCGCGGCCACCGCCCTGGTGCTGTTCCTGGCGGCCAACACCGCCTACAACGGCTTCCCGGTGCTCGGCTCGATCCTCGCCCAGGACCGCTATCTGCCGCGCCAGCTGCACACCCGCGGCGACCGGCTCGCCTTCTCCAACGGCATCGTGCTCCTGGCGGGCGCGGCCATCCTGCTGGTGTGGATCTACGGCGCCGACTCCACCCGGCTGATCCAGCTGTACATCGTCGGCGTGTTCGTGTCCTTCACGCTCAGCCAGACCGGCATGGTCCGCCACTGGAACCGCCTCCTGGCGACGGAGACCGACCAGGCCAAGCGCCGCCACATGATCCGCTCCCGCGCGATCAACACCTTCGGCGCCTTCTTCACCGGCCTCGTCCTGATCGTCGTGCTCGTCACGAAGTTCACGCACGGCGCCTGGGTGGCCCTGCTGGGCATGGTGATCTTCTACGGCACGATGACGGCGATCCGCCGCCACTACGACCATGTCTCCGAGGAACTCGCCGCCCCCGAGGGCCCGAGCGACGACAGCGTACGGCCGTCCCGCGTGCACTCCGTCGTCCTGATCTCCAAGATCCACCGCCCGGCCCTGCGCGCCCTGGCCTACGCCAAGCTGCTGCGCTCGGACACCCTCGAGGCGCTCAGCGTCAACGTGGACCCGGTCGAGACCAAGGCGCTGCGCGAGGAGTGGGAGCGGCGCGGCATCGACGTACCGCTGAAGGTGCTCGACTCGCCGTACCGCGAGATCACGCGGCCGATCATCGAGTACGTCAAGAGCCTGCGCAAGGAGTCCCCGCGCGACGCCGTCTCGGTCATCATCCCCGAGTACGTGGTCGGCCACTGGTACGAGCATCTGCTGCACAACCAGAGCGCGCTGCGGCTGAAGGGCCGGCTGCTGTTCACGCCGGGCATCATGGTGACCTCGGTGCCGTACCAGCTCCAGTCCTCCGAGGCGGCCAAGCTTCGGGCCCGCAAGCGGCAGGAGTGGAACGCGCCGGGTTCGGTGCGGCGTGGGCCTGCCCAGGAGCGGGCGAAGGAGTCGGACGCCCAGCGCTGACGGAAGGCCCGGGGCGCGGCGGGGAGCACGTAGACTGGTGGGCTGTTGTCGGGCCCTGATGGACCGCCGGTCGGACCGCGCTCTTGCCCACCCGTCCCCCGCCGTTCAGGGCCGTACCCCTTCTCGATCTGGAGTCACCCCACCATGCAGGCAGAACCGAAGAAGTCGCTGGTGGGGGAGGAGTACGAGGTCGAGATCGGCCCCGTCGCCCACGGCGGGCACTGCATCGCCCGCACCGACGCCGGCCAAGTGCTGTTCGTCCGCCACACGCTGCCCGGCGAGCGGGTCGTGGCCCGTGTGACCGAGGGCGAGGAGGGCGACCGCTACCTGCGCGCGGACGCGGTCGAGGTCCTGTCGGCATCCAAGGACCGCATCGAGGCGCCCTGCCCCTTCGCCGGCCCCGGCCGCTGCGGCGGCTGCGACTGGCAGCACGCCAAGCCGGGGGCACAGCGCCGGCTGAAGGGCGAGGTCATCGCCGAACAGCTGCAGCGGCTCGCGGGACTGACGCCGGAGGACGTCGGCTGGGACGGCACGGTGGTGCCGGCCGAGGGCGACAAGCTGCCGGCGGGGCAGGTGCCGCAGTGGCGGACGCGGGTGCAGTACGCGGTGGACGCCGACGGGCACGCCGGACTGCGTCGGCACCGCTCGCACGAGGTGGAACGGATCGACCACTGCATGATCGCCGCCGAGGGCGTCAGCGAGCTGGGCATCGAGAAGCGCGACTGGACCGGCATGGCGGGGGTCGAGGCGATCGCGGCGACGGGGTCGCAGGACCGTCAGGTGATCCTCACCCCGAAGCCGGGGGCGCGGCTGCCGATCGTGGAGTTGGACAAGCCGGTCTCCGTGATGCGGGTCGGCGACAAGGACGGCGGGACGCACCGGGTCCACGGCCGACCCTTCGTCCGCGAACGCGCGGACGGCCGTACGCACCGGGTCGGCAGCGGCGGCTTCTGGCAGGTTCACCCGAAGGCCGCGGACACCCTGGTGACGGCGGTCATGCAGGGCCTGCTGCCCCGCAAGGGCGAGATGGCGCTCGACCTGTACTGCGGCGTCGGCCTGTTCGCGGGCGCGCTCGCCGACCGGCTCGGCGACAAGGGCGCGGTCCTCGGTATCGAGTCCGGCAAGCGCGCGGTGGAGGACGCCCGGCACAACCTGGCCGACTTCGAGCGGGTGCGGATCGAGCAGGGCAAGGTCGAGACGGTCCTGCCGCGCACGGGTATCACCGAGGTGGACCTGATCGTGCTGGACCCGCCGAGGGCCGGGGCGGGACGGAATACGGTCGCGCATCTCGCGTCGCTGGGGGCGCGGCGGATCGCGTATGTGGCGTGCGATCCGGCGGCGTTGGCGCGGGATCTGGGGTACTTCCGGGATGGGGGGTATCGGGTGCGGATGTTGCGGGCGTTCGATTTGTTTCCGATGACGCATCATGTGGAGTGCATGGCGATCCTTGAGCCCGCCGCAAAGGGCTCCTGACCTGCGGTTTTATCTCTGCGCATTATGTGCGGTGTGGGCGTTACGGGCGATATCTTGACGCTGAAATGACGCTCGTGACGCTCATTTGACGCTCGTTCTGATGAGATGTCAGGCGCCTTGTCGGACAGGTCAGACCCTGTCAAGATGGCGAACATCGATAGGGGCGCCGAGGGTAGGCGACGCTGAGCGCAGACCTACTGAGTCCTGCTGGTCAGATGTCCCGGAAGAGACCAGCGAGGCCATGACCTGCGGCGACCGGCAAGGTCGACGCGGCCACTCTGGCCCACCTGCTGCGCACGAATCTGCTGCCGGAGGCGCGGATCGCCCTGCAGCCCATCCGCGAGCAGCGAGCGGTGCTGCGCCACCGTGCCCAGCTCGTCCGGTTGCGCACACTGCTGCGCAGCCGCATCCACGTGGTCCTCGCCGAACACGGCTGCGACCGCATGGGCAGCGCCCGCACCTGCTGGAGTGCCCCGGGCCGCGCATGGCTCGGCGAACTGCCGCTGCCGGACAGCGCGCGCCGGACGGCGGCCGACCGGCTGGAGGTCATCGATGCACTGCCGGCCGTCATCGACCGGCGCGACGCTGTGCTTGCGCAGACCACGAACGCGGACCCGCGGGTCAAGGCGCTCACCGCGCTGCCCGGCATCGGCCGGATCACCGCCCTGGTCATGGTGGCGGAGATCGGTGACATTCGCCGGTTCTCGTCGGTCCGCAAGCTCGCCTCCTGGGCCGGACTCACCCCCACCATCCGCGGCTCGGACCCAAGGGTGCGCTGCAGGCGCATCTCTAGGCAGGGCGACCCTGGCGGCGCTGGATCATGAACGAGGCGGCGCAGACCGCCAAGCGCACCGCGCCCTACGCTGCCTGCTTCGAGCAGATCGCCCACCGCCGCGGCCGGAAGATCGCCACCACCGCCATCGCCCGCAAGCTCCACGTGCTCCACCTGGTCGACACGGTGTTCCCCGCCGTACGGGAGGACCGACGGCGGGCTCCGTTAGGGGTACCCATGTGGGCCGGGCCATAGGAGCGGCCCATCCTGGCCTGTGCACACTCTCCCGCCCAGCCGAGGATGGGGTCGCGTCCCCAATGACGGGTGGGAAGGAAGAGCAGGAGTCGCAGTGGCCAGCACTCTGACAGTCGCGGGGGACCTCGCCGGTGCCCCACGCGTCGAGGACTGGGTGCGGCGCAGCGCGGAACGCCACCAGGCGAAGGAGGCGCTGCGGATCGGTGCGCGTCGGGTGAGCTACGCCGAACTGATGGGCACGGCGGATCGCTGGGCCCGTGTCCTGCGGACAGCACATCCCCACGGTGAGCCCCGCTCCATAGGCCTACTCAGCGACCGGACGTTGACCGGCTACACAGGTGTGCTCGCGACCCTCTGCGCGGGTGCCAGGGTCTGTCCGCTCGGCCCGGACCTGCCGTCCGACCGGCTCGTGGCGTTGCTCCGCGACCACCCCCTCGACGCATTGATCACGGACCACGTCTGTGCCGGTCAGCTCAAGTCCTTGGCCGACCGGTACGCCCTGCCACCGATACTCGCTCCCGACAACGACTCCGCCTTCTGGGTCGGCACTCAGGCGCGGGTGCTCGTTGACCGGGACAGCACCACAGCTCAGGGCGCACGGGACCGTCCCAGCGAGACCGCTTACGTCATGTTCACCTCGGGCTCCACAGGACGCCCCAAGGCGGTGCCCATCACCCACGCCAACGTCCTCTCCTTCCTAACAACCGTGAGGGATCGCTACGACTTCACCGCTAGCGACGTCTTCAGCCAGACCTTCGGGTTGACGTTCGACCTTGCTTACTTCGATCTCTTCGTGGCCTGGACCTGCGGTGGAACGCTGGTGCACACCCACCCGGCGGCGCTCGGCCGCCTGGAGGAATTCGTGCGGAGGGAGAGTCTCACCGTCTGGTTCTCCGTCCCCAGCGCGATCGGTTTCGCTCGACGGACCAGTGGCCTGCCGTCCAACTCCCTGTCCTCACTGCGGTGGAGCCTCTTCTGCGGTGAGGCGTTGCTCACCGAGGACGCCGCCGCCTGGCAGCGAGCGGCGGCTAATTCAGTGGTGGAGAACCTCTACGGGCCGACCGAAGTGACCATCGCCTGCTCGGCGTACCGATGGTCACCTGAGAGCCGGGGCGCGGGGCTGCACGGCGTCGTGCCTGTCGGGCACCTCTTCCCCGGCCACGACGCGGTACTGCTCGACGAGGCCGGGCGCATCGACGTCAGCCAAGGCGAGCTGTGCGTCACGGGGCCCCAGATGTTCTCCGGCTATCTGCGCGAGGAAGACGACGAGGGCCGCTTCGTCCGGATCGACGACCGCCTCTGGTATCGCACCGGCGACCTGGTCCGTCGTAGCGAGACCGCCGGCCTCCTGTACCTCGGCCGGGTCGACCATCAAGTGAAGATTCGTGGTCACCGGATCGATCCGGGGGAGATCGAATACTGGCTGCGGACGATCCCGGGTGTCGAAGCCGCGGCTGTACTGGCCGACGGCGGCCCGGAGGATCGGGAGTTGGTCGCCTTTTGCTCCGGCCCTGCAGTGGACACCGCACAACTCGACAGGCGGCTCCGCGAGTTCCTGCCCCCTCATATGATCCCGCGCCGCTACGTGACGCTGGACCGGCTGCCTGTGACCGACCGCGGCAAGACGGATCGGAGTGCCCTCGCGGCCGTACTGACCAGAAGTCATGAGGTTCTCGGCCTATCACCAGGCCTGCCGGCGCCCGGCCGTTGAACCATCCGTCGATCGGAGGACCCTTGTCCACAGTTCGCGACCGCTGCGCCGAACGGCTCGGTCTGCTGGGACTTCTGCGCTTGGCCCCTCACGGACTGGTGTCGATGCTCCTCTTCGCGATGCTGGCGCAGGCGCTGTTGCCCGCGGCAGCCGCCCTGGCAGTGGCCGCCCTCATCGGCTCCCTCGACACCTCGTACACAGCCGCCGTGGTCACGCTGGGCCTGGCACTCCTCGCCGACAACGTCCTGCGCGCTCTGATCCAGCCGCTCACCGCACTGGTCGTGAGCCAGATCGACGGCGTTAACCGCGCCCGAGTCGCGAGACGTGCCGCCCTCACGGTCACGATCGACCCGGTAGCGCGACCAGAGGTGCAGAACCTCATCAGGCAGGCGGCAGCGGACCCGGTCGAGTGGGTGGAGAAAACGCCCGGAGAAGGGGCCATCGGCCAGGCGACCACCATCGTTAGGTACGCAGGACTGCTCTCCTCCTCGGCGGTAGTGGCCGCGTGGGCATGGTGGCTGGTTCCCTTGCTCGTCCTTTCCGCACTGGGCGTCCGCGCGATGAACCGCGCGGAGTGGATTCAGCATTTCCACATCTGGTGTGCCGGTATCGAGCACCACCGCCGCTGTCAGTACTGGGGTGCACTGACCAGCAGCCCAGCGGAAGGAAAGGAAGCGCGCGTCTTCGGCTTCGGGGAACTGCTCGTTGATCGCCACCAGCATCACATGCGCGCCCACCTCTCCCCCGTATGGGCGGACGACCGCCGCATGATCGCCGCCAAATGGCGCGAGCTGGCCGCCACAGTGGTGCCGCTGGCGGTCGTGTACCTCATCGTGTTGTGGGGAGCCGCCGACGGGCAAGGTTCCGTGGCTCTCGCGGCGGCCGTACTAGCCGCGGGCTGGGGGATCTTCCAGTCGATCACGAGCATCGGGGAACTGGTGAGCATCGAGGGGGCCCTGCCCGCCGTACGCGCACTCCGGAAGCTGGATTCGGTCCTGCCCGAGCAGTCGCCCCCGCAGCCTGCCCCGGACGCTGGAGGGCCAGGTCTCGTCCGGGAAAGCGCTCCGACCGTGCGCTTCCACTCCGTCGTCTTCCGCTATCCCGGCACGAACCGGCGGGTACTGGACGGTCTGGACCTGGAGATACGACCGGGAGAGTTGCTGGCCGTGGTCGGACTGAACGGTGCCGGAAAGTCCACGCTGACCAAACTGCTGGCGGGGCTCCACGAACCGAGCGAGGGACGGATCACGGTTGACGGAAAGGATCTGAGGGACCTCGACGTCGCCGTATGGCGCCGACATCTCGCCATCATCTTCCAGGACTTCGTGAAGTACGAGCTGCCCCTCGCCGACAACATCGCGCTGGGCAGAGCGCGCACGCGAACGGAACCAGCGGAGATCGAGGCCGCCGCACACGACGTCGGACTCACCGCCATGGTCGAAGACCGTCTTCCCGACTCCTGGGCGACGCCGCTCTCACGCTCCCGGGCCGGGGGTGTGGATCTCTCCGGCGGTCAGTGGCAGCAGGTTGCCCTGGCCCGCGCGCTGTACGCGGCCCGCCTCGGTGCACGTGTCCTGGTGATGGACGAGCCGACCTCGCACCTGGATGTGCGTAGTGAGCATGAGCTGTTCCAGCGGCTGCACGGCCTCACGCGCGATATGAGCACCGTCCTGATCACCCACCGATTGTCGACCGTCCGCAGTGCGGACCGCATTGTCCTGCTCGACGGCGGACGGGTCACGGAATCCGGCACCCACGAGGAGCTGGTGGCGCTCGGCGGGGAATACGCCAGGGTCTACGGCATCCAGGCGGAGAGGTTCCGACGAGGCTACGCGGATCGGCTGGAAGAGGGCGCCGTATGAGGGTCTACCTCCGCCTATGGTGGGAGTTGCTGAGGCTCTGCGCACGGCGCGAGCCGAGACTGACCGCGTGCCTGCTGGCATGCGACATCATCCAAGCGCTTGCGTTCGCGGGCATCGGGCTGGCACTGAAGGCTGCCGTCGACGGAGCCACCAGCGGTGGCGTGACAGCGGCGACGGTGGGTGCCTGCGGTGCGGCTTTCGCCTACGCGGCTGACGGCGTCGTCGGCCGGATCGGTTTCACCACCCGCATCTCCCTGGCGGAGCGCATCGCCCTCACAGAGATCGAACCCCGCGTCATGCGCGCCTGCGTGGGGTTGGAGCGGATCGAGCATCTGGAGCGGACCGAGTTCCTGGACCGGATCACCGCGGTGCGCGGCAAGTCCTGGGCCATTGTCGACTCCGCCTGGTCGGCGGTGCGGGCTGTGCTGCTCGTGTTACGCGTCGCCCTGGCGCTCGCACTGCTCGGCAGCGTCTCCCCCTGGCTCCTGCTTCTGCTGCCGTGCGTCGCGATCCAGCTGTACGTCGACCGGTACGGACAGCGGCAACTGAAGCGAGCCGAGTTGTCCGTGGCGGAGGACCTACGACTCCAGCGCCACCTCTTCGAGGTCTGCACCAGCGCGACCAGCGGCAAGGAGATACGGGTTGCGGGAGTTGGCCCGGAGCTTGTTGACCGCCAAGAGAAAGCACGGCAGCGGGTCCAGGAGCGCAGATTCAGCGTGGGGATCCGGGCTGCCTCGTACAACGCCGTTGGCTGGGCCGTTTTCACCCTGGGCTTCGTTGGGGCGCTGCTCGCCGTCGCCAACCGGACAGCGTCAGGGGAGGGCAGCGTGGGCGATGTGGTGATGACGGTGGCCCTGGCCTCACAGCTGCGGACAGTGGTCGCACAGGCCGTGTCCACCTCCGTGACGGCGGGCAGCACCGCGGGCGTGGTAGAGACCTACGCTTGGCTGCGCGCTTTCGCGGCCGAGCGGCTGGCCCGGCAGACGGGAGACGTCCCGCCACCGGCCGTACTGCGTCAGGGCATCAGTCTCGACCAGGTGACATTCCGCTACCCGGGCACAGAACGCCCCGCTCTGGACGAGGTGTCGGTCCGGCTTCCGGCCGGCGCAGTGGTTGCTGTCGTGGGCGAGTACGGCTCGGGCAAGACGACTCTGGTCAAACTGCTCACCAAGCTCTACCAACCGGACTCTGGGACGATCCATATCGACGGAATCGACCTCAGGGAGCTGGACACCACGGGGTGGCGTTCGGTGATGAGCGCGGCGTTCCAGGACTTCGGCCGCTACGAGACGACGTTCGCGCACGCTGTCGGCCTGGGCGATCCGGAACGTATCGACGACGCGGAGGCCATCACCACCGCCGTATCCGCCGCTGGTGCCGACACCCTGCTGAGCAGGCTTCCGCAGGGCCTCGGCACGCAACTCGGCAGACGGTTCGGTGGCCTCGAACTGTCGGAGGGACAGTGGCAGAAGGTCGCCCTGGCCCGAGCGTGCGTGCGCCCGGAACCGTTGCTGTTCGTGCTTGACGAGCCCACGGCCTCGCTCGACGCCCCCAGTGAACGGGACATCTTCGGTCGGTACACAGATCGGGCCCGCTCACTCGCCAAGTCGCGCGGAGCAATCACCGTGATCGTGTCTCATCGGTTCTCCACTGTGGCGGGCGCCGACCTGATTCTCGTGATGCACCAGGGAAGGTTGGCGGAGTCGGGGACACACACCGACTTGATGAGGCTTGGCGGTCTCTACGCCCGGCTTTACGGCATTCAAGAGCAGGCGTACGCCGTCCAATCCCCCATGCCGGACTGTGCGAGGAGGCGATCGGCATGACCGACCTGTCGGTTGCCTTCTCGGCAGACCGTTCCGGAGAGGCCGAGCTCACCTGGGGGCAGCGGGACATCTGGGATGCTTTGCGGTACCTCGGTGAACAGGACTGGCGTATGAACCGGGACGTCGTTATCGATGTGCCGGAAGGCCGGACCGTGGACGAGGTGATGCTGGCCGTGCGCCTCATCCTCGAACGCCATGAATCACTGCGAACCACCTTCGTGACGGACTCCTCCGGCCTCCCTCGGCAACAGCTCCTGCGCAAGGGAGAACTCCCTGTGGCGGTACGGCACATCGACGACGAGGGTGACGAAGCTGCTGTCCGCATCCGTGACGCGCTGATCGCCCAGCACTTCGACAGCTCCGACGGGCTGATGCTGAGAGCAGCCGTCCTGCTCCGGTGTGGGCAGCCGAAGACATTGATGATGTGTCTGTCCCATCTCCTGTGCGACGCCCATTCCATCGGTATTCTGCGGGCCGAACTACGCCAGATCCTGGCGTCCCCCCGGTCACCCGAGCTTCCGGAGGACCGGGGGATACAGCCACTGGAGCAAGCCGCGTTCGAACAGTCCGACGCCGGACGTCGACTCAACGAACGGGCCTGGTCCTACCGGCGCGCTCAACTTGAGCGCTTCCCCGACCTCTCCTTTCCCCCGGTCGACGACACCACGTCCACGCCGAGGTTCAGGCTGGCTGTCTACAGGTGCGTGGTCCTACGGGATGCCGCTCGGCTGCTCGCCCGCAGGCACGGGGTGACCCCGGACACTGCTGTCACGGCCGCGTTCTCCTTGCTGCTGGGTACGTACGGGGGCAAGGGAGCCTGTGCACTCCACCTGGTGAGCGCAAATCGCTTCAGAAGCGATACGAAGCAGTCGGTCGGTCAGTTCTCCCTCCAGGTCCCTGTTGTCATGGACGTCCGACACGAGTCCTTCGACTCCCTACTCAAAGAGGTTCATGCGCGAACCGTACGGGCGTACCGACACGCCATGCGCTCCCCAGACGACGTTGGGCGCGTAGGTATGGAGACGAGCGCGGTGGGCCCACCACCTTGCATCATGAACCCTCTCCTGGGCCCGGACGACAGGTCCGTACCACCTGCCACCCTGGACGAACTCCATCGACGAGCTGGGTCCAGCGAGTTCCAATGGGACGGTGGCAACGAGGAAGAACGCATCGGCGCCTATATGCAGTCAGGCCCCAGTAACAAACTGAAATTCTTCGGCGATACGCGAATCTTTAGACCGGACTTCATAGAAGCCCTCCTTGCAGGGGTGCAGGTGGTTCTCCTCTCTGCCGTCGAGGGCTCCATTACCCCTGAGCAAGCGGCTGAGGCTGCTCTTGGGGCACGCGGCGATGATATCCAGTAAATGGTCCAGGAGGAGCATTCTCATGGCGAGAACGTCACCTGTGCACGTGGTCAGCGTGGTCGGAGCGCGCGACGCTCCCCTACTGCCTCACTTCATCGAACATTACCGGAGTCTGGGGGTGCAGTCCTTCCGTATAATGTGCCATGCTGAATCGCCGCTGAGCGATCAGTACACACGTCTCCTTGATATTTGTCGAGAAAACGACGTGAAGCCCTTTCACTCGCATTTTGGGCCATGGCGTGACAAGCTCAACCAGCGGCTCAAGGCATACGCCATGAGTCGCCGCCCGGACGACTGGTACATCGTCGCCGACGTCGACGAGTTCCACGTCTACAGCCACCCGGTTCACGAGATTCTTGAGAAGTGCGAGCACCAAGGGGCCGACCATGTGAACGGGTGCTTCTTGGACCGTGTCGGAGATGGCGGACGCCTCGTGGAAATAGACGCGACCCCGCTGTGGGCACGCTACCCGCTGGCCGGTTCGGTCAGCACGGGAATCTCGAAGGCGCTCCCCCTGAAGACCGGGATCGCGCGTGGCCGGGTTGAACTGCTCGTGGGGCACCACGGAACGGTGGCCGGGCGCGGATTACCGCGCTCGCAGGGTTTCATCCAGGTCCACCACTTCAAATGGACCGAATCGGTGGTGCGGCGTATGCGTCAACGCGTGGAAAGTCTGAGCAGCGGACGCTGGCAGGTGGAGCACTACGCCTTGATCAGGGAAGCACGGGCGGCCCTCGCGCACCTCGACGCCCACCAGGGCAGGATCGATGTCAATGATCGCGGACTGCGCCTCGCGCACTGCGGTCGTGACTACGCCGATCATCCCCAATGGGACCAGATCATCGATGAATCGGAGGGGTGGGCATGGACGCTTACCTACGCGAGCGGATAGAGCGTGCGGCGGAATCGTCGGTCCTTGACCTGTCCGGCCTTGGACTGACCCATCTTCCGGAAGCGGTCCGCAGCCTACGCGGCCTCTCCTGGCTGGATATCAGTGAAAATTCTCTAACTGCGCTACCCGAATGGCTCGGTGAGCTGAGTTCGCTGACCTGGCTAGAGGCCGGCGGGAACCAGTTGACTCAACTTCCGGAATCAACCCGTGAACTGGAACGGGTGACCCTGGTCGATCTCAGCGGAAACGACTTCCATGAGTTCCCGCGGCAGCTCATCGAACTGCGCGATCTGGTCAGTCTGAATCTCGCGACGAATCAGATAGACGAGATCCCGACTGCCGCCCGCTTCTGTCTTCCGTTCCTGACCACGCTCGACCTTCAGGGAAATCGCCTGGCTGCGATCCCTGACTGGCTCGAAGAATGCGAAGAGCTAGCGGTGGTCCGCTTGGACGGCAATCGCCTGACCGAGGCCCCTCACGCGCTGCGAAAGCTTTCGCATCTATCGGTCATCCAACTAGGTTGCAACCACTTGAAAGAACTTCCCGCGTGGCTCGGTGAGCTGACTGAACTGACGCGTCTCGTCGTGAACGGAAATGAGATTCGAAGGCTTCCCGAAGAGTTGTCCAGGCTCAGTGGGCTACGGCGCCTGGATTTCGGGGGCAACCAGATATCAGACCTTCCCAGGAGCTTCAGTGCGCTGAACTCGCTAACCTGTCTGGACGTCAGTGAAAACACTCTCACGGAAGTCCCTGAATGCCTGCTGGGCCTCTCGTCTCTCACGAGGCTCGACCTGCGCGGGAACCAGCTCACCGATCTCCCGGAGGGTTTCTCCCGACTCGTCGGTCTTACCTGGCTCGGCCTCAGCTTCAACCCCTTGAAACGGTTGCCCGAGCGCCTTTCTGATCTGACCGACCTTGTGTGGCTGAAGATCTCCCACGCGTCTCTGACCACACTGCCTGACTGGCTGGATGAATTCACGAATCTGGTCGAGCTGGAGGTCGATGGTAACCCCTTCGATTCCGTGCCTGAATACGTGGCGGGTCAGCGGTTGGAGGATCTCGCCCCTGTTATGTGAGTCAACGGCTCGCGCCATTTGAGAATCTGGAGGTTGATCCCATGTCCTGGGCGCAGCACGAACCTGGAAGGGAGAGGCGTCACATCGTGGTCACCGGTGGGGCGGGATTCCTCGGCTCCCATCTGTGCGAGCGACTCCTCGAACGCGGATACGAGGTGACGTGCATGGATAATTTCAGTACCGGCTCCATGGAGAACCTATCCCGCTGCCTTGAGGACCCGCATTTTACGTTGCTCGAAATGGACGTCACGGAAAAAGTCTGGTGTCACGCTCCTGTGACCGCAGTGGCTCATCTCGCCTGTCCGGCAAGCCCCCAGGACTATCTGAGACTTCCGCTGGAGACGCTCAGAGCCTGCTCACTCGGCACGCTCAACGCACTCACCTTTGCACAGGAGAAGGGCGCGCGATTCCTGTACGCGTCCACAAGTGAGACGTATGGCGACCCGGAAGTGCATCCGCAGCCGGAGAATTACTGGGGTCGTGTGAATCCCGTGGGCCCGCGCTCCGTATACGACGAAGGAAAGCGCTTCGGCGAGTCGGCCACTATGACCTACCTGCGCTACCACGGCCTGTCCGCCGGCATCGTACGCATTTTCAACACGTACGGTCCACGGATGCGCACGAACGATGGCCGTGCCGTTCCGGCCTTCGTCACCCAGGCGCTCAGGGGTGAGCGTCTGACGGTCTACGGCACGGGCACACAGACACGGTCCTTCTGCTATGTGGACGACTTGGTCACCGGTCTCGTTCACGCCCTCGAATCGGATCACGCGGGCCCGATCAACCTGGGTAATCCGACCGAGGTGACCATCCTTGAGCTGGCGCGGCTGGTGGCCGACATCTCGGAGGCGGAAACCGAGATCAGCTACGGCCCGGCGATGCAAGACGATCCGGTGCGCCGTAAGCCTGATATCTCCTACGCACGTGAACTGCTCGGCTGGTCACCGACGGTGTCGCTTGAGGAAGGACTGCGGCGGACGATCGAGTGGTTCAAGGCCGCCGTACTGTGACCCTTCACGCCAAGGGCCGTCGGCTCGGATGCCGGTCCGGGAGCCGCCTACCCGGCTTTGTGAGCAGCAGATCGCCGATGTAGAGGTGATCGAGTTCGGTGTTCAGGAACGTCCTGACGGCGTCCGCAGGGGTCTCCACGATGGGCTCACCTGCGTCGTTGTACGAGGTGTTCAGCACCAGTGGCACCTCAGTGAGCTCGGCGAAGCGCGAAATCAGCTCGTGATAGCGGGGGTTGACGTCTGACTCGACAGTCTGGACCCGGGCCGTACCGTCGACGTGGGTGATGGCCGGGACCTGCCTCCGGCGATGCTCCAGGACATCGGGGACGAGCAGCATGAACGGGCTGTCACCCCGCATGTCGAACCAGTCGTCCGCATCCTCTCTAAGGACCGAGGGCGCGAACGGCCGGAAAGGTTCGCGGTGTTTAACGACCTCGTTCAGGTAGTCGCGCATCTCGGGATGACGCGGATCGGCGAGTATGCTCCGGTGGCCGAGGGCCCGCGGCCCGATCTCCGAGCCGCCTTGGAACCAACCGACGACACGGTGCTGAGCCAGGAGGCCGGCGACCTCGGCGACCGTGGCCCGGCGCGACTCGACCCGCCCGCCGACCGCCTGCACGGCCTGCTCGATCTCCTGCTCTGGGTAGACACGGCCGGTCGAAGCCGAGCGCACAGGGTGTCGTTCGGTGCCGCCCGCGATCGCGTAGTAACCGTAGTAAGCGGCTCCGATGGCAGTGCCTGCGTCACCGCCCGGTGGCAGAAGGTAGACCTCGGCGAAAGGGCCCTCGGCGACGATGCGCTGGTTGGCCACGGAGTTTAGGGCGACCCCGCCGGTGAGGCAGAGCTTGCTGCGACCGGTCACCTCATAGGCGTACCGGGCGAGCTCCAGCAGCGCTTCCTCGGTCTCGGCCTGGACCTTGAAGGCGATGTCCTTGGTGAACTGGTGTCGCCAGGAGCCCTTCCGCCTGGCGTCGTAGCCGTCTCCCTGAGAGGCGGACCAGGCCTCCCATGCCTGCTCCATGTCCTCGGTTCGCACCACCACATCACCGGCCTTGACCGTGACCAGCCGCTGCCACTCGGGACGGGGGCGGCCGTACGGTGCCAGGCCCATGGTCTTGCCGGGCTCGGTGTAGCCGCCGCAGCCGAAGTCACCGTATTCGGGGTGTCCCCAGGGCGTGACGAAACCGAGCTTCGCGGAGAAGAAGCTGTAGAAGAGCCCGAGCCCCACGTCCTTCCAGCCCTCCGGCAGGGTCTCAGCGTGCACCCGTCGCAGCGAGGTCCCCTCGCCGTCGAAGATGGTGTGCTTCTCGGTGCGCCCCGCGCCCGGTACTGTGCTGCCCAGGCCGTCGACGACCAGGACCGCGGCTTCGTCGAACGGCGAGGCGAGGTACCCGGCGTAGGCGTGCGCGAGGTGATGTGACGGCATCGGCAGGCTGTGAATCTTGCTCTTGTCGCGTATCGGCAGCTCTTGCCGGAGGTGCTCCCGGGCGCCATCCTCCAGCGGCCGGTTGCCCACGACCATATCGAGGTCGTCGATGCCGATGCGGGCCGCGTCCAGGCAGTAAGTGATCGCCTTCATCGGCAGGGCCCTCGACAGCCTCTCGAAGTGGCCGTGGACGAGGTAGCCCTCGGAGTGCTTTGACCGGTCCAGCCGCTCTTCCTCCACCGCGGCCACGATCCGTGCGTCCTTTAGCAGGCAGGCGGCACGGTCGTGGCTCAGATTGACACCGAGTGTGTACATGTAACGGTCTCCATCGGGTTGGCCTTCCAGCGTCGACTTCCGTCATGCCAGGGACACTGCGGTGTCCACGAGGCTGAGTGCACCGTTGACGGTCCACAGACGGTCGTTCGCATAGTTCAGGCTGGCCGAGCGCAGGTCCCGCAGGTGTCGCTCGAGAGGCACGGGGGAGTCGGTGGAGTAACCGACGGACAGCCCGGCGAGATCCACCATGCGGTCCACCGCGCGGAAACACAGGTCCGACGCGGCCAGCTTCAGGGAATTCACATGAATCTGCGTCACCCCTGTGCTGAGGGAGCGAGCGGTGTCACGCAGTTCGACGATCTCGTCGGCCACCCGCAGCAAATACGCGTGGACCAGCTCCAGGTCGAGGCGGATGCGGGCGAGCCGCTCCCGGACCAGGTCGGACGAGATGTCAGGGCCTCCGCCGCGCTGCGGGCTGCGCAGGTGTCGGAGGAGAGCACCGAACGCCTCCCGGGCGGCACCCAGCCAGCAGGCGGAGAGACCGAGGTGAGCAAGCGGGATGCTGCTTTCGGCCGCCACCACGTGGAACCCCGCAGCGTCTCCCACTACCTGGTGCCCAGGCACGGTGCCGGTGAGTCGGAGAGCGACGTTCTCCATGCCGCGCATTCCGAGCGTGTTCCAGTTACGGGTGTGTTCAACGGTCACCTGGTCGCGGCCCACGTACACCAGTGAGACGGCGTGGTCCGGGGCATGTGGTGAGGCCCGCATCGTCAGCAGGAAACCATCGGCGTGTGCCCCGCCGCTGACCACGGGAGCCTGTCTGTCCAGGTGGTAGCCGTCCGGTCGGGGGACCAGCGGCGAGCGGGCGGTGAGGAAGCTCCATCCCTTTACGGCCTCGGTGGTCACCGACGCCAAGTAGATGTCGCCGCGCGCGACGGAGGGAAGCACCCGCTCCTTGAGCGCCGGTGTGGCGTACCGGACCAGGGCGTCGACCTGCTGGCAGTGCATCACCCACACGGAGGCCGTGCTGAGACAGGCCCCGGCCAGTTGCTGGGCTGCCACCACCATGGCCCGGACATCCTGCTCCCAACCGCCGTACGAGGTGGGCACGAGGAACCCCAGCAGGCCCGAGTCGCGCAACACCTTTAGGCTGCGGGCGGGAAACGAGGCCTCCGCGTCAGCCTGCGCGGCGTACGCACGCACCTCAGCCAGCACAGCGGTCATGACGTCGCTGGGCAAGCGATCCACAGCTGTCATCCCCGCCACCCCCCGGCACTCAGTTCACTGACCACTTTCCAGAGGGCGCCCGCAGTGGCGAAGGTGCTCGCCTGTAACAACTCGTCCGGGATCTGGATGGCGTAATGGTCCTCGAGGGTCAGCAGCAGCTCCACGCTGCCCATGGAGTCCAAGCCCGCGGTTGTCAAGTTCTGGTCCGGCTGTAGGGATGCCTCCTCCGGGAACGAGCGTAGGAAGGGACGCAGCAGACGCTCGAACGTCGAGTCCCAGGGCGCTGAATCCGTCATGTGCCGCGACCTCCTAAGCGTGTCTCACACAGTTCCAATCTGCGGGCGTCCACCACCGTGTTCCCGTCGACAACGATTTCCGCCGCGAGCGGATGTCCGAGGAAGGCCAGCAGGCTGGCGGTAAGCCCATAGGCGCCCACATTGGGAACGCACAGCAGATCTCCGGGCGCCGGCACTCTCACGACGGCCGACCGGTTGAGCACGTCGAGTGGTGTGCACAACGGTCCCACCAGGCTCACGGACCGCGCGTCGCCCTGCTCCCCGGCACTCGGCGGTGACCAGGGCAGCACGGACGGGGGCATGATCCTACCCAGCCCTGACATCCCGCCGAGCACGTGCGTTCCCGCGTCCAGGACCACAAACGTCCTGTCGCCGCTCGTCTTGACATCCAGGACCGTGGTCAGCAGAGTTCCGCAGGCCGCGACCAGATAGCGCCCCGACTCGAAAGCCACAGTCGGCTCACCGTCACGCCAACCGGCGAAGCGCCGGCTCAGTTGTTGTTCGAGGGCGGTCCGCAGCCCCGGGTAGTCGGGACGGTCTCCTGGCTGGGCAAACGGCGCTGCGAATCCGCCGCCGAGGTCGATCAGTGACGCGTCCAGCCCCACCTTCTCTACCAGGACAGCCGCCGTTTCGATGCTGAGGGTGAACTCGTCGATGAGAGAGGCGGGGTCCGCCATGTTCGTAGCCGGGAAGAGGTGAACGCCCACGGGCCGGGCCGGGCCCAAGGGCTGGAACGCCTCGGGCCTGGAGTGAGCGAGGCGGTAGTCGATGCCGAACTGAGAAGGCACCCCTGACATGCGCAACCCTGAGGCGCCCGTCGCGCCCACGAGCGCATTGATCCTGATCAGGTACTCGACATCCCGGCCCTCCCTGGCGGCGGCGTCGGCCAAGCGCCGGCGCTCGGTGTCCGACTCCACGGAGAAATGGCGCAGCCCGGCCCTAACCGCCGCCCGGATGTCGCCTACCCTCTTGCCCGGCCCCGTGTACAGGATGTTCGACGGGCCCTGGCCCGCGGCCAAGGCGGCCCGCATCTCGCCGGTGGAGCTGACCTCAGATCTCAGCCCGAGTCGTGTCAGCTCATGGAGGATAAGAGGGTGGGGGTTGGCCTTCACCGAGTAGTAGAGGGCGGAAGGAGCGGGCAGGATGCGCAGCAGAGCCGCTGCCGCCTTCCTGACGTCCTGCAACTGGTAGACGTACAGCGGCGTTCCGTAGCGGCTCGCGTACTCCTTCAGGCGATCGTCCACTCACCCCTCCGAAGCCGCTGTTTGTCGACCTTGCCATGCACCGTGTGCGGCAGTCGGTCGCAGACCCAGCAGTGGTCGGGAAGCTTCGCGGGTTCCAGACGTTCGCCAAGGGCTCGGAGGATGTCAGTGGGGGAGTCCGTAGTACTCACCCACAAGTGGACTAGGCCGTCGGCGCCAGGGGGGAGGACCGCCGCCTCGGACACCCCGGGTATGTCGAGTGCCGCGCCTTCCAGTTCGGCGGTGCTCGTCCGCACGCCGTGCCGCTTGAATATCTCGTCCCGCCTCCCCAGGAAGGTCAGTCTGCCCTCCGTATCGAGCACGCCGACATCGCCAGTGAACAGGCACCGCTCGCCTGTGGCGGGATGCAGTCCGTAACGCCGGGCCGTCTCCTCGGGGGCACGCCAGTAACCGTCCATCAGGTGCGGTCCCCTTACGACGATCTGGCCGGGCTGTCCGGGCGGGAGTATGGCCCCAGTGTCGCTTACGACATCGACGTAGGTGCCGGGCAGGGCGGTACCGACGCTGCCCGGATGGCGCACATCGTCATCGGTCTCGGCGATCGTCACTCGCTTGCACTCTGTCATGCCGTACATAAGGACCAGAGACGAGCCTGAGAACAACGCGCGGAGCTGTGCCGCGGTGGAGGGCGACAACTCGGCACCCGTGTTGGTCAGTAGGCGAACCGGTGGCCGGACCGAGCTTCGGCGCGCGAGTCTGACCAGGACATGAGCCAGGGTGGGCACCAGCGGCAGCACGGTCGCGCGGTACTTGCTGGCGTACCCCAGAACCGCCGCCTCCGGCTGACGGCCCGTCACAGCTAGCTCCGCAGAGGCCAGCGCGCACAGGAATACCTGGTATAGGCCGTAGTCGAAGGAGAACGGAAGCCGGCAGTAGACGACATCGTCCTCCTGGTAGGCCAGCCGCTCCGCGACGACGGAGGCAGCGAAGGCGATCTGGGCGTGTCGGCAGACGACCGCCTTGGGAGAGGACGTGGACCCGGAGGTGTACATGAGCAGGGCGATGTCCGTTGCCCTCGCCCTGTCCGACTCGCGCTCGGGAAGCGGTTCCGGAAGGTGTCGTGAGAGTTGGTCGATGTCCGTCGCGGGGACGTCGGCACCAACGGATGCCTCGTCGGCGTCGCTGGCTTTGATTACCAGGGCTGGTTCACAGTCCGTCAGTATCGATTTGAGGTGGTACGGCCGCACGTCCGGGTTCACCGGGACGCAGATGGCTCCGTACCGGATGACCCCGTATAACAACCCGACCGCAGCTCGTGAGTTGGGAATGCGGACCAGGACGCGCTCTCCCCTGCGGATGCCCTGAGCGCTCAGCCAGGCGCAGACCGAGCGGCTGAAGCGGTCAAGCTGTCGGTAGGTCCAGGCCCCGGTCTCATCTCTGACCGCGGTCGCTGAGGGCCGTCTGCGGGCCGCTTGGGCCATGGTCTCGTGGATCAGAGGTGCCCTGCTCATACGGCCGTGGTCACCTGTCCAACGACTGGGCTGATCGAGGAACGCTGGCGGAGAGAAGGCCCAATTCAAGTGCCGCCATAACGGCACCCGCGCGGTTGGCGGCTCCCAGCTTCAACAGCAGACTGCTGACCAGGCGCTTCACGCTGTGGTGCGAGATGCCGAGCTTCTGGGCGATCTGCCGGTTGCTCAGCCCGTCGGCCACATGCTGGAGTACGTCCCGCTCGCGCACCGTCACCGAGGCTGCGATGGCGGGCGGATTATCCCGGACCCGGTCCAACAGCTGTCTGCCGAGCCCCCGTGGCATGGGCATCTGGTCGGATGCCAGTTGGGACAGGGCCTGGTGCAGAGACTCGGCGGTCAGATTCTCGTGGAGCAGGTAGCCGTCCGCTGGAGAATGAGTCACATCCAGCCACATATCGGACCGCACATCCAGGATCATCAGGGTGCGTGGTGGAGACAGGGCACTTTTGGTCATCTCTGCCGACAGCGGGACGCGGTTGGAACTCGAGACGACTAGCACATCGACTGGAGCGTGCGTCAGCCTGAGGTTCAGCTCATCCACGGACGTGCATGAATCACGCAGATTTACCGCTGGTAATGTCTGGAGCATCCCTTCCAGTCCCAGCCTCAGCAGCTCGTTCTCCACAAAGAGCACGGCGCGGAGTGGGCTGCTCGCACATGGTCGAGGCGTACTGGTGGATACTTTCCGCGCGTGTGATTCCCCTTCGAACGTCGCCCTCTCCCTCCACTCACGCGCTGTTGGTGAAGTAAATCGCGCGAGCAACCGGATGACCTGAAGAGATGGATCGGCTGCAGGTCGTCTGGCTGCGTTCTATCGAAACCTTTTCGGCGGTGAGGCCGGCAGGAAGCTGCTTCGCGTTTCAGCTCAGTCGAAGCGCTTCCGCCCTTCACGCTAAGGGCGATGCGGACGCAGGGCAAGGGGCTGTGACGGGGTGCGCTTGATGTCGCTTATGGGTGGTTTGCTAGTCGATGCGCTTCGATTTCTGGTCGCTCTCCATTGGTATACGCCTTTGTCGCGGCTGGATCGGCAGCGCTTGCATGGTTGACATTTGAGAATTTCCGCGCCTAGCGTGGTGAGCGTTCCTTGTTGTGGAACCGTGTGGGCGCGGTTGTATGTTCGGCGCCCTGCTCTCCTGCTCCATGCATCCGCGCAGGGCGGTTAATTTCTCCTGTGCGCGGGCTCTGCGGCGTCAGTAAAGGCCATCGAAGGGAGCATAGCCATGTCTCAAGAAGCGAGCCCGTTAGCGACTCGTGTCGCGACGAAGCGACGCATCGACCACATGCGCATTGCCGTCTCCTATTACTGCAATCTCCGCTGCCAGCACTGCTACGTCCCCGAGTTGAACCGCACCAAGTACCGCACGCTGCTGGAGTCGAGTCAGCTCACCCTGGAGGAGATCACCTCTTTCATCGACCGGCTCGTTGACGAGATGGAACTACAGAAGGTCACCATCACCGGCGGTGAGGCCCTCCTGCATCCCGTGTGGCCGCGCACCAAGGTCGTGCTGCGCCATGCACTCGACCGCGGTCTGACCGTGCAACTGAACACCAGCGGTTCGGGGCAGGTGCGCATGGCCCAGATCGCGGAAGTCTGCGGTGCCGATCTGGATCAACTCATCCTCCACCTGAGCCTCGACGGTGTCGACGAGGAGCGGGTGGACGCCTTCCGGGGCCGCAAAGGCGCGATGCGGGACGCGCTGCGCTCCCTGCGCGATGCGCGAGACATCGGTATGGCCGTCGAAGCCCGCTACACCATCACCGAGGAGAACCAGCAGGACACGGTTCCTACGTACCAACTGGTCAGCGAGTACAACGCACGATCATTCCTGGCCAAGCCCATGTTCGCGGCCGGAGTGGCACGGGACAACGAGGCACTGCTACTGCGGAAGAAGAACCAGGTCAGGGACGTGCAACTGGCACTGCTGGACCGCAGCATCGGCAACACCACGCGGTTGGGCCTGCCCGAGCCGGTCTATGTGCTGGAGGAGGACTTCCCAGCGGGTCACTCGGCGTACGTCATCAAGTGCGCCTGCGGCGACGCGGCCGGCTACCTGTCCACGAACGGCGACATCTATCCGTGCAGTTACCTGGTGGGCGCGCCGGACGACCGCCAGCACGTCCTGGGCAACATCCGCGACGCCGACTTCGTGGAGATGTGGAGCGATCCCCTCGCCTACAGCGAGTTCAGGTCCGCGGCGAAGGACCAGAACTGCACTGCCCAGAACATCGTCAGCGCGGGCATGGGCGTGGAGACCAGTGCCACGAAAGGCTGCTCGTGCGGCGGTTCCCAGTCCGAATGCGCTTGTGGCTGAGTGCAGGGGACCGGCTTCGGAGGCAGCATGACATCGCTACGCCATCACCTTCACTCCGCCGATGAGCCCATCCGGTTCATCGGTGTCTACGACGGCTTGTCCGGACACCTCGCCGAGCGGTCGGGCGCGGTGGCCCTGTGGGCGAGTGGTCTTTGCATATCGGCGTCCAAGGCGCTCCCCGACGGAGAGGCCGTCACTTACGAGACGCTGCTCCGGCGCGCTGAAGACATACGGCGTGGAACCTGCCTCCCCATCCTGGTGGACGGCAACACCGGCTTCGGGGACGTCACCGTCGTCCGGCACGTGGTACGCCTGCTGGAGAGCCGGGGCGTCGACGGCATCTGTCTGGAGGACAAGTCATTCCCCCGCCGGAACAGCTTCGCCGACGGCCAGCCTTACCCCCTGGAAGCGCCCGAAGTCTTAGCGGAGAAGCTGGAGGCCGCGACGAGTGCGCGCCGCAACCGTGAGTTCCTGGTCGTGGCCCGCACGGAGGGGTTCATCGCGGGTGAGTCGATGGACGAGGTCCTGGGCCGGGCGCACGTCTATGAGGAGGCCGGGGCAGACGCGCTCGTCGTGCACTCCAAGTCCACGGACGGGCAGGAGGTGCTGGCCTTCGCCAAGGCGTGGGCGCGGCGTATTCCGCTCATCGTGATTCCGACGACCTATCCCACGCTGTCGTTCCGTGACGCGGGCGAACATGGTGTGGCCGGCGTGATCTGCGCCAACCAGCTGATGCGGGTCTCCATGCATGCGATGCGGACATTCCTGACGGACCTCATCTCGGCGGACCGGATGACCGACTGCCCCACGGACATGGCCTCACTCGACGGGCTGCTGGCCTATGTGCAAGGGCTGGAAGCCACCCCGGGCAACGCGTTGTCGCTGCGTCTGGAGTCGTGTTGACAGCGGTGTGCGACGACAAATGGTGGGAAGGAGTCGGCGAGCAGAACGTCCGCGCCAGCGCTGAGGAGGTGGAGGGGGCCGCCACCCGGGTCCTGGTCTCCCACCACGTCCCAGTGGACGACGCGGCCCTGACCGCACGGCACTTGGTCGACGGAAGTCTACGAGGTCACTTCGCTCATGGGGTGGAGCGGCTGCCGCAGATGATCGCGATGCTGCGCCGAGGTACGCTCAACCCCGCACCCAAGCGGACCATCGTACGGAAGTCGTCGGCCGTCGCCATCCTCAACGGCGACAACGGCCTCGGGCCGCCCGCCGCCGCAGAAGCCGTGGCCCAGGCCCGCAGCATGGCGGCCTCCTGCGGTGTCGGGGTGGTCGGACTGTGCGCGAGCGGACACCAGGGAACCCTGGGACCCTTGGCAGAGGGATGCGCCGGAGATGACTCCTTCGGACTGGTGGTGAGCGCCTCCGAACCCGGGGTGATCACCATGGCAGGGACCAAAGCGATCTTCGGCACCAACCCCATCGCGTACGCCTGGCCGAGCGCCCAAGGTCCGGTGGTCGCGGATTTCTCCACCGCCGCGATGACACGCAGCGAGCTGCTGCGCAGAGCGGAGGCCGGGGAACCGCTGCCGTCCGGCACCGCGGTCGACACCGACGGCCTCCCCACGCGCGATGCGCGAGCCGCCCTCGACGGTGGCCTGTTGCCTCTGCGCGACGATCACAAGGGCGCCCTTCTCTCCCTCCTGGCCGCGATGCTCGCCGGGCCGGTCGTCGACGGCCCCGCTCCTCACCAGGTGGTCGGGACACGCAAGGCTGACGCGTTCCCCAACAAGGCCGACTTCTTCCTCACGATCAACCTGAGGGCCACCACGGCTCTGAGCGACTTCTACGTGCGAGGCGAGACCCTGAGGCAAGTCCTCGACTCCCCGGGCGCGGGGGATTTCACCCTGCCGGGAACCGGCGCCAAGGCGCGCATCGCAAAGGCGAGGCAGGAAGGGTTGTACCTGAGCAGCGGCACCGCTCGACTGCTCTGGGCAGAAGGGGAACGTCCATGAGAGCCCCGGTCTCCGCCCTGGAGAGACGGACTGCCCGTCCGGAGAGTGATCTGCTGCTCGCCCTGACCTGGCTCCGGCTGCTCCCCGAACAGGTGGAAGCGTGCCGACAGCACCTGCGCGACCACCGGGAACGCTTCGACTGGGGCTTCTTCATCGACCAGGCGGGCCGTCACAAGGTGTTGCCGCTGATCGGACATCACATAGCCCGTCACCGCCTGCACCACAGCGGGGACGGCAAGCCGCTGATCCCCCACTTCGACACCTACGCCGCCGTGTACCAGGGAAACCGGCTACGCAACGAAGCACTCGGGGAGGAGTTCGGGCCGGTTCTTGACGACCTGACCGCCTCGGGCATCCCCTACGCAGTCCGCAAGGGGCCAGCTCTTGCGGAGGGACTCTACAAAGACCCGGGACTGCGCCGCATGAACGATCTGGACCTCCTGCTGAGACGCGACGACGTCGACGGCGTGGGACAGGTACTCCGCGCTCATGGCTACGCTCAGGGACACCCCACGGCGACCGGTACCGTCGTCGAGCCGTTCGACCGCCGGACGCGCGCCTTCTGGCGCCTGCACGTGAACAACGAGCTCCCCTTCCACAAGCCGGGGAACCGCCTGGGCGTGGACGTCTTCGCCATCGATCTCTGCCTCGATGTGTTCCAGCACCGCCCTACGTCCGGCTCGGCGGTCGGTGACCTGCTCGCCCGGCGCCGGTCAGCGCGGCTCTTCGGAAGGCAGACCTTCACCTTGTCGCTGTCCGACCAGATGCTCGACCTCTGCGCGCACTTCCACAAGGAGGCGACGGCCCGTTACTACATCGAGGCCGGCGCCGACCTCCACCTGCTCAAATTCCTCGACATCGCCCTGATGGGCGACCGGGTGAGCCGTGCTAGCGGCTGGGAGGACGTCGTGCGGAAGGCATACGAGTACCAGGCGTCGTCCGTCGTCTACTTCGCCCTGCAACACGTGGCGTGGCTGTATCCCACCGCCGTACCCAAGGACCGACTCGCCGAGCTTCGCCCGGACAGCACCGACCTGCTGGACGAGTACGGAGCGCTGGACGGCGACACTGAGCGATGGCAGCTTCCCTTCCTGGAACGGCTGTTCCGAACCGATCGGGGCGGGCTGGTACGCGGCACGTCGGTGATTCCCCATGTCTGAGAACAGGCTCAGGCACCCCGCCGCCGTCACCATGTTCCTGGGGACCGGGGCCTTCTCGTCGAAGACCCTGCTGTCCGTCGCGCTGCTGCGGTACCTGTCGAACCACGGCGTCGACGCCGTGCCGTACAAGGCCGTGACCGTGCTGCGCGATCGTGACATCAGACAGTCACCCGCCATGGACCTTGGCCTCCCGCACCACATCCTCGCCGCGCGTGTCGGCGCCGACCCGCGGCAGTGCCCAGTCGTCGTACGCCAGACAGGCCCGTGCCAGGGCGACCTGCACCTGCGCGGCGAGAGGCTGGCGAACGTGGCTGTGCCGTGCAAGGACACAGTGGACCTGGCGTCGTTGCCTCCCGGGACGCGGGACAACATCGTCGCGGCGGCCCACTCCGCGGCGGAGCACCTAGTGAGCACTCATCGCCATGTCGTGGTCGAGGGCGCGGGCAGTGCGATCGTCCTCTCCGCGGACCAGGACTTGCCGAACATAGCCGTCGCTCGCCGACTGCGGCCCGCCATTGTTCTCGTGAGTGAGTTCTCCGGTGGAGGCGCCGCCGCCGCGTTGATAGGGACCTTCCAGTGCCTGCCGGCCGACGTCCAAACCATGGTCCGTGGATACGTCGTGGCGAACACACATGAATCGAGCGCCCTCCACCGGACGATGACCCTCGTGACGCGTACGTCGGGCATACGGCCGCTCGGGATCATCCCGGCCAACGACGAGCTCGCGTACAGCGACCTGTACACCGACTCCGCCATCGACGGATGGGCCGCGCGTCTGCACGAGAACGTCGACATGGAGGCGTTGCTGGAATCCTCCCTAGCGGGGGCCCCGATTGCGGAGTGAACTCTTGACCGATCTTGTCATCGATTGTGACTGGAACGGCCCAGCCGACGCTTCCCTGGTGGGCGAGAAGGCAGCAGAACTGCTGAGTCTCTACAACCTGTCATCGCACGGCGGCTTCCGCGTCCCCCAGTTCTGCGTCCTACCCGCTTCGGTGCTGGGGGAGTTCTACCGCCAAGTGGACTGGGACGTGCCACTTCAGTACGAAATGCTGCCCGGAACGCGGAGCGTGCCCGAGGGCGTGCTCCGGAAGCTGCTCCCGTTCCCGTCCTTCGCCGACGCGATCATCAGCGAATGCACGCGCCGACTCGAGCGACCGGCCATGCTGCGCACCAGTCTCGTACAGTCGACGAGGGACAACGGAACCGGGTACGGGATCAACTCGACGGTACTTCTCGACCGGGACCAGGCCATGGCCATCCACCGCACGCGTGTACTGCCGGACCTGCTGGCGGGGCTCTACAAGGCGTATACGACCTGGGACAGCTGGGACCGGCACCCATGGACCGCGCGGGAGGCGGGCATTGTTTTCATGGACGCCGTACCCTTCACCTGCCTAGGCGCCGCCTATGTGGAGGTCGGCCGGGTGACCGTCGAAGTGGACGCAAAAAGGCCGCCCGAACGGCACCAACTAGTCCTCGACCGGCGAGCGCCGGAGGACGACCACGGTGTGCTCGGCCGCAGGCGTCGCGACCGGCTGCTGAGAGCCTGTCACGACATCTGGGAGACCAGAGACACGGGGAGTGGTTTGGTCGAGGTGGAGTTCGGCTTCGGTGCTGAGGACGAGCTGTTCATCGTCCAAACCCGGCAGCTACCTGGTGACAGGGCGGGGGCCTTCCATTCCATTGGTGAGGTCACCGGTCAGGTATGCGATCTGCGGAATCTGCCCCGGGAACCGGGGGCGGTCCATGAGGCCCTGTCCCACGTGGGACCCCACTCCATTCTGGTGTTGCGGAGAAACGACCCGCACTGGTTCGACGCCTTCGCCCTGGCATGGATCTCACGGCTCTACGCTCTCCCCAGCCCGCCAGCCGCTGTGGTACTGGAAGACCGTGGAATCGTTGGACGGGACCCGGGCTTCCGCAATCACCTGGCCCACGCCCTCATGACGCAGCGGTCAGCCCCATTCGTAGCACAGGTGACACCCGGCCAATGGCCCAGCGGAGCGAAGGAAGTAACCATGACTTCAGATGGATCACTGCTCGACATCCGTGCCCGATCAACACAGATGATGGGACCTTCCACCTGGTGAAACTGCGTGATAAGGCGTTGTGTTGCCTTCGAGTCGCTGACTCCTTCCTCTTCACTGTCCGGTACGACGGACAGCCACCCGCGACCACGTTTCTCATCCCGCCTGGAGGAGGGATCGAGGATGGGGAGACACCCAGGGAGGCGGCGACCCGGGAGGCGCATGAGGAACTCGGCTGCGAAATCACGGCCTGGGACGACCTGGGGATCACGGTGGACGAGTTCACCTTCCGGGGCGAGGAGTACCGCGAAACCGTGCACATCTTCGCCGCCGATCTTCCCTCCGGGGCGAGGATCGCCGCTTGCGCCCACGAGTCCAATGGCGAGACCCACCCGCTCCAGTGGCTCGCGGTGAGTGACCTCCAGGACGGTGGTCTGTTGATCTATCCGCCGGGCCTACCGGAGGTGCTCATCCGATATGCCGAGTCGAAATGAGTGCGCATGGAGCTCACCGACGCCGTGTTCCTCACCTCCGCCGCCTATGCGGACCCCCGGCGGTTCGCTGCGCGCCAGGGGCTCTACCGTTGGCAGAGCCCCCACCACGACCTGCCCGCCCTCGTCATCGAAGCAATCTCTGACCTCACCGGACTGGTCGTCGACGTGGGCTGCGGCAACGGGACGTATGTGCATCGGCTCCGGTCCGCCCGGCCCGACCTGGACGTCCTCGGTGTCGATCTGTCCCTGGGGATGCTCAAGAGCATCGCTCCGCCGGTGGTGGTGGCTGACGGCCGCCGCCTGCCGCTGCCGCACGCGTCCGCCGACGCCACGCTGGCCCTGCACATGCTGTACCACCTGCCCGACATCGGTGCTGGGATCGCTGAGTTGAAGAGAATTCTCCGCCCCGGTGGCAAGGCGGTCATCGCGACCAACTCCGCCACCGACAAAAGCGAACTCCAAGCGCTCTGGCAGCAGGCGCACCAGGACGCCGACGTGCCCCTCACCAGCCGCAGCCTCTCGTTCAGCGCACGGTTCACTCTGGAGGACGCACAGGAAACGCTGCCACGGTACTTCTCGCACACCGAACTTCTGCGCCTGGACTCCACCATCACCGTTCCCAGCTCCCGACCCGTGATGGAGTACTTCCACTCCTATCTCCCGCTGCCAGGGCATGACGAGAGGACGACGCGACGCGTCATCGCCGCGCTGACCGACCGCGTGCGGGCCGAGGTCGCGCGCGCCGGCAGCTTCCGCATCACCTGCCGAGGAGGGCTGTTCGTCTGCTCCTAGCGTTCCGGAGACCGCTGCACGTTGACAGTGAGGAGGGCGCTCCATGCACTATCTGTTGCTGGCCGAGCACCAAGCCCGGGTCCGTTGGGTCGATGTGCCTGGTGTGCGTCCCGCTCGCGTGTACGTGCACGGCCTGGGCTCCGCGGCGGTGGACTTCTTCTCCCTCGCGGCTCATCCTCTCCTCGCTGGCCATCGAACCATTCTGGTCGATCTCCTCGGTTTCGGTTTCAGCGACCGACCGGAAAGCTTCGGATACACGGTCGACGACCACGCGGAAGTAGTCGAGCGAGTACTGGACGAACTGCACCTTTCCGATTGCGAGGTGGTAGCTCACAGCATGGGGGGCGCCGTCACGGTGGCACTGGCTCGGAAGCGGCCTGACCTGGTGTCCCGCCTGGTCCTCGCCGAGCCCTGCCTCACAGGTGGCGGCAAACTGAGTGGACGGATCGCCACACTCTCGGAACACGACTACGTGCGCCGCGGGCACGCCATGATCGCGGCGCGACTCGGAAACAGCCGTAATGTCACGGATCTTGAGGCGTTACCTGCCTTCCAGGCAGCCTCACCCCTCGCCGTTCACCGGTCCGCCGTTGGACTCGTGCGCGGCACGCGTGAGGACCTGCGCCATGTTCTCCAGGAACTTCCCCTGCCGCGTGCCTACCTCGTCGGCGAACACAGCCTGCCCGATCTAGCGGCTGAGACACTACGTGCTTCGGGAGTGGCCGTTCTCATCGTGCGGGGAGCCGGTCACATGATGATGCATGACGCTCCGCAGACGTTCGCCGAGTCCGTGCATCGGGCGATCAGCAGCGCCTGACACGCGTGCACACGTACTTCCACTCCCGGACAGGAAAGGTGGCCGCCTGACATGCCGCGAAAGATCGTCCTCGTAGGGCTGGGCTTCCACGCACGGCACCATTACCTACATCTGCTGGCAGACCTCGTACGTCGGCAGGAGGTGCGACTGGTCGCCGTGGTGGAACTCGAAAAACGACGAGCACACACCGCACAAGTTCTGAGCGACGCCGGCATCCCCGCCGCCCACTTCGTGGGTGTACGTGCGACCGATGCGCTCGCGCAAGCCGAAGCACTGGCGAACCTGAGCAGAGTCAAGGCCCAGCACGGCTGCGACGGACTGATCATCTCCACCGACCCCCGCAACCACCTCCCCTATCTGGAATGGGGCGCGGTGGAAGGGGTCGATGTCCTGGTGGACAAACCACTGACCGCCACCGACATGGACTTCTCCCCAGAGTCCGCCCGAGCGCTGACCAACGCATTCGAATCAGTCAGGGACCTCTTCGCGAAATCTGCTGCCACCGCCACTGTCATGGTGACCCGTCGCTCCCACGATGGATACCTCATCGCACGCCGCGTCCTGCATGAGGTGGCCGCGGAATTCGGCATACCCATCACCTTCATCAACGCCTACCACGCCAACGGCTATTGGAACTTCCCCGATGAGTTCCGCAGTCGTGAGAACCACCCGTACAAGTACGGTTTCGGCGCCCTTCTGCACGGGGGCTACCACGTGGTCGACCTGGCTGCCTGGCTGCTGTCCGTCAACGAGAACGCTCTCCGCGACGACTGGGCGGACAGCGTAGAGGTACTCACCCAGCACACCACGCCCGACGACTTCCTGGAGCAGGTACCCGAAGCCGTGTACAGCAGGTTAGGTCTGGGGCAATCCATGCAGGCGCCCTTCAGCTCTGCCGGTCGTCGTTTCGCGCGGTCGTGCGGTGAGACGGATGTGAACATCGCTTTCTCGGCCAGACGGAACGACCGCGTGATCACCATGGGCAATATCCAGGTGATGGAGACGGCGCTTAGCACCCGAGCCTGGCGAGACCTCCCGGAGGACACGTACAAGAGCAACGGCCGCCACTCTCAGGAACGGCTCACCATTCACATGGGACACCTCCTGACTCTGCACACCGAGGACTACCGTTCCTGGTCCGGCGACGCGGATCCGGATGGCCTCGCGCCTGCACGATTCGTCATCCGGGTACTGCGCAACAGCAAGCTGATCGGTGGGGAGCCCTACTCCGAACACGTGCTGACGCGTCCGCCGAACCCGGCCGGCCACCGCGACGAATCCCTCACCGAACGCAGTCGCCGCCAGGCCTTCCACCAGTGGATAGCCGGAACTGGTCACGCCAGCGCGCTGGACACTCACGGACTGTCCATACGGCTGCTGACAGCTGCGCACGAGAGCATGTTCCGCCGCCGTCGCGGCCTCGCGCCCATGGCCACGTTTCCGATGCGGACACCTACGCTGACCCAGGAACCGGAATCAGTGCGGTGGGGCAACGCCAATGTCTGAACTGCTCGTGATCGGCGCCCCGAGCGACACAGCTCGCGAAGTGGTGAGAGAAGCCCTGTGGCCCCATCAGATGACGGTGTCCTTCTGGCCCGACCCGGCTTCCGTGCCCCGAGACATCAGGCGCCTGGCGACAGGCGTGATCATCGACGGCCCAGGAGCTGACGGAGATTTCGTCCACAGCCTCGCAAGGCTGAAGGCATGGGTACGGGTCACCCGAACGCCGTGCAGCTACGCGTCGGAGTACGCCGCCCTTCAGCTAAGGGGCGTGGCGGTCCGAGGGGGCACGCCGGGCCGCTCTATCGCTGAGACGGCGGAGTTCTCCGTTCTGATGATGCTCATGCTGGTCCGCAGAGCGATCGACGTGGAACAGGCACTGCGAGGTGGAGACGTTAAGGCCATCGAATCTCTCAACCACGCGACCGGCACGCTGGGCGACGAGACCGTTGGCCTCGTTGGTCTCGGCCGCGTCGGCAAGGCGGTGACCAACCTCCTGACCCCCTACGGTCCGCTGATCCTCCACGCCGCTAGACGCTCCCCGCAGGACTGTTGCGCTGGAGCGGCCGGGCGCTACGGCGACCACGTGCCGTTGAGTGAACTGCTGGCACGATCCACGATTGTCTCCCTCCACCTGAGAGACCGGGAAGGCACCTGGCGCTTGGGTGAGGAACAACTGGCCGCGATGAGACGCGACGCGATTCTCATTAACACGGCACAGGGCCGTCTGGTCGACGAGACGGCCCTGTGCGCCCATCTGGAGCGTGGGCGACTTCGGGCGGCCGGACTCGATGTCTTCGAGCGTGAGCCACTGCCCGCCGACTCACCGCTGCGCTCGGCGCCCAACCTGCTGCTCACGCCCCACATAGCAGGCAAGACACGCGGAGCGGCACAACGGTTGTGGAAGGAGGCGTGCGAGGCCGTGATCGGCGTTCTGTACTCGGCCACGTAGGTGCGGCTTACCCACCCGAAGACGTGGCCTGCTGGGTCTCCTCGGCGTTGCTGAAAGAAGACGGCGTCGTAGTCGTCCAGCTTCACGTCCTCAAGCGCGATCGGGTGCCGCAGTTCGCCGATGACATCGAGGCTGGCGGCCATCTCCTCGGCGCCTTCCTGGCCGCCGTTGAACTCGGGAGCGAGGCTGGACTTGTCCATGGTCGGGACGACCCCGCCGGGGGTGGCTACGGTGCTGGTGGCCGGCGGCCGTGAACACCTGGTACGGGGCGACTGCCTCTTCGGCCCAGAAACCGGTCGGGTGCTTGGTGCCGTCCGCCAGCGTCCAGCGGCGCGCACTTCATGGTCCGCAACCTCACCGTGGCCCAGCCCAGCCCAGCCCAGCCCAGCCCGGACCCGGAGTTGGACGCCCCGATGGACTCGGCGAGCCCCGAGCGGTTCCGCGGCGCCCTGCCCCCCGTTTCGACGGCTCACCGACTTTCGTGCCAGCATCGCCGAACGCGTGCTGCCCGCATGGGTGACATCGCCGTCGGCCGGGTCGGCCTCCCCCGTACAACGCACCATCGTGGCGACCCACTTGCTATCCGCGCTCATCAACCATGAGTACCAGCACGACCAGTGGATCGGCGAAGTCCGTGCGGGCGACCTTGGCCGCGTGCTCCCGCCGGACCCCAACGGCGCCCCCGTACGACAGCCCACCTGCGGCCACACGCGGACAGTGGTGGGACTACTCCCGCTCCCAGGAAAACCGCGACATGATCTTCCTCCTCATCGGCGACAGTCTTAGACGCCTCGGCCTCAACGACTGGTGGCCGGCGGGGGAAGGAAAGTCGCACGATCCGATGATCGACGTCCCCCAGAACTACTACAACACGACTTCGCTGGTCTTCTTCTTCGACGGCCGCTCCTCACCTGACCGCCTCGTGCAGGACGCACGCACACGGGCTCTTCACGAGCGATACCCCCCTACAGCCTGGTCGACGGCATAGGGAATTGCCGGGTGCATGCATTCATCCGGTCTCCGCACGAACTGGCGTGCTCCCTGGATGACTGTCAACTCTTCGTCGAAGTCGTGCGGATCGAGGTGGCTGTGACGTCGCTCAGCGGGTCCTGGCGTGAATTCCGTGAAGGTGATCATGCTTCCGTGCGCCGGTGACACACGGTCACGCTGCGGGATGCTGGTGGACGTGTGAGGGCCTGGTCGAGAGGCTGTTCCCGCATCTCAAGGAAGTGATGGTGGAGCAACTGATGGCCGATAATTGAGAGCCATTTGCAGTTCGCTGGCAGTGTAGGAATCCAACGGCGGAGTGTGGCGGGACAAATTATCGGTTCCAGCTGGCCGACGCCGATGAGAGCAGGCGTTTAGAAGGCGCCTGCTCTGTTCTACCGCTTTCGGACGTCCAGGCCGAGCCGCAGGCGAGTGCCCGGTGGTTGGAAGGGCGCGCGCCCCTGTGATTCCGGGGGGGGGTGAGTTGCTTCGCCGACGGCAGACACATTGAGGCCGACACGGACTGGAATACAGCGGCGAAGGAAGTCAACCTAGAGCGGTCCTCGGGGAGAGCCGTGATATGGCGCCCTCTCTGCCCATCCATGTGGGTGCTTCTGGTGAAGGGGTGGGCGGAATATATACGACGATCGCCGGTTAGCGAAACCGGCGCTTCTCTGGACTATTGAATCACCACGGGGACGTCGCCGCGTCCCGCCGCCTTGTGTGAGGAGCCAAGTACCTTGTCGCATACTGCAATAGATGAACATTCCCTGCTCTCCGTGGAGCACATCCGTTCCCTGCTGGGATGGGTTCAGCAATCCCCCGAGGCGTCGGGGGCGGTGTTTCCTTTCCTCGCCTCGATGGCAGGTGCGGCCCTGCTCCCCAGCGAGGCAGCCGCGCTTCGAGTGGACGACGCCACGCTCCCGGAAGGGGAGTTCGGTGAGTTGCTCGTCCGCGCCGACGAAGAGCGGAAGGTCCCTGTCACTCCGGAACTCGCCGGTGTGCTTCAGGAGTGGATCGACGAGGCCAGCCTGAAGCCCGGCGATTTGCTGTTCCCCGGTGAGCACGGCGGGGAGTTGTCGTCGTCGCTGTACCGGCGGGTGTGGAAGCAGGCCCGTGAGGCGGTGCTGACCCCGGACGAGGTGACAGCAGGTTTGGGGGAACGCGTCACCAGTCTGCGGGATTCCTGCCTGGATGCATGGCTCAAGGCGGGTGTTCCTGCGTGGGGCGTCGCCGAGTGGGCCGGCGTGAGCGCGAGCTGGCTTGCGCTGCGCTACCCGCATCGGTTCCGCCTGGAGGACGTCGACCTCGACTGGGGTCACCTGGCCGAGGTCATGGCGCTTCCGGACTCGCTCAAGCGGTGATTTCGCGCCCCGCGCTCTGGTCGACGATCAGAGCGCGGGCTTCCGCCATCGACTCTTGAACTTCAGCGGTCTGCACATCAAGGACGTTGTCACGTGATGATTCTCCGTGATGTGGTCCCACTGCCCTGACGGGGCTGGTTGACCTTCGTCCTGGCCCGCCTGATGTCCCGGCTGAACCGATTTGCCGATTGACCTTCTCACCCTCATCTCAAGGACTCACTCATGCCTGCCCGTTTGCTGTCCATTCCTGCCGTCGCCGCCGCTTTGGACGTGGACCGGCGCACCGTCTATCGGTTCATCGCCGCCGGGGAACTGCCGGTGGTCGACCTGCGCACCGGAGCGGGCCGCTCTCGTGTCCGTGTCCCCGCTGCTGGGCTGGAGGAGTTCATCACCAGCAGGTCGGTCGCTGCCCCGCAGACCCGCCGCTGACCCCTCGCCGTCAGCTCAGCCCTCCACGTTCCCGAACAAAGGAGTAGTACCGCGTACCTGCGCAAGTTGAAGTCCGGCAAGTGGCAGGCGACCGTACGCAACCGGGCAGGAGACCGGTTCAGTGAATCCTTCCCCCTCAAGTCGCAGGCGCGCGCCTGGGGCACCGAGATGGAGACCCAGTTCGCCCGTGGAGGTATGCGCGATCCGCGGGCCGGTGAAATGTCGTTCCGCGAGTGGCACGACCGGTGGTGGAACGCCCGCATCGTTGAGCCCCACACGCTGCGAGGCGACGCCTCCAGCATCAAGAACCATGTCATGCCCTGCTGGGCGGACTGGGAGATGCGGGCCATCACTCGTATGGACGTCCAGAGCTGGATCCGGACCCTGGTCGAGAAGGGTGCGGGGGCCGCGGCGATCAAGCGGGCCTACAACCTGACGTCCTCTATAATGCGCGCGGCCGTCGACGACGACGTCTTGGCGGTGACCCCGTGCCGCAGCATCGACCTGCCCCAGATCGCGGTCAAGCCGCCGCAGTGGTTCACGCTCGACCAGGCGCAGAGCATCCTGGACGAACTCCCCGCCGCGTGGCGGACGATGTGCCTGCTCGGCTTCTACACCGGACTGCGCTGGGGAGAACTCTCTGGCCTGCATCGCCACCGCATCGACACACGTCGCTCGCGCCTGTTCGTGGTGGAGGTCAACACCAAGAGCGGTATCAAGGAGTACCCGAAGAGCTCCAAGAGCCGCCGGGAGGTCCCCCTCCCGCCCCACGTCATGGAGGCACTCGAACGCCATATCCACCGGCTCGACCGGGACGCCGTGGTGTTCACCACCATCACCAAGGGCCGTGCCGGACGCCTCCTCGCCGACAGCAACTGGCGCCGCCAGACCTGGTGGCCCACCGTCGAAGGTGCCCACTACTTCGACTCCGACGGCGAGCAGCAGCTCGTCCCGCACTATCCACCGCACTCCATGCGCCACACCTGCGCCTCGTGGCTGGTCCAGAAGGGAGTCTCGCTCTACGAGGTCCAGCACCTCCTCGGCCACGAGAGCTTCCAGACCACCCAGCGCTACGCGCACTTGCAACCGGACGCGCACAAGGCCGTCCTCGGAGCCTGGGAACGTCTCGACGTTCCGTTGACCATCGCCGCATGAACGTTCCTCCGCCCTGTCCTCAACGGACAGGGCGGAGTCGTTTGCGGGTCACAGGCGCTGGTCGGCTGGATCTTCCGTAGGAAGGATCCAGCGATCCTGGGCGTCGAACGGCCAAGGGTACGTGCGCAGGTTGTCCTTCAGCAGTTCGTGCAGCGCCTCACGACTGGCTGGGGGATTTGGCGGTGTACGCAGTGTCGAGCCAAGCGGGTTAGTTCGCGCCGCGTAGCCTTCGGCCCACTCCAGCCATTCCACCTCGTCCGCCGGAATCGGTGCGTCGCCGACTCGTGCCCGGGCAGCGTGGCAGAAGGAGCGGATCTCCAGAGCCTGCTGCCACGCCCTCACTTGCTCGGTCAGGACCTTCGCCCGGTGCCGCTCGACCTGCTGCTCGCGTGCCTGCGCAACGGCTGCGTACCAGCGGTGCCGCTGCTCGGCCTCGCGGAGCTCCTTCTCTCGCTGTTGGCGCTCGGCCTCTGCCGCCAGGTGCTCGAGCTTCTGCAGCAGGCGCCCCAGCCGCGACTCCAAGGTCCATCGGGCGCCATCGCTGTACGAGTACGCATGCTCATACCGGCTTCCGACCGGTGCGCCGATCGCCAGACGCCCGTCGAACTTCTCGTCGTACGTGGGTGGCTGCGTCCAGGGGCTGCGTGGCTGCCGGCGGATCTCCTGGGGAGTTGGTTCGTGCGGGACCTTGGCCGTCCGCTCGGTGAGGACGAGGGGGAAGGCCCGGCCGTGGACGACGATGGCCAGCGTATGTACAGCCTTCTCATGGTCGATATCGGTCCGGGTTTCCACGGCATGGCCGCGGTTCTCGGCTTCGGTCAGGAGCGCGTGCATGATGCGCAGAGCGCGGTCGACCAGCGGACGTGACAGGTACAGGGGGATGACCTCGGGCTTGCCCCGGGTGTCGACTACGGTCCGGGACCTGCCGAGAGCCTTGCGTGTCGCGCGGACCAGACGATGAGGGCGGACCACGCTCTCGGGTACGCCGACAATCGGCACCGGTGGAGACTGGGCCGCCTTTTCGGCTTCCTCGTCGACCAGCGCGAAGACGCAGTCGCCTCGCCGCCGACCGGACCAGCGCAGCTTGTGCCCCTCCGGCACGTGACCGTGGTGCAGCGCGTCGTAGTAGGCAGCCCGCCACCGCCCCCTCGTCTGAGGAGCAGGATCCGGGACTGTGATCTTCCCCGAGGCGGAGCGCAGCTGGGAGATCAGCTCGACTCCGTCGGCAGGGGCACGAGCAGCTTCGTCGGCGTCCTCTGCCAGCCGTTCCTTTGCTGCCTGTACCTCGCGAGGGTGCTTGCCGTACTTGAGGTAGTAGCGGCCGTCCGCCGTGACGACCGCGACGGGTAGCCCGCTGCTGCGCCACGTTCTCTTGATCAATCCGCGCTTCTCAAGCGCCGCAGCGGTATGGATGGCCTTGGGCGGGAGAACCACGGCCTCAGAAGCAGACGCGATCTCTCGCAGCATCGCGGCTTGCCTCTCCGACAATGCGTACTTCACGGCCCAGGACTCCGCTCGGCTCACTGCAGGGAGGAGCATCACGATAGGCGGCAGCGGCAGGGTGCTGCGGGTTTCATAGCCCGTTTGGGTGGCTAGAGCCGTGTGAGGGTCCGGACATGATCAGTCGATGTCCGGATCATCGGCCTCTTCCAGGAGCCGGGTCGCGAGGCCGTCGGCCCACTCCACAGCCCAAACGCGGAGCGCGGTGATGGTGGCGTCATCGAGGCCATAGGCGGCGAAGGCTTCGTCGTCGATCCACTCGGCGCCCGAGAGATTCGCCTGCAGATCCTCGTGCTCGAAGCGGCCACGGGCGTGGCGGCGGCCGAACTCCTCCAGCTCGGCATTGGACCAGCGGCGGGAGGCCGCGAACACGTCGATCAGATCACGGGGCGCTCCGCGGTCGGCGAGGGCGCGGACCTTGGTCCCGATCACATCCTCCTCCGCGAGGACGGGCCCGTACGGGCTCTGGGCGACCGGCCGCCAGAAGATCTCCTTGAGGATGTCGACCTCGCACTCTTGCCCAGTGGCTGGGTCAGTCACGGTGAAGCGGGCGGACAGCGGGGCGGTCTCCAGCGCCCGTACCTTCCAGCCACGGGCTTCGAGGCCGCTGCGGAGTGTGGCCGCGATGTCGGCCATGGGTGCCGGGTTCTCGGTGGCGACATCGAGGTCCTGACTCGGACGGTTCACGAGGTGGTGCGCCCGCACGGCATACCCGCCGGTGAGAACCAGCGGATACGAGGAGCCGAGCGCGATCACATCCGCCAGGAGCCGCGTGTGCAGCTCCGGCATGTCTGTCACGCGGCTGCCCGGGTGCGGGAGGCGAGCTGGGGGAAGGCGTCTTCCCAGACGGTGCGCACGGTGCGGCCGACGAGGGTGCGCAGTACCGGCCACAGCTGGAGGAGCAGGTCCCGGTTGAGGTACCGGGGCAGGTCATCACGCAGGCCCTCGTGCAGGACGGTGCGGTACAGGCCCATGCGCTGGCGCGGCTTGCCCAGGTCGTACGAGGTCATCCCGGACCAGGCCATGTGCAGCGGCAGATCCACGATCCCCTGGGTCGGGCCGTGCAACTCGTCCAGCGACTCCGGCAGACGCCGCCGGAACTTCTCCCGGTAGAGCGCGAGGTCCTCGGCGACCGCGCCCGGGAAATCGCTCGGCGTGGGTGCGGGGTGCTGTGGGCTGGAGGGCATGAGTCCATTATGGCGGCCGGAGAGGTGGCGTGGGTCATGATGAGCGAGCTGGCGTCTGGAGTGAGCGGGACGGAGCCTGCTGGGGGAGCTGGTCGTGGCAGCTCGGTCTGCCCTAGTAGGCGGGACGGGCTGTCGGCCGTGACGCTCGTTTGACGCTCTGGGCGCCCTCACGCTGCGCAGCGAGCCGAGAAAGCGCCTCTGACCTGGCCTTTTCCACGACTCACTCAGGCCGACATCTTTCCGATGACTCATCATGTGGAGTGCGTGGCGATCCTCGAACCCGCTGCGAAGAGCCTTTGACCTGGGTTTTCTCTGGCGTACGCGGCTTCTGACGAACGCCTCTGACCTGCGGTTCTGTGGACGGCGTGTGGGATGGGGGATCCGCTGCCTCAGTCTTCGCGGGGGCGGTGAGAAGTCATTTCGACGCTCACCCGACGCTGATTCTGACGGGCTGTCAGGCGTATTGACCCGTTGGTCATGCCCGGTGGAATTCTCGTCCTCGACTCGTTCGCAGTCAGCTGTGCGGTGGCGGTGCCTGCGCTGTGGTCGTGGTCAGTTGGGTCGCTATGGCGGTGAGGCGTTCGGCCAGCGCACCGGGGGTGGATCTCGTCATGGCGGTGAGTTCGATGGTCGCCGTCGCGTGACGGAGGGGTCTGAAGCGGACGGCGGGGTGTGTCGCGGACGCCGCCGCGGCGGGAACGACGGTGACGCCGAGGCCGCATTCGACCATGGCGATCTGTGAGGTCACCGACCGTGCCCAGTGGGTCGGGACGGGGCTGAAACCGGCGGCTCGGCACAGGGTCGCCATGGCGTCGTGGTAGTCGGGCGAGATGTGGCGGTGCAGCCATACCCACGGAGCGCCCGCGAGGTCCGCCAGGTCCAGCGGTCCGGTGGCTGCGGCGGTGGGGTGTCGGAGCGGCAGGGCGGCGACGAACCGGTCGGCGAAGAGCGAGGTCGCCGTGGTGCCGCGTACGGGGGCGGTCTGGCGCACGATCGCCCAGTCGAGCGAGCGGTCGAGGAGCCCTGCCGCGGCCTCGTGGGTGTCGATCTCCTGGGTGCGGATCTCGACGTCCGGCAGGGCCGCGTGGAACCGCTCCAGCACCCGCGGCAGGGGCCAGGAGAAGGCCGAGGCGACGGCGCCCAGGCTCAGTCGTCCGCCGCGCCCGGTGGCGGCCTGGCGGGCGGCGGTTTCGGCTTCCTCGGCGTGCCGGATCAGGGCGCGGCAGTGGTCCAGGAACACGGTTCCGGCGGGGCTGAGGGCGACCGACCGCTGGGTGCGGTGCAGGAGTTCACAGCCGAGCTGCTGTTCCAGCTGCTTGATCGCCTGGGAGAGCGGCGGCTGGGACATCTGCAGCCGCCTGGCCGCACGGCCGAAGTGGAGTTCTTCGGCGACGGCGACGAAGTACCGGGCCTGTCGGATCTCGACCATGATTCGCGCAGCCTCTTACTGAGAGAGGAAATCAGACCTTCCGAATATATCTGCGGGCTGTTGAAGTGGAAGCCATGAGCAACTCCTCTCTCCTGGATCGTTTCGCGGCGCTCGACTCCGCCGCTGTCAGCGACGCGCTCGACCAGCTCGGGCTTCCCTGCGGAGTCGGCGGCATCAGCCCGGTGTGGGGTCCCGCAGCCGTCGTGGGATTCGCTGTCACGGTGGGGCTCGAAGCGCGAACCGAAGGGCCGGCCGGAGCCCACATCGCCACTACGGCCGTCGAGAGCGCGGACGACCAGAGCGTGATCGTCGTCGACAACCAGGGCCGCACCGACGTGTCGTGCTGGGGCGGCATCCTGAGCCTGGGCGCGTCCCGGCGCGGGGTTCGCGGTGTCGTCGCCGACGGCGTGTGCCGCGACGTGGCGGAGGCTCGCGAGCTGGGTTTCCCGGTGTTCTCGCGGGGGTCGATCCCGGCCACGGCGCGGGGCAGGTTGCAGCAGCGCTCCACCGGCGAGCCGGTCGGCGTCGCCGGGCTCACGGTCGAGCAGGGCGACGTCGTCCTCGCCGACGAGACCGGTCTCGTCGTCGTCCCGCGGGACCGGGCCGAGGAAGTGGCCGAGATCGCCACAGCGATCGTCGCCCGGGAGCGGGCCGTCGCGGACGAGGTCCGCGCGGGCGTGCCGCTGTCGCACGCCATGCACGACGCCCGCCTCGCCGGAGAGAAGGAGTCGGCTCGATGAGTGACCCCACCGCCACCGCGAACCTCGCCACCGATCCGTCCACCGCGTCGGTCTCCGACGCCCTCGACTCGCTCGGACTCCCCGGATCCCTCCACGGCATCGGCGCTCTGCGTCAGGGCCAGCGGACCATCGGGCCGGTCTTCACCGTGACCTACGAGCCGGTCGACGAGACCGGCGGCACGGTGGGCGACTTCCTCGACGACGTCCCCGCCGGCGCGGTGATCCTGATCGACAACGCCGGCCGCACCGACTGCACGGTGTGGGGCGGCATCATGAGCCAGACCGCCCACGCGCGCGGCATCGCGGGCACGGTCATCAACGGCACCTGCCGCGACGTCGCCGTCGCCTGCGCCGCCGGTTACCCGATCTGGTCGGTCTCCCGGTTCATGCGCACCGGCAAGGACCGCGTCCGCGTGGCCGCGATCCAGACGCCCCTCACCATCGACGGCGTGCTCATCCACCCCGGCGACATCCTCGTCGCGGATGACGACGGCGCCGTCGTGGTCCCGGCCGCCCGCTGGGACGAGGTCGCGGACGTCGCCCGCCGTATCGACCGCGTCGAGGAGGCCATCGTCGAGGCCGTCCGCGGCGGCGCCACGCTCGCCGAGGCGCGAGCGCGGCACGGCTACCACTCGCTCCAGACTCGGAAGGACCCCTCGTGAACGACTGCGTCACCAACGACCGCGTCGCGAGCGACCTCGCCCGCGGCCACTCCAGCGCGACCCTGTCCGAGGCGTCCGGACTCCCCGTGGCGCTGTCCCCGGAGATCCGACCGCTGTGGGCCGGTGCCCGGCTGTGCGGCCCGGCGTTCACCGTGCAGGGCGCAGGCGGCGACAACCTCGCCCTGCACCACGCCGTACTGCAGGCCCCGCCCGGGTCCGTCCTGGTCGCCGACCTCGGCGGCGCCCCCTTCGGTCACTGGGGCGAGATCCTCACGGTGGCCGCCCAGCACCGGGACATCGCGGGCCTGCTCATCGACGGCGGCGTCCGCGACGCCGACGAGATCAAGGCGCTCGGCTTCCCGGTCTTCTCGCGCAACAACGCCATCCTCGGCACCCGCAAGGACTTCCGCGGCGTTCTCGGGCGCCCCGTCGACGTCGGTGGGGTCACGGTCCACACCGGTGACCTCGTCGTCGGGGACATCGACGGAGTCGTGGCGCTTCCCGCGTCCGACACCGACCGGATCCTGGACCGCGCCGACGCGCGCGTCGCCCACGAGAACGAACTCATGCAGAGACTGCGGGAAGGCCACAGCACACTCGACCTGTACAACAACTTCGAAGCCGCCGGGCGGTGACGACCCCTATGACGGACAACCCGATCTTCGCCGTGGCCGCCAAGGCCGAAGCGCTACGGGCCCAGGGCGCGGACATCATCACCCTCGCCGCCGGCGAACCCCAGGCGGCCACCAGCGCCGCGGTCGTGGAGGCCGCCGTGGCCGCCGTCCGTGACCCCGCCACCCACCACTACGGAACGGCCCAGGGCGACCCCGCCCTGCGCGCGCTCGTCGCCACCGCCCTCGCAGGCGACACCCAACTCCCCTGGAGCGAGGACGACGTTCAGATCGCCCTCGGAGCGAAGCACGCCCTCTTCCTCGCCACCCAGGCCCTGATCGACACCGGCGACGAGGTCCTGGTCGCCGCGCCCGGCTGGCCCGGGCACGCCGAGGTCGTCACCGCGGCCGGCGGCGTCCCCGCCCAGGTCGCCACCGACGACGAGTTCCGTGTCCAGGCCGAGGCCCTCGACCGCTGCCGTACCCCGCGCACCCGGGCGGTGATCCTCTCCAGCCCCGGCAACCCCACCGGCGCCGTCCATCCCGAGTCCCACTTGCGGCAGATCGCCGACTGGGCCGAGCGGCACGGCATCTGGGTCGTCAGCGACGACATCTACCGGGCGTTCGACTACACCGGCACCTACCGGTCGATCCTCAGCGTGTCTCCACAACTGCGCCCCCGTACCGTCGTCGTGGGCGGAGTGTCCAAGGAACACGCCATGACCGGCTGGCGCGTCGGCTGGCTCGCGGCGCCGCCGGAGGTCATCGCCTCGGCGCGGCTGCACGTGTCCCGCACCATCACCCACGTCCCGACGGTCAACCAGCGGGCCGCCCTCGCCGCCCTGGGCGACACCGGCACGCCCGTCGAGGCCGCCCGCGACTACCGGCGCCGGCGCGCGCTGCTCGTGGACGCGCTGAACGACATCGACGGCATCGACTGCCCGTTGCCCGACGGCGGCATGTTCGCCTTCCCCGACGTCAGCCGGCTCCTGAGCGACCGCGGCTGGACCACCAGCGCCGACCTCGCCGCGTGGCTCCTCGACACCGCCCATCTCGCGGTCGTACCCGGCGAGGCGTTCAACGCCCCCGGACGCATCCGGGTGTGCTTCGCCGTCGACGACGACACACTGATCACCGCGATCGAACGACTGCGGACCGCCCTCGGGCCCACGGAGCACGAGCCGGTCGTACACCAGTTGGAGGAGGCCCGATGAGCGCCGTCAGGAAACTCGAACGCTTCACGCTCCCGCTCACCGTCGGCGGTACCCGCGTCGAGGTGTCCGGCCTCCACCGCGGTGGCACCGGCACGCCCCTGGTGTTCCTCCACGGCTTCGGCTCGACGAAGGAGGACTACGCGGACGTCGTCCAGCAGGCACAGCTCGCCGACCGCCCCGTACTGGCCTACGACGCACCCGGCTGCGGCGCCAGCACCTGCTCCGACCTCGGCGCCGTCTCCATCCCCTTCCTCGTCTCCGTCGCCGAACAGGTCCTCAAGGCGCGGCAGATCGACCGGTTCCACATCGTCGGGCACTCGATGGGCGGCCTGACCGCACTCCTGCTCGCCGACGGTGACCCCGGCAGGGTCGCGAGCTTCACCAACATCGAAGGCAACGTCGCACCCGAGGACTGCTTCCTCAGCCGCCAGATCGTCACCCACGCCCACGACGATCCCGACGAGTTCCTCGCCCGGTTCGCCGAACGCGTCGGCGGGTCACGCTTCTACGGCGGCGCCCTGTACGCGTCGAGCCTCCCCCACAAGGTCCGGGCCGGAGCGGTCAGGGCGATCTTCGAGTCCATGGTCGACCTCTCCGACCACGGCAAGCTGCTCGACCGTTTCCTCGGCCTCCCCGCGCCGAAGATGTTCATGTACGGGGAGCAGAACAACTCGCTGTCCTATCTCCCGGCGCTGGCCGAAGGCGGTGTCGAGCTCGCCGAGATCAGCCACTGTGCGCATTTCCCGATGTACTCCAACGCGCCGGAGATGTGGGCCCGCATCGCTGACCTCGTCTCACGCGCCGACGCCGGAACCTGACGACACGAGCCTGTCGGCCGGCCGCTGTCAGGTTGCGGTGTGCGGTCCGTGCGGTCCGTGCGGTCCGTGCGACCCGCACGGACCGTGGGCCAGTGCCAGGACGCGTCGTGCGCGTTCCAGCACCGGCTTGTCGACCATGTGCCCGGCGACCGTGGTGACCGAGTCCCCGGCGTCGAGGACCGCGCGCGCCCACCGCACTTCCTCGGCCGAGGGCGCGAACCCCTCGGCCACTCGGGGGAGTTGGCGCGGGTGGATGCAGAGTTTGCCGGTGAAGCCCAGCCGTCGGGCTTGGGCGATGTCGGCGGAGAGCGTGTCCATGTCCCGTACGGCGGTGGTGACGCCGTCGATGGGCGGGCAGATGCCCGCTGCGGCCGAGGCGACGACCAGTCTGGAGCGGGCGTGGGCAAGCGCCGTGTGGTCGTCGTGGGCGACGCCGAGCTGGGCGGCGAGGTCGACGTTGCCGAAGGCGGCACGGGTGACGCCCGGTGCGGCGCACACCTCGCGCGCCCGTTCCACGCCGAGTGCGGTCTCGACGAGTGGGACGAGGTCGCATCGGCCGGCCGTCCGGGCGGCCAGGTCGGCCAGTACGGCGGAGTCCTCTGCCTTGGGCACCATGACCGGGCAGCCGTGGTCGGCCGCCACGCGCAGGTCGGCCTCGGACCACGGGGTCCCGGGCGCGTTGATCCGTACGATCGCGCGGTTGCCCAGGGCGAGCCAGGCCGCGGCGTTGTCGCGGGCGCGGTCCTTGTCCTCGGCGGCGACTGCGTCCTCAAGGTCGATGATCACCACGTCGGCGCCGGAGGAGGCGGCCTTGTCGAAGCGGTCGGGTCGGTGTCCCGGCACGAAGAGGAGGCTGCGAGCGGAAGGGGTCGGGGTCACGCGAAGGTCACCTCCGCCGCGGCGTGCCGTTCCTCCCGATGGGTGGCGATGCGCAGTTCGGCGCGGTCGCCGCGGGGCGTACCGCAGGCCACGAGGTGTTCGCCGGCGAACACCGGCCGACGCAGCCGGTACGACAGGGAGCGCACCCGTCGGTCGGGGGCGTGGCGGCGGGCGAGTTCCAGCATGAGCAGAGCCAGCAGGGGGCCGTGGACTACGACTCCGGGATAGCCCTCCTCCTCCCGGCAGTACAGGGCGTCGTAGTGGATGCGGTGGGCGTTCGCGGTGAGGGCGCTGAAGCGGAAGAGCAGCGCAGGGTCGGGGCGTAGGGGAAGCTGCCACGGCTCGTCGGGGTGGGGGTGGGCGGACTCGTCGACGGCGGCCGGGTGTTGTCCGGCACTGCGTCCGGACCGGTAGACGATGTCCTGCTCCTCGACGAGGCACGTCCGGCCGTGCTGGCGGAACTCGCGGCGCTCGGTGACGAACAGCATCTCCCCGGTGCGCCCCCGCTTGGCGGTCACGGAACCGAGGGAGCTGACTCGTTCGGCGGGTTCGCCGAGGCGGAGCGGCTCGGTGATCTCGCAGCGGCCGCCGGCCCACATGCGCTGCCGGTGGGGGAGCGGCGGCAGGAAGTGGCCGTTCGACGGGTGGCCGTCGGCGCCGAGTTCCCGCCCGGCGGGCCAGTTCAGGAAGTAGAGCCACTGCCACAGCGGGGGGAGCGGCTCGCCGGCCTTCGGGCTGGGGTCGGGCAGGTTCAGGACTGCCGACAGGGCCGCCGCCGGGCCGACGCCCAGCGGGTCCTCGTCCTTGACCGGCCCGGGAGTCCACGACTCCACGTAGGTGCTGAGCGGGGGTGGGGTAGGGTGCATCGTCCGTCTGTCCTTCTTGTGCGTCTGGCCTTCTGGCCGTCTGGCCTTCTGTCCTGGTGGTCCTGCGTGCGGCTGGGCCGTGGTCAGGTGAGCGGTGCTGCCTTCGGTCGGGTACGGGAAGCAGGGGTCTCGGGAGCCTCGGCGGCCTCCAGGAGCGACGTGCGGGACGGCTCGGGTACGAGGAGGGTGGCCAGGAAGGTCAGTGCGATGCACCCGGTGACGTACCAGAAGAAGCCCCTTTCGTGGCCGCTGTTCTTGAGGCCCAGCGCGATGGGTTCCGTCATCCCGCCGAAGGTTGCGGTGACCAGGGCGTGCGGGAGGCCGACGCCCAGGGCCCGGACCTTGGTGGGGAACATCTCCGCCTTGATGATGGCGGCCAGGGCCGAGTAGCCGCTCACGAAGGTGAGGGCGATCGTCATCAGCAGGAAGGCGATCCACGGATTGGCGGTATGGCCGAGGAAGGTCATGATCGGGACGGTGAGCAGCATGCCGCCGACGGAGAAGACGAACATCACCGGGCGTCGTCCGACGCGGTCGGACAGATGGCCGGTCACCGGCTGGAGCAACATGTAGACGAACAGCGCGGCGAAGCCGATGACGGAGACCGTCGACTTGGGGATGCCCGCGGTGTTCACCAGGTACTTCTGCAGGTATGTGGTGTACGTGTAGAAGGCGACGGTGCCGCCGATGGCCAGCCCGAAGACGGCGATCAACTGGCGCGGGTACTCGGCGAACAGGGCCCGCAGCCCCTTGCGCTCCTTGACGACCGGATCCTGTACGGCGGCTCTCGCCTGCTCCTCCTGGAAGTGCCGCGACTCCTCCATGGTCCGGCGCAGGTACATCACGATTAGGCCGGCGACAGCGCCGATCGCGAAGGGGATACGCCAGCCCCAGCTCTGCAGCTGGTCCTCGGTCAGCAGGTTCTGCAGCACGATCATCACGAGCAGCGCGGCGAGCTGGCCGAGCACGATGGACACGTACTGGAAGCTGGAGTAGAAGCCCCGTCGGCCGGGCGGGGCGATCTCGGCGAGGTAGGAGGCGCTGGAGCCGAACTCGCCGCCGACGGACAGCCCTTGGGTGAGCCTCGCCAGCACCAGGAGGGCCGGTGCCCAGAGACCGATGGTGTCGTGGGAGGGGGTGAACGCGATGGTCAGTGAGCCGATGCTCATGAGCGTGACCGACAGGGTCAGTGCCCGGCGGCGGCCGAAGCGGTCGGCGTACGCGCCGAGCAGCCAGCCGCCGAGCGGGCGCATCAGGAAGCCGACGGCGAAGACGACTGCTGTGGACAGGAGTTGGGCCGTCTGGTTGCCCTTGGGGAAGAACACGGACGCGAAGTAGACGCTGAAGGTGGCGTAGACGAACCAGTCGTACCACTCGACGAGGTTGCCCAGACAGCCGCGTACGACGTTGGCGGTGACCCGGGTCGGTGCGGGGACGGGGGTGCCGGACTGCGACATGGGAAGCTCCGTTGCTCGTGTCGCCGGGAGATGTCCTTGTGGGGTCCTGTGGTCCTTGTGGAGCCTTGCGGGGTCCTTGGGGGCCTTGGGGGGCCTTTCAGCGCAGGACGAACGGATTGCCGGTGGCCGCGCCGGTGTTGATCCAGACGCTCTTGTCCTCCAGGTACGCCGTGATGGCGCCGATGCCGTTCTCGCGGCCGATGCCGGAGTCCTTGAAGCCGCCGAAGGGCGTCAGGTAGCTGACCGCGCGGTAGGTGTTGACCCAGACGGTGCCGGAGCGGATGCGGTCGGCCATGCGGAAGGCGCGGCCGATGTCGCCGGTCCAGACGCCGGCGCCGAGGCCGTAGCGGCTGTCGTTGGCGAGCGCGACGGCCTCCTCCTCGTCGTGGAAGGGGATGACCGCGAGGACGGGACCGAAGACCTCCTCCTGGGCGATGCGCATGCTGTTGCGCACGCCGGTGAAGACGGTCGGTTCGACGAACCGGCCTCCGACGTCCGCGGCCTTGCCGCCGAGGGCGAGCCGGGCGCCTTCCCGCTGCGCGATGTCGATGTAGTCGAGGACCTTGGCGTACTGGGCCGCGGTGGTGATGGGTCCCACCTGGGTGGCCTCGTCCATGGGGTCGCCCATCCGGGCGGTGCGCGCGAGGTCGACCAGGCGGCCCACGACCTCGTCGTGCACGCTCTGCTGCACCAGGAGCCGGGAGCCGGCGATGCAGGTCTGTCCGGTGGCGGCGAAGATGCCGGAGACGGCGCCGTTGACGGCGGCGTCCAGGTCGGCGTCGGCGAAGACGATGTTGGGTGACTTGCCGCCGAGTTCGAGGCTGACGTGCTTGAAGTCGCGCGCGGCGGCCTGGTTGATGCGGCGGCCGGTGGCGTCCGAGCCGGTGAACGTGATCTTGCGGACGAGGGGGTGCTCGACGAGGGCGGATCCGACGTCCTGGCCGAAGCCGGTGACGACGTTGACCACACTGGGCGGCAGCCCCGCCTCGTGGAGGAGCCGGACCAGTTCGACGGTGGAGGCGAAGGTGAACTCCGACGGTTTGATCACCACCGTGCAGCCGGCCGCGAGCGCCGGGGCGATCTTCCAGGCCAGCAGCAACAGCGGGGCCACGCGGCGGTAGCCGCACATTGAATGCAGCCAGGGCGTGATGACCGCGACGACCCCGACGGGCTCCTTCTTCGTGTAGGCGAAGTAGCCCTTCTTGTCCAACGGGGGGACGGTGCCCTCGACCTTGTCGGCGAGCCCGCCGTAGTAGTGGAACCACTGGGGGACGTAGCAGTCGGAGCAGCGAGCCGCGGGCGCCGGCGGTGAGTTCGGCCCAGGGTCCGCTGTGCAGGGCGCGGTGGGCGGCTCGGACGGCGTCGTCGACGTCTTCCGCGGTGCCCTTGGCGATCTCGGCCCATGGGGTGCCCAGGTAGGGGTTGTCGGTGGGGAACCATTCGCCCGCGCCGGGCTTGCGGCTCTCCCCGTCGATGAACATCTCGTAGCGCTGCATGGGGGGAGTCCCGTCGGCTAGGTCGGCTAGAAGGTGCTCAGGCCGAGTGCGGCGCGGAAGGAGTTCTTGTTGGCGACGCCGTCGCGGGGCGGCAGGGCGCGCGGCGGCTCGTCGGTGGTGATCAGCACCTGTGCGTACGTCGTCGCCGCGCGCGCCTTGATACGTGTGGCGAGGTCGTCCGTCTGGTCGAGGTCGGTGATCCGCAGGGTGTCGCGGATGCCGAAGCCCTGGGCGACGGCGACGAGGTCGGTGCCCAGGCCGGTGTGGCTGGGCTGCATGCCGGTTTCGCCGAAGTGGGCGTTGTCCAGCACCACGACCGTGAGGTTGGGCGGGAGCTGGGCGCCGATCGTGGCCAAGGTGCCGATGCCCATGAGGTGTTCTCCGTCCCCGGTGATGGCGACGACCGGGCGGTCCGGCTGGGCCAGGGCCAGGCCGAGGGCGAGCGGGGCGGCGGCGCCCATCGCGCCCCAGAGGTAGAAGGTGCCGGGCCGGTCACCGGCGGCGAAGACGTCGTAGCTGGGCGAGCCGAGGCCGGTGACGATCAGGGCGTCCTCGGGAAGGCGGCCGATCAGGTCGGCGACGAAGCGGCGCCGGTCGAGGCGGGGGAGAGGGGTGGTCATCAGTGCGGTCATCAGTCGCGCTCCCACTTCTTGCGGCCGATCAGCTTCTGTCCGAGGAGCACGGCGACGCGCTCACCGGCCTCGAACACCGAGTCCAACGCCGCCTCGACGGTCTCCTCGACGTCCTCGGGGTCGTCGGCCCGCAGGACGGTGATGCCCATGAGTTCCAGGGCCTGCTGGGTGGTGCGGCCCATGGGGCCCTGCCACGGATTGAACTCGGCGTACTCGCCGCGCATCGTCACCAGCGTGAGGAAGGGGAACCAGGCCATCTGCAGCAGGGAGAACATGTTGACGCAGTTGCCGACGCCACTGCTCTGCATCAGCAGCACCGCCCGCTGACCGCCCAGCCATGCCCCGCTGACCACGGCGACACCCTCCTCCTCGGTGGTCAGCACCACGTCATGGATGGCGGGGTCGCGTCGGGCCTCACGGATGGTGTGGGCGTGCCCGGAGTCCGGGACGTAGGCGATCTGCTGGACTCCGCGCTTCTTGAGCGCGGTGAACACGTCCTCCTGCCAGGAGGGTGCCGGGGCATGTGTCTGGCTCATCCGTAGCGACTCCGCTGATCGGTCGGCTCAAGGTGCCACACATCATGGGTGCTGATGGATGAGGTTGGACAATAGAAAGACGTGATACCCGCATGCCTCGCTCGCATAGCAGGGAGCCGCAGGCCCCGATGACCTGTGGTTCGGCTACGACCGTTCGTTGAGGAACGTCTCGACGAGCGGACCGGCCTCCGCGCGGCACTCCTCGAAGCAGGCGTGGCGGGCGCCCGGGAACAGATGCGTCCGGGCGTCGGGGATACGGGTGGCGAGCAGGGGGAGGTTGTCCAGCGGAGTGAGCCGGTCCTGGTCACCGTGCGGGATCAAGGTGGGCGCGGTGATGAGGGGGGCCAGGCCGGGGGAGTACGTGAGGTCGGTCAGCGCCAGCCGGGCGGCCTCCGGGTCCGGCTGGGCCAGGGCCCGTCGTACGGACCTGTCGCGCTCGACGGCGTGCGGGCCGCCGGGGGAGGGTAGCCCAGGACGAGTCGCCGCACGCGGTCCGGATGGTGGGCGGCGATCCTCCCCCAGAGTAGGTACCCCCAGCGACCCGGCCGCCCATGGAGGTGCCGTACACGTCGGCCCGCTCGACATCCGCGGGCGATGGCGGTGAGCTGAGGGCCGGTGTCGTTCACGGGGGCTCCGGCGATGGTGTCCTCGGGGTACTGCGCGTCACTCGTCCTCGGCGGCAACGTCGGTGCCCTGGATCCGGGCGGACGGCCATCTGCCCTGGGCCACCGCCGAGTTGACCCTGCGGACCAGCTCACGCGCGACGACCTCCACGGCGGGCGGGGTGCGCCCGGACCGCGGAGTGCCGAGGACGACCGAGCGCCACACGTCGGGCTCGCTCAGCGGTGCGGCACTCAGGTCGCCGTGCGCGACATCCTCGGCGATGCCGACGCCGGGCAGCACCGTCCAGCCGTGCCCCGCCCGGACGAGCTGCTTCTGCACCCGCATGGAGTTGGTCTGCACGACGACGTCCAGGGCGGAGCCGGCGCGCACCGCCGCCGCGTCGATCAGCCGGCGCAGCGCATGCCCCGAGGCGGGCATGACGAGCGGATGCCCCGCCGCCTCCGCGAACGGCACCGGACGGTCGGCGCGCAGGCCGGCCGACGGCGGAGCGACCGCCCACAGACGCTCGCGCACCAGCGGGTGGGCGTTGAGCGAGGGCGTGCTGTCCAGGTTGTAGAGCAGGGTCAGATCCAGGTCGCCGTCGTCGAGCCACTGCTGGAGGTGCCCCGAGTAGGCGGTCATCAGGCGAAGTTCGACGCCGGGATGGCTGCGGGCGACGGCGGTCACCAGCGGCTCGGAGAGCAGGTCGCTGGTGCTTTCCAACAGGCCGACGGTGACGATGCCGGACACCTCGCCCGGGGCCGGTTGCACCTCGGCACGGGCCCGCTCCAGCTCGTTCAGGGCCCGCCGGGCACGGTCGACCATGATCGCGCCCGCCTCGGTGGGCCGCATGCCCGTCCCGGTCCGCTCGAAGAGGTCGACGCCGAGTTCCTGTTCCAGGGTGCGGATCTGCCGGGTCACCGCGGGCTGCACCAGATGCAGCAGCTCCGCGGCACGCGTGACGCTGCCCACCTCGGCGACCGTGACGATCGCCTTGAGCTGCTTGATGTCCAAAAGGGGGCCTTCCTTCCACCGCCATCCGGAGCGAGCATGGGGGTATCACGCATTGCTATTTCACTGACATCACCATGACCATCCATGATGGTAGCCCCGGCACGGGACCCGCATCCTCCTGGAGGTCGCCCATGACCGAGCTCCCCGAAGCGTCCGAAGCGCTGCCGCTGGCCGGCGTCACCGTCGTCAGCGTCGAGCAGGCGGTGGCCGCCCCCTTCGCCACCCGCCAGCTGGCCGACCTCGGCGCCCGGGTCATCAAGGTGGAGCGGCCGGGCGGAGGTGACTTCGCCCGACGCTACGACACCACGGTGCACGGCGAGTCCAGTTACTTCGTGTGGCTCAACCGGTCCAAGGAGTCCGTCACGCTCGACCTGAAGTCGGAGGCGGGAAGGGCCGTCCTGGAACAACTCCTCGCAGACGCGGACGTGTTCGTGCAGAACCTTGCCCCCGGTGCGGCCGCACGAATGGGCCTGGGCGCCGATGCGCTCGCCGAACGCTTTCCCTCTCTCATTCCGTGTTCCCTCTCGGGCTACGGCTCCAGCGGCCCGTGGGCCGACCGCAAGGCATACGACCTGCTGGTGCAGTGCCAGACCGGCCTCGTCTCGCTCACCGGCAACGAGCACGGCTCCGCCCGTGTCGGCGTATCGATCGCCGACATCGCCGCAGGCATGTATGCCTACTCCGGCATCCTCACCGCCCTGTTCACCCGCGCCACCACCGGCGTCGCCCGTGCCGTGGAGGTCTCGCTGTTCGAGGCACTGGCCGAGTGGGTCAGCCAGCCCGCCTACTACACCCGCTTCGGCGGCACCCAGCCCCCGCGCCTCGGCACCCAGCACGCCACCATCGCCCCGTACGGCGCCTACACCGCCGCCGACGGCAAGGACGTGCTGTTCTCCATCCAGAACGAGCGCGAATGGGCCGCCCTGTGCGGTCGGTTCCTCGGCCTGCCGAGGCTCGTCGCAGATCCACGCTTCGCCACCGGATCCGCCCGAGTGGCCCATCGTGAGGAGCTGAACGCGATCGTGGCCGAGCGCTTCGACGAGCTGAACAGTGATGAGGTGATGAAACTGCTGGATGAGGCGGGCATCGCCAACGCGGGGGTGAACGACGTGGCGGCGTTCCTTGACCACCCGGTGCTCAGCAGCCGGAACCGCCGACGGGACGTACGGATCGCCGGCGGAGCCACGGTGGAGGCGCTGCTGCCGCCGGCGGACCTGGCCGGCCTCGCTCCGCGCATGGATCCCGTCCCCGCGGTCGGCGAGCACACCGAGACGATCCTGGCCGAGCTGGGGTACAGCACGGCCGACATCGACAGCCTGAGGGCCGAACGCGTCATCTGAACAGCCCTTCGCCACCCGCTAGTTCAGCAAGGAGCCTCGCCCCATGAGCACCCTCGACATCCTGTCCGAGGACGAGCAGTTCATCGTCCATACGGTGCGCGACTTCGTCGACAAGGAGGTGAAACCGGTCGTCCGGGAACTGGAGCACGCGAACACCTACCCCGAGGCTCTGATCGAGCAGATGAAGCGGCTCGGCGTCTTCGGCCTCGCCGTCCCCGAGGAATACGGCGGCACCCCGGTCTCCACCCCGTGCTATGTCCTGATCACCGAGGAACTGGCCCGCGGCTGGATGAGCCTGGCCGGCGCGATGGGCGGCCACACCGTGGTCGCCAAGCTGCTGCTGCACTTCGGCACGGAGGAGCAGAAGCGCCGGTACCTGCCGAAGATGGCCACCGGCGAGATCCGCGCGACCATGGCCCTGACCGAGCCGGGCGGCGGCTCGGACCTGCAGGCCATGCGCACGGTCGCCCGCAAGGACGGCGATCGCGGATACGTGGTCGACGGGGCGAAGACCTGGATCACCAACTCCCGCCGGTCCGGCCTGATCGCCCTGCTGTGCAAGACGGATCCGGACGCCGTCCCCGCCCACCGGGGCATCTCGATCCTGCTGGTCGAACACGGTCCCGGTCTCACCGTCTCCCGCGACCTGCCCAAGCTCGGCTACAAGGGAGTGGAGAGCTGCGAGCTGTCCTTCGAGGACTACCGGGCCCCGGCCGACGCCGTACTCGGCGGTGGGGAGGGGAAGGGCTTCGCGCAGATGATGAAGGGCCTGGAGACCGGACGCCTCCAGGTCGCCGCCCGCGCGCTCGGCGTCGGCCGGGCGGCGTTCGAGGACTCCCTCGCCTACGCCCAGGAGCGGGAGTCGTTCGGCAAGCCGATCTGGAAGCACCAGTCGGTCGGCAACTACCTGGCGGACATGGCCACTTCACTGACTGCGGCCCGTCAGCTCACCCTGTACGCGGCCCGGGAGGCGGATGCCGGCCGTCGGGTGGACATGGAGGCGGGGATGGCGAAGCTGTTCGCCTCCGAGACCGCCATGCAGATCGCCCTCAACGCTGTGCGCGTCCACGGCGGTTACGGCTACTCCACCGAGTTCGACGTCGAACGCTACTTCCGTGACGCCCCGCTGATGATCGTCGGCGAGGGCACGAACGAGATCCAGCGGAACGTCATCGCGAGCCAGCTCGTCAAGCGCGGTGGTCTGGACGCATGAGGAGCGGTGCCCGTCCTGAGCAGTGGCCGCTCCAGAGCCGGGTCAGGGCGGAGGGAGAAGCAGCGGACACCCACCCGGCCACTGCGTGTTGGATCCACCACTACCCACCCTCGTCTCGAATGGTACGGAGGCGACCCGCTCATGCCTCCCGCGCGCCGAGCACAGGCTGCTCGCCCGAGCCTCGGACGATCAGGCGGGTGGGGACCGTGATGGTCCGTGCCCGAGATCGGTCGCCGTCCAAGCGGGCGAGGGCGGCCGTCGCTGCTGTTCTGCCGATTTCCCCGGGGTCCTGGGCGACGACGGTCAGGGCCGGTTCGAGGGCCTCGGCGAGCGAGACGTCGTCGAAGGCGACGACGGCGACGTCCTTGCGCTTGCTGCGGGCGAGTTGGGCGACTATTCCCAGGGCCATGATGTTGTTGCCGGCGTACAGGGCCGTGGGGGCATCGGCCAGGTCGAGCAGCTTCGAGGTCGCGGCCTCGGCCCCCTGTTGGTCGTGTGCGCTGACGACCAGTGAGCGATCGTAGGGAATGTCGGCTTCCTGCAGGGCGGCGCGGTAGCCGGCGAGGCGTTCGCGGCGGGTGTAGAGCTTGGTGGGCAGGTCGCCGATGAAGCCGATGCGCCGGTGTCCGTGGGCGATCAGGTGGGCGACGCCCTCGTGGGAGCCGTCCCGGTTGGAGCTGACGACGCTGTCCGTGGCCAGGCCCGCGCCGGGGCGGTCGATGAAGACCACGGGCAGTCCCGCGGTGCGGTGGGCCTTGAGGTGGCAGTGGTCGGCGCCGACGGACGGCACGACCATGAGGATGCTGACGCGGCGGGCGAGGAACTTGTCCGTCAACGAGCGCTCGCGGTCGGGATCGTCCGCGGAGGAGCCCACGAGCAAGGTCAGGCCACGGTCGCGGACCGTGTCCTCGATGCTCCTGGCCACGGCTCCGAAGAACGGGTTGGCCAGGTCGGGGATGACCAGTCCGATCGTGGTGTCGGGTCCTCCGACCCGGATGTTGCGGGCCATGAGGTTCGGCTGGAAGCCGAGCTTGGCAACGGCGGCGAGAACCTGCTCCCTGGTCTGTTCCGAGGCGTATCCGTCCTCGTTGAGAACCCGGGAGACGGTCTTGGCGCTGACGCCCACTTCTCGGGCGACGTCTGCCATGGTCGGGCGGCGGTTCGCTGCCATGGAGGAAACGGTCTCCTGTGCTCGTCGGTCCCGGCCGCGGCCTCGGCCGGAACCTGTGAGTGCTGCGGTCCTGTCGTCAGTTGGCCTGGACTCCCGCGGCCTTCGCCGCCTCGGAATCCGCCACGACAGTACCTCCGGCCGCATCGACGGTGAGTGCGCCGGTCATGATGGCCACGACCTCCGCCATGGAGTAGTCGGACGGCTTGATCACGGCGGCGCGCCGGCCCAGCCGGTGGACGTGGATCCGGTCGGCGATCTCGAAGACGTGCGGCATGTTGTGGCTGATCAGGACCACCGGCATGCCCTTGTCCCGGACTCGGCGGATGAGGTCCAGAACCTGCCCCGACTCCTTGACGCCGAGCGCGGCGGTGGGCTCGTCCATGACGACGACACTGCGCGCCCAGGCGACGGAACGGGCCACCGCGACGGCCTGCCGCTGTCCGCCGGAGAGCGTCTCGACCGCCTGCGTCAGCGAGCGCAGACCGATCTTCAGGTCCGCCATGTGCTCGGCGGCCTCCTGACGCATGCGCTTCTTGTCGAGCATGCGGAAGACACTGCCGAGGACACCGGGGCGGCGCAGCTCGCGCCCGAGGAACATGTTCGAGGCGATGTCCATGGACGCGGCCACGGCGAGGTCCTGATAGACCGTCTCGATGCCGTGGGCACGGGCACTCTGCGGCCCGGAGAACTGGATCGGCTTGCCGTTGAGGCGTATCTCGCCCTCGTCCGGGACCACCGCACCGGTGAGGGCCTTGATCAGGCTGGTCTTGCCCGCTCCGTTGTCTCCGATGACGGCGAGGACCTCGCCGGGCATCAGGTCGAAGTCGGCGCCGTCGATGGCGGTGACGTGGCCGTAGCGCTTGACCAGACCGCGGGCCTGAAGGACAGGGGTGGGGGAGGTCGTGGCGCTCATCGGGCCTTCTTCCGGGAGATCTGGTCGACGGTCACCGCGAGGATCACCAGGACGCCGGTGATCAGGGTCTGGTAGATGGAGGCGACGCCCATCAGCTGCAGGCCGTTGCGGAAGACACCGACGATGAGGACGCCGATGAAGGTGCCAAGCACCGAACCGCGTCCGCCGAAGAGGCTGGTGCCGCCGAGGACCACGGCGGTGATGCTGTCGAGGTTGTCGGTCTGGCCGGCCTGCGGGTCGCCGACTCCGGTGCGGGAGATGAGCAGCAGGGCGGCGAGGCCGTAGAGGAGACCCGCCACGGTGTAGACGCCGATGGTCAGGCGGGAGGTGCGGATGCCGTTCAGCCGCGCCGCTTCCTGGCTGTTGCCCAGCGCGTAGACGTGCCGGCCCCAACCGGTGCTGCTCAGCGCGTAGGCGAGGAGGAGGAACAGGCCGATGGTGACCAGGGAGCCGTAGGTGATGTCGGTGTGGCCGAGCGGGAACGTCTCCCCGAGCGCCGTCAGCGGGCCCGGCAGGTTGGTGACCGTCTGCTCCTCGGAGTAGATGTGGGTCAGCGCGAACGCCACGTTGAGCATGCCGAGGGTGACGATGAACGGCGGCAGCGGGATCTTCTGCACCAACAGCCCGTTGAGCAGACCGAATCCGCCGCAGACGGCGATGCCCACGGCGATGGCGACGAGCGGGGGCATGGAGCCCTCGGCGGCCATCTTGGCGATCATGATGCTGCCGAAGGCCATGACGGCACCGCACGACAGGTCGATGCCCGCCGTGAGGATGATCAGGGTCTGGCCGATGGCGAGGGTGCCGACGACCATGACCTGCTGCACGATCAGCGAGAAGTTGCCGCCCGTGAGGAACTGGTCGGTCGAGAAGGAGAAGAAGGCGCAGGCCAGGAGGAGGGCGGCCAGCGGGCCGGTGGTGGGTGCCGTGAGCAGTCTGCGGGCCGTGGTCGGCGCTTTGAGCTCGGCATACGGCGAGGACGTGCTCGGAGGCGTGGACGTGGCGGTCATGCGGAGTCCTTGTCGGAAGACAGAGTCCTTGTCCGTCCCCGTCCGTCCTCGTGGGAGGAACCGGAGGAATCGAAGAAGTCGGAGGACAAGGGCACGAGGCGGCCGTCCCCACGGTCGGGGAGGAGGGGGCGGCCGCCCCGCTTAAGGGGGAGGCGGCGAACGTACGGTCGTCGGGGGCGGCTCAGCCCCAGCAGTTCTCCAGGCCGTAGGCGGTGTCCTTGGACGTGACCCCGTCCTGCGCCTTGTCGGTGATCAGGGTGACGCCCGTGTCCGTGTAACCGGACGCCTTCTTGCCGTCCTTGGCGTACGCCACGACGGCCTTGACACCCTCGGCGGCCATCTTCAGCGGGTACTGCTGGGACGTCGCGGCGATCTTGCCGTCCTTGACCGCCTGGGTGCCGGTGCAGCCGCCGTCGACGGAGACGATCAGCACGTCCTTCTCCCGGCCCTTGGCCTTCAGCGCGGTGTACGCGCCCAGGGCGGCCGGTTCGTTGATCGTGTAGACGACGTTGATGCCGGGTTCCTTCTGGAGGCAGTTCTCCATGGCGGTCTGGCCCTTGGCCTGGTCGCCGCCGGTGTCCTGGGCGCAGGCGACATCCTTCTCGGTGGCGCCGAAGCCCTTCAGGAAGCCGTCGTGCCGCTGGACGCCGACGGAGACGCCCGGCGCGAGGTCGAGGGCGGCTATCTTCGCCGTCTTGCCCTTCATGGCGGCCTTGGCGTACTCGCCGATCAGCTCGCCCGCCTTGAGGTTGTCGGTGGCGAAGAGGGCGTCGACCGCGCTCTCCGGGTCGGTCGGGGTGTCCAGGGCGATGACCAGAACACCCTTGGCCTTGGCCTTCTCGATCGCGGGCACGATGGCCTTGGAGTCGCTCGGGGTGATCAGGATGCCCTTCACGCCGGCGGCGACCATGTTCTCGAGGGCGGTGACCTGCCCGGCGTTGTCCCCGTCGAACTTGCCTGCGGCGGTGGACAGTTCGGCGCCGTTCTCCTTGGCGGCCTTCTCCGCGCCCTCCTTCATCTTCACGAAGAACGGGTTGGTGTCGGTCTTGGTGATCAGACCGACCTTGACGCTGCCCGAACCGGAGCCCGTGGAGTCCGAACCGGAGCCGGATCCGCAGGCCGTCAGGGTGAGGGCCGCGACGCCCGTGACGGCGGCCGCTCTGAGGAGGGAGGAGGACAGACGAGTGGTGCGAGGCATGTTCGACTCCTGAGGTGTGGCGAGCGGCACGGGGTGGGTGTCAGAGCATGCCGCCCGGGTGTCATCGTTGACTTATGTCATCGTTGACACTGCATGGCGAGGATGATGGACTCCGGCTCCCGGAAACGTCAATGCCTTGCACGCGTCACAAGTCCGCAACGTCCCCTGCGGCCGCCCGTTTCGTGCCCGCTTTTTTGCCCGTACGTTCGCAGAGAAGAGCAGCCCATGAGCCCGCGCCAGATCACCGTCCTGGGAGAGTGCGTCGCGGACGCGTTCGTCGATCCCGCCAGCACCTCGAACGAACTCGCCCTGCGTGTGCTGCCCGGCGGCGGACCTGCGAATACGGCGGTGTCACTGGCCCGCCTCGGCACCCCGGCCCGCTTCCTCGCGCGGTTGTCGGGCGATGTGTTCGGCCGCCTGTTCCGTGCCCACCTGGAGACATCCGGGGTGGACCTGTCGAGCGCCGTCCCGGCCGCGGAGCCCAGCACGCTGGCCGTGGCGGAGCTGGACGCCCAGGGGCAGGCCGCGTTCTCCTTCCATGCGCAGAACACGGCGGACTGGCAGTGGACGGCACAGGAACTGGCGCGGGTGGACCTGTCCGAAACCGCCTGCGTGCACACCGGATCCCTGGCCCTGGTGCAGGAACCGGGGGCCGCGGTGGTGGAGGACTTCCTGGCGGCGGCCGCCCCGCACGCGACCATCAGCATCGACCCCAATGTCCGGCCGCTGCTGGTGCACCCCGACGTCTACCGCGCCCGGCTGGCGCACTGGTGCGCCCTCGCGGACGTGCTCCGGCTGAGCGAGGACGACCTGGAACTGCTGCTGCCGGGCACGTCGCCCGAGGAGGCGTGCGACCTCTGGCACGCGGCCGGAGCGCGGCTCGTGGTGATCACACGTGGCGCCGACGGCGCCCTGGCCTCGCTCGACGGCGAACGGGTCGAGGTGCCTGCCGTGCCGACGAACGTCGTCGACACGGTCGGAGCGGGGGACTCCTTCACGGCGGGGCTGCTGCACCACCTCGGCGTCCGCGGACTGCTCGGTGGCCGGCTGACGGAAATCCGTCTCGACGACGTCGCGGAAGCCTGCCGGTTCGCCGCCCGGGTCGCGGCCCTGACCTGCTCGGTTGCCGGCCCCAACCCCCCGTGGCAGAGCCAGTTGGAGCAGCTGGCCACGGCCGATCACACCTGACGGACAGTCGGGCCGCGCAGCGGACATCACGGCCGAACCGTTGACGCGTTGGCGGGATTGCGTCCATCATCGGGCCACTCGATGTCATCGATGACACAAGTCAACGTTGACACCCCGTCCCCTTTTCGGCGCCGTGGACGACGGCGTCGGCAAGGCGTCACTTTTCGGTCGGTTCCGCGCCGGGCATCAGGCTCCGCTGCGCGGACGGCCGCGGCACAGGAGACACCATGAGCTCTGAACGTGTATCCCGGCATGCCCGTATACGGATGATCGCGGCGGTGGCGACCGTCTGTGCCCTGTCTGCAGCCCCGCTTGCCCCCCAGGCCGTCGCCGCAGACATCTCGCCGTACTCCGAGACCTACCGGCCCCAGTTCCACTTCACCCCGGAGAAGAACTGGATGAACGACCCCAACGGCCTCGTGTACCACAAGGGCGAGTACCACCTCTTCTACCAGTACAACCCCAACGGCAACTCGTGGGGCGACATGTCCTGGGGGCACGCGGTGAGCACCGACCTCGTGCACTGGAAGGAGCTGCCGCTCGCCCTGTCGCACGACGACAAGGAGATGGTGTTCTCCGGCAGCGCGGTCGTCGACTGGAACAACAGCACCGGGTTCGGTACCAAGGAGAACCCGCCCATGGTGGCGATCTACACCAGCTACGCCAAGGACACGGGCATCCAGGCCCAGTCGCTCGCCTACAGCACCGACCGCGGCCGCACCTGGACCAAGTACCAGGGCAACCCGGTCATCGACATCGGCTCCAGGGAGTTCCGCGATCCCAAGGTCCAGTGGTACGCGCCGACCAAGAGCTGGCTGATGACGGTGTCTCTGTCCACCGAGCACAAAGTGCAGTTCTACTCGTCCAAGAACCTCAAGGACTGGAAGCTCCAGAGCGAGTTCGGACCGGCCGGTGCGACGGGCGGCGTGTGGGAGTGCCCCGATCTGTTCCCCCTCGCGGTCGACGGGGACAAGAACAACATCAAGTGGGTCCTCGTCGTCAACATCAACCCCGGCGGTATCGCGGGCGGTTCGGCCGCCCAGTACTTCATCGGTGACTTCGACGGCAAGAAGTTCACCGCCGAGGACAAGGGCACCTACACCCCGCCCACCGGCACGGTGGTGCAGGACTTCGAGAACACCGACTTCGGCGCGTGGACGACCACCGGCACCGCGTTCGGCGCCGGACCGGCGGCCGGGGCGGTGGAGGGACAGGGCGCCGTCTCCGGCTTCGACGGCACGGGCCTCGCCAACAGCTTCCACGGCGGTGACGCGGCCACCGGCATCCTCACCTCGCCCGAGTTCACCGTCGACAGCCGCTACCTGAACTTCAAGGTCGGTGGCGGACGGCACCCGCACGAACCCGGGACGCTCCTGGAGCAGGGAGACCCGCCCGCGGGGACGGTCCTGGCCGACTTCGAAGGAGGCAGCTACGGCGACTGGACGACGACCGGAGACGCCTTCGGCTCGGCACCGGCCACCGGCACCCTCCCCAACCAGCAGGAAGTCTCCGGATTCCGGGGCAATGGCCTGGTCAACAGCTACCTGAACGGCGACTCCACCACCGGCACCCTCACCTCGCCGGAATTCACCATCGACAAGGACTACGTCAACTTCCTCGTCGGCGGCGGCAACCACCCCGCCGGCTCCGACAACCCCACCGCCGTCGAACTCCTCGTCGACGGCCAGGTGGTGCGCAGCACGACCGGAAAGGACGGCGAGGCGCTCAACTGGGCCTCCTGGGACGTCAAGGTCCTCGCCGGCAAGAAGGCGCAGATCAGGATCGTCGACGACAACAGCGGCGGCTGGGGCCACATCAACGTCGACCACGTCATGCTGTCCGACGCTTTGGCCCAGCCGGTCTCCCAGGAGACCTCCGTCAACCTGGTCGTCGACGGCCAGATCGTCCGCAGCGCCACCGGCGCCAACAGCGAGGCCCTGGACTGGGCGTCCTTCGACCTGCGTCCCTACGCCGGCAAGAAGGCGCAGATCCAGGTCGTCGACATGAACACCGCCGGCTGGGGCCACATCCTGGCCGACCGGTTCACCGCCGCCGACGCCCCCGCCAAGTCGGTCGTACAGCGCGCCGACTGGGCCGACTACGGCAAGGACTACTACGCGGCCGTGTCCTGGGAGAACGCACCGGGCGGCAAGCGCTACATGATCGGCTGGATGAACAACTGGGACTACAGCGGAGCCATCCCCACCTCCCCCTGGCGTGGCGCGCAGAGCATCCCCCGGGAGATGGCCCTGCGTACGGTCGACGGCCGGATCCGGCTGACCAGCAAGCCGGTGAACAGCGTGGCGTCCCTGCGGCAGGACCCGGTGTCCGCGACCGGGGTCACCGTCAAGAACACCGCCCAGCCCCTCATCGGACCCGCGGCCAAGGGCAAGGCGCTCGACATCGAGGCGACCTTCTCCCTCAAGGACGCCGAACGCTTCGGCCTGAAGGTGCGCACCGGCGCAGGCGGCGAGGAGACCGTCATCGGCTACGACACCACGACACAGGAGCTGTACGTCGACCGCACCCGCTCCGGCGCCGTGGACTTCAACAGCACCTTCCCCGGTGTCCAGACCGCACCGCTGAAGGCCAAGAACGGCAAGGTGAAGCTGCGGATCCTCGTCGACTGGTCGTCCGTCGAGGTCTTCGGCGGCAGCGGCGAGGCCGTGATCACCGACCAGATCTTCCCCGACCCCGCCGGCCAGGGAGTGGAGGTCTTCGCCGAGAACGGCTCGGTGAAGCTGGACCAGGCCGTCGTCTGGCACCTCGACTCCGCCCACAACTGACAAGGACACGAGACCATGAAGAAGACCCTGCTCGCCGAGTTCACCGCCCGCGAGGGAGCGGAGGCCGAGGTCGCCCGCATGATCGGGGACTACGCCCTGAAGGTGCGCGAGGAAGAAGGCAACATCGCCTTCGACGTCTACACCAAGGCAGCCCACCCGCGCGCCTTCTGGATCTTCGAGGTGTACCGGGACGAGGACGCCTTCCAGGCGCACCTGAACGCCCCGTACGGCGGCCCCTTCAACGCCGCCCTCACCCCGCTGATCGAGGAGGACGCCTCCGTGCTGACGTTCTTGGATCCGCTCGTTTGACGGCGTCTACGAGATGTTGACAAGCGGCCCCACCCCGGCGCAATCTCATCCCGCACTCACTTGCCAAAACGATTGGGCACCGCAATGGGCAGGCGGATCGGGATCAAGGACGTGGCGGAAGCCGCCGGAGTCTCGGTCACGACCGTTTCCCACATCCTCAACGAGGCCGAGGGCAAGCGCATCAACCCCGAGACCCGGCAGCGCGTCCTGGAGACGGCCCAGCGGCTGGGGTACGCGCCCAACGGTCTGGCCCGTGGCCTGCGGCTGAAGCGGTCGAGCACCGTCGGCTTCGTCAGCGACCGGATCGCCACCACCCCCTTCGCCGGCCAGATCATCCTGGGAGCCCAGGAAGAGGCGGCCAAGCACGACCTGCTGTTGCTGTTGCTGAACACCGGCGGAGACCCGGAGCTGGAGCGCAAGGAGATCGAACTGCTGCTCCAGCGCCAGGTCGACGGGGTGCTGTACGCGTCGATGTACCACCGGGTCGTGGAGGTGCCGGAGCAGTTGCGCTCGGTCCCCACGGTTCTGCTCGACGCACGCGCGGACGACCCCGCCGTCCCGTCGGTGGTGCCGGACGAGGTCCAGGGCGGCTACACCGCCGTACACGAACTGCTCCGGCACGGCCACCGCCGTATCGGCTTCCTCAACAACGTCGACAACATCCCGGCCACCCACGGGCGGCTGGCCGGCTACCGCCAGGCCCTCGCGGAAGCAGGTGTCGCCTTCGATCCCGGGCTGGTGGTGACCGAGACCTCCGACGCGGCGGGCGGCTACCGGGCGGCACTCGGGCTGCTGCAGGCGGCGGAGCGGCCCACCGCGCTGTTCTGCTTCACCGACCGGATGGCGATGGGCGCCTACCACGCCGCCGCCCAGCTGGGGCTGTCGATCCCGGCCGATCTGTCGGTCATCGGTTTCGACAACCAGGAACTGATCTGCGACGGCATGTTCCCAGGGCTGACCACCGTCGCCCTGCCGCACTACGAGATGGGGGCGCGAGCCGTCGTACAACTGCTCGCGCTCACGGGCGCCCCGGACCGGGAGACTGGTCCGGTTGCCCAGGAAATGCTGCCGTGCCCGCTGGTGGCACGGGCATCGGTCGCTTCGCCGCCCCGACTCTGACCCCGAGACGGCGAAGCACCACCGATACAGGCGGCCGCATCACCGGCCGCCGACATGGTCTTGCGGGACCGTGCCCAGTGAAGTGGAGGAACCCGTGGAATCGAGAACCAGGCGCCTCGCGGCGTCGGATCTATCCGCCCTGACCACCGCGACGCTGGTCGCGGGCTGCGGGGGCGGTGGCACCGCGGCCGGCTCGGGAACCGACGGCAACCCCTGACCCTGTGGATCCACATGTCAGTCCGTCAGGCGCCGCTTGCTGAGCCAGCTGACCATCTCGGGGTCACGGTGGTCGAAGAACAGGGAGGCGCCGGTGTCCAGGGTGGCGATGGACGCCATCTGCTCGTCGGTCAGCTGGAAGTCGAAGACATCGATGTTCTCCGCCATCCGCTCGGGGCGGACCGACTTCGGGATGGCGACGACGCCGCGCTGGACGAGCCAGCGCAGGACGACCTGTGCCACGGACTTGCCGTGCCGGCTGCTGATCGCGCTCAGGAGCGGGTGGGTGAAGAGGTTGTTCTTGCCCTCGGCGAACCCGCCCCACGACTGGATCTGGACCCCGCGCTCGCGCATCAGCTCCTGATCGGCGACCCGCTGGAAGAACGGATGGGTCTCGATCTGGTTGACCGCGGGCGTGATCTCGTTGTTGAGGACGAGGTCGAGGAGGCGGTCGGGGTAGAAGTTGGCGACGCCGATCGCCTTGATACGGCCGTCGCGGTGCAGGCTCTCCATGGCACGCCACTGACCGTAGACGTCGCCGTAGGGCTGGTGCATCAGGTAGAGGTCGAGGTAGTCCAGGCCGAGCTTGCTCAGCGAGGTCTCGAAGGCGTGCTTGGTGTTCTCTTCGGCGGGCGCGTCCTGGACCCACAGCTTGGTGGTGACGAACAGCTCTTCGCGCGGGATGCCGCTGTTCTTGATGGCGTGTCCGACTGCTTCCTCGTTGCCGTAGGCGGCGGCCGTGTCGAGCAGCCGGTAGCCGGCGGCGAGGGCGTCGGTGACGGCCTGCTCGGTCTGCTCCGGCGGGATCTGGTAAACGCCGAATCCGAGGACGGGCATCTCGATGCCGTTGTTGAGGGTGACGGTGTGCATGGGGGGCTTCCTTGTCGTACTGGTAGGAGGTCAGAAGGTGATGAGCGCCTTGAGGACGCGGCGGTCGGCCATGGCCCGGTAGGCGTCCCGGACCTGGTCGAGGGAGAAGTCCTGATCGAAGACGCGGCCCGGTTCGATGGCGCCGTCCAGCACGTCCGGCATCAGCTCGTCGATGCAGGCGCGGGCCGGGCTGGCACCGCCGGTGAGGGTGATGTTCCGCATGATCATGGAAGGGCCGACGGGGCCTTCCTCGTACTGCGGGACGCCCAGGCGGCTGACGGTGCCTCCGTCGACGACCGTTCCGAGGGCGGTCTCCAGCGTCTGGCGGGTGCCGACGGCCTCGATCACCGCTCCAGTGCCCGGTGCAGGGTGCGCGTGGATTCCGCGTCGTCGGTCCCGGAGCCGGTGTAGCCGTGGGACATTCCCATCGCGCCCAGGCCGATTCGGGAGACCTCCAGATCACGCAGCTTGATGTACTTCATTGACCTTTCCTTTCCTTTTTGGTCATTTGTCTCATTGGTCTGTGCTGTCGCAAGTGGAGTACCGCGCAGGTGCCGCACGGGTGCCGTGCCGCACCCCTCCCGGGCGTGGCTTGTCGTCTTACGCGGGGGCGGCGGGCCGGAGCAGGAAGCCGGCAGCCGAGGCGGCCACGAACACGACCAGCCCCACACCGAAGGTGCGGCGGGCCCCGAGCCGGTCGGCCCGGATGGACGGCAGCGCCACGTTGACGACCAAGGCGTCCAGCGTGATGACAAAGAACCCCAGCAGCGCGGCCCCCAGCGCCGCGGTGGCGCCAGGACGGCGCGGGCCCGCGGCCTCGCGCCCTTGTGCGGCGGTCGCGGTGAGGGGAGTGGACACGGGGCGGCGCTCCTGGGGGACGGGAATGAAGGTGAGGGGAAGGAAGTGGTGACGTCGTCCAACGTGCCGCCCCGAGCGCTGCACAGGCAGGCCGGATTCTTCCCGGGGGTGGCCAGCGGTGGGTATGACAGGGCCCCTCTCGCGGACACCGCGCTGGTGGCGGCGTTGCGACACTGGATCCATGTCACCCGAGCAGCACACCAGCGGCGACGAACTGGCGCGCTTCCTGCGCGCCCGCCGCACCCAGACCAGCCCCGAGAGCGCCGGCCTCACCCCCGGCCCCGGCGTACGCCGCACCCCCGGCCTGCGCCGCGAGGAACTGGCCACGCTCGCCGGGGTCAGCATCGACTACTACACCCGCCTCGAGCGCGGCAAGGAAACCCGACCCAGCCCCGGTGTCATCGACGCCCTCGCCCGCGCCCTGCACCTCGACGACGAGGAACACCACCACCTGCGCGAGCTGGCCGCCCGGGCCGCCCGCTACGCCCCCGAACGCCTCCCCCGCCCAGCAGGACGGTCCGCCCGCACCTGAAGCTGCTGCTGGAGACGATGCGGCCGAACCCCGCCTACATCGTCAGCCGCAGCATGGACCTGCTCGCCTGGAACCCCGCCGGCCTGGCCCTGTACGCCGGCATCGCCGACTGGCCCGCCACCCAGCGGAACCTCGCCCGCTACCTCTTCCTGCACCCCACTGCCCACGAGCTATTCCCCGACTGGGACACCCAGGTCCGCGGCTGCGTCGCTCGCCTGCGCGCCGAAGCCGGCATCAACCCGGACGCACCCGATCTCACCAGCCTCGTGGGAGAACTTCTGCTCAAGAGTCCCGACTTCGCGAAGCTGTGGGAGCGCTACGAGGTCATCGGCCGCAAGAAGATCCAGAAGACCTTCCATCATCCCCAGGTCGGCGTCCTCACCCTGAGCGGCCAGAGCATGCACATCGAGGGCACCCCGGGCCAACGCCTCGGCACGTACACCGCCGAGCCCGGCACCCCCGCTCATGACGCCATGCTCCTGCTCGACATCGAGAGACGGCCATCGGCTGTGACGCTCGTATAGGGTCTCGTTGGTGGGGAGTTGGCGCCAGCAGAAGCCGAAGGCCACGTCGACCAGCGTCAGTGGCGTGGGATGGTTCGGCCGGAGCGGGCCTGGAGCAGGGGAAACAGGGAGCCGCTGATTCATGACTGTCCACCGGTCGGATGAAGGGCAGCACCCTCACCCTGCCTCAACAGGTCACGATCCGGAGCGCCATCCACCGATCACGGCAGAGCACCGCAGGTCGACCGCGGTGCTGCCCCCGGCGTTGCGCGTGCGGCTCTGGCTGATGGCGGCCCTCGCCGCGCTGGTGGTCGTCGTGCTCGGGGTCCTGTACGCCGGCCACAGCGAGCCCGGCAGGGTGGACAGGTGGATCATCCAGCCGACGGCGGACAGTGTGCGGCCGCCGTGGCGGCACGTCGCTCTGGCCACGGACTTCTTGGGGGAGCCCGTGGGAGCGGCGATGCTGGTCGTGGCCGCTGTGACGGGCTGCCTGCTGCTTCGGCGTCCTCGCGCGGCGGTGCTCGTCGTCGCCGGCCCGGCCATGGCCGTGGGGACGGCGACGCTGCTCAAGCCCCTGGTGGGACGCACCATCCACGGCGACGGCAACCTGTCCTACCCGAGCGGGCACACCGCCTTCCTCACCGCGCTCGCCCTCGTGGTGGCGCTGCTCGCGGCCGGCCGGCTCGGCCTCGGCAGGACGGCCGGCACGTCACTGGTACTCGCCGCGGCGCTGGTCGCCGGCGCCGCCATGGGCTGGGCGCAGGTCGCCCTGGGCGCGCACTACCCGACCGACGCCCTCGGCGGCTGGTGCACCGCGCTGGCGGTGATTCCGGCGACCGCGTGGCTGGTCGACCGGCTGGCTGACCGGCTGGCTGACCGGCTGGTCGATCGGATGGCCGATGCCGGTCGGCGGGAGCGTCGCTGACGTCGCGTCACGTCACGTCTTGTCTCGTCACGCCTCGTCACGCCAAGCGGCGGAATACGGGCTTCACCGGTCGTCCGCCCAGCCAGGGGGTGGGGTCGGCGGCGTCCAGTGCCTTCCGGTACACCGCACACGCCTGGGCCACCACGTCGACGGTGTGATCGATGTCGGCGTCGTCGAGCGCGCTGCTCACCACGAACGACGGGGCCAGCACCCCGCCCGCGAGGAGGCGGCGCAGGAACAGGGTGCGGTACTCCTGCGACGGCTGCCCGTTCTCGTCGAGGGTGGCGAAGACGAGGTTGCTGGGCCGGCCCCGGACGACGATGTGGTCGCCGACGCCCATGCTCGCCGCGGCGTCGCGGACACCGGCGGCCAACCGCTCGCCGAGGGCGTGCAGCCGCGCGGTGACGCCCTCCTCGACGTAGGTGGTCTGCACGGCCATCGCGGCCGCCAGGGAGTGCGTTTCGGCACCGTGGGTGGTGGACAGCAGGAACACCCGGTCGCCGGAGTGCCGCAGCCCGCCCCGCTCCATCAGCTCGCGGCGCCCGGCCAGCGCGGAGACGGCGAACCCGTTGCCCAGCGCCTTGCCGAACGTGGAGAGGTCGGGGACGACGCCGTACAGGCCCTGGGCGCCCGCCTCGGACCAGCGGAAGCCGGTGATCATCTCGTCGAAGATCAGTACGCAGCCGTGCCGGTCGGCCAGCTCGCGCAGGCCGGCGAGGTACCCGGGCGGCGGCTCGGTGTGGGTGGCGGGTTCGAGGATCAGGCAGGCGATCTCGTCCTGGTACCGGGTGAGCAGCTCCTCCGTGGCGGCCAGGTCCCCGTAAGGGAACGCCACGGTGAGGTCGGTGGTCGCCGCCGGAATACCCGCGGACATCGGCGTGGTGCCGATGAACCAGTCGTCGGTGGAGAAGAAGGGGTGGTCGGCGCAGAGGGCCACCCGCGGGCGGCCGGTGGCGGCGCGGGCGAGGCGCACCGCGGCGGTGGTGGCGTCGGAGCCGTTCTTCGCGAACTTCACCATCTCGGCAGTCGGCACCGTGGCCAGGAAGCGTTCCGCGGCCTCGACCTCCACGATGGACGGCCGGACGAAGTTGCTGCCGCGGTCGAGTTCCCGCCGCACCGCCTCGATCACGCGTGGGTGGGCGTGGCCGAGGCTGACCGACCGCAGGCCGGAGCCGTACTCGATGTAACGGTTGCCGTCGACGTCCCACACGTGGGCCCCGTGGCCGTGGCTGATGACCGGGGCCAGGTTCTCGGGGTACTGGTCGTCGCCCTTGGCGTAGGTGTGCGCGCCCCCGGGGATCAGGGCGTGCAGCCGCTGGTTCGCCGTCCGCGACCGGGTCAGGAGGAACTCCTCGGTCTCTTCGGTGTGTTCGGTATGTTCGGTGTCCACGCCGACCCTCACTTCTCTCCGTGCTTCAGGACCTCGGCGAGGCTCGGCGCCTCCCGGTCCCGCTGGGACATCGATGTGACCGGCAGCGGCCAGGGAATGGCGAGGTCCGGGTCGTCGAAGGCGATCGTCACGTCCTCGGCCGGATCGTGCGGGCGGTCGATCCGGTACGAGGTGTCGGCGGTCTCGGTGAGCGCCTGGAAGCCGTGCGCGCACCCCGCCGGGATGTACAGGGTCGTCTGTGTCTCGCCGGACAGCTCGAAGAAGGCCCGGCCCAGGTACGTCGGCGAGTCCGTCCGCAGGTCCACGACGACGTCGAAGATCCTCCCGTACGAGCACCGCACCAGCTTGGCCTCGCCGGCGCCGGAGCGCAGGTGCAGGCCGCGCAGCACGCCCCGGACCGAGCGGGACACGCTGTCCTGGATGAAGGCGTTCGGGTCGAGGCCCACCGAGCGGACCACGTCGGCGTCGAAGGTGCGGCAGAAGAAGCCGCGTTCGTCGGCGTACGGCGTCGGCTCGAACAGGTACGCGCCGGCGATCTCCGGGACTTCGGTCGCTTTCATGGAGCCTTCCGCAGGGGGTGAGTGAGGTCGGTCGCCGGGAACAGGGCCGCGGTCAAGGCCGTGAACTGGTGCCCCAGTTGCCGGGCGGCGGTCTGGTTCCGCTCGGTGAGGGTCTGCCGCAGCTGGGCCGAGCGCTTCTCCAGCTCCCGGAACTGCTCCAGCAGCCGATCGGCGTCGACCTCGCGAGCCGGGTGGCAGTACGCGCCGAGGCCCATCCGGTCCATGAGCGCGTCGCTCTTCGCCGCATAGCTGAGTGCGAGCGTCGGTGTGCCGGCCTTCAGCGCGCAGATCAGGTTGTGGTACCGGATCGCCACCACGGTGTCTGCAGCCGCCGTCTCCTTCATCAGGTCGGCCAGCGAGGCCGCCTCGGCAGCGGTGACCAGCGGCGAGTTCACCGCGTCGAGGATCGCGGCGACCACCGACGCATCGCACGCGTCGCCGGTGAGCAGCCGGACCGGCCTGCCCTCCTCGACCAGCGCGCGGACGAAACGGGTCGTCCCGTCGAGGTAGCGCCGGTGGATCTCCTCGGCCCGGGCGCGGTCGTCGTTGCTGCCGTGGAAGTCCATGACGCCGACGCAGACTTGGCCCGGCGGGCCCGAGGGGGTGCTCGTCGGCGGCGTCGGCGTAGGCAGGGCGAACGCCAGGTCCGGGTACACCTCGGCGCGCGCGGTGTCCACACCCATCGCCCGCATCGCCTCGCGGGACTGGGCGTCCCGGTACGACCGGTACGCGGCCAGCCGCGCCGACCAGCGGACCAGGGCCCGGGTCGGTCGGTTGCCGATCTCGGCGGCGCCGACGCTGACCAGCGCGACCCGGGTGCCGAACAACCGGCCGGACGCGCAGAGCAGGAACAGTGAGTACGGGAAGCCCCACGGCCGCAGGGGCAGCGTGGCCTCGAGAACACCCATGCCCGGCACGATCACCACGTCGTGCCGGCGCACCCAGGCGGCGGTGCGGAAGACGTCGACGAGTTTGCCGAGGCCCTTCCCCACGATCGCGCCCGCACGCGACGCGGTCCGGTACTCCCCGCGGTACCAGTGCAGCCGCGTCGCGGGGATCCCGTACCGGGCCGCGACGACCTCGGGTCCGCCGCACAGCGCGTCCACGGCCGCCTCCGGGTGCGCGGCGCGCAGATACCCGAGCACGGCTTCGAGCGACCCGTCGTTGCCGAGGTTGCCGGAGCCGAGGAGACCGAACACCCCCACACGTGTCGTCGGCTTCATGCCCGCCGCCCCTCACGGCCCGCGACGAGGGCGTCGACGGAGACAGCGAGCCGGTCCGGGTCGACCGGGGCGCGGTCCTCGACCCGCTCGCCGGCGCCCGGCCGGACCCGGCTGGTCATCCATGCGGCGAGGTGGCGGTAGCAGGCGCGCCGGTCGGCGGGGGACAACGGCGCCCGCCGGATCGCCGAGGCGAAGCCCCAGACGTACTCGGCGAGCAGCCGCGGCGTCGGGTGCAGCGGGCCTGCCCGGCGCGGGTCCAGGTTGACGCACCGGGAACGCTTGGAAGGGTTCGCCCGCTCGGCGCGGGTGGGGTGGTCGCGGCGGAAGTACAGCAGTTCCGGCACCTGGTGGAAGGGCCCGTGCAGGGTGATCTCGGCGACGAACGTGCGGTCCGCGTGGTGGTAGCTGTCGTGCGGCTTCACCCGGCGCAGCACGTCGGCCCGCATCACCCCGTAGAAGTCGTCGCCACCGGGCTCGAACAGCAGGCTGCGGAAGCGCTCCGGCGCGTGCGGTGAGTCGGTGGCGAGCCCGTACTCGTACGGCACCTTCACCTGGCCGTCGCCGTCGATGACCGCCTGGCCGGAGTGCGCGAGGATCACGTCCGGCCGCTCGTCCAGCGCCTGCACGCAGCGCCGCAGCAGGTCCCGGGCGTACAGGTCGTCGTGCGAGGCCCACTTGAACAGCTCGCCGCGGCACTCGGTGAACACGTAGTTGTGGTTCGGCGCGGCACCGATGTTCCGGGTCAGCCGGAGGTACCGGATGCGTGAGTCCTGCGCGGCGTACTTGCGGCAGATGTCCTGGGTCCCGTCGGTCGAGGCGTTGTCGGAGATGACCAGCTCGAAGTCCTCGTAGGTCTGGCCGAGCAGGGCGTCGAGCGACTCGGCGAGGTACTCCTCGCCGTTGTACACGGGCAGGCCGATGCTCAGCCTGGGTCGGTCGGTCATGAAGTCCTCACTTCGGGAACGGAGTTGTGCCGGCGCTCGCGCAGGGCGGACCGCAGCTGCAGCCACCACACGGCCGAGCCGCAGACGGTCGCGGCGGCGACGCCCCAGGCCGAGCCGACCGTGCCGGCCACGGCCGCCCCGCCGAGCCCGCCGCCGACGTAACAGACGGAGGCGAACAGCTGGCTGCGCAGGCTGCGCCGGGCCGCGCCGAGCGCGCGCAGCCCGGCCGCCGCGCCGGTGCCGAGGCCGGCGCCCGCGACGCCGAGGGTGACCGGCACGATGAGCTCCGCGGCGGAGTGCCAGACGCCGCCGAGCACCAGCTCGCCGAGCCGGTCCGGCACCAGCAGCAGCGCCCCGCCCCAGAGCAGCGCGGCGGCGGCCTGCCCGCCACCCAGCAGGAGGCAGAACGAGCCGAGGCGGTGCGGGGCCTGCCGTAGCACCCGTGCCGCCTCCGGGACGGTGACCAGCGAAAGTCCCATCAGCACAGCGAGGAACGGGCCGAGCAGGAGCTCGGCGCCCCGCACCGCACCCACCGCGCCGACCCCGACGATCGCACCGAGCCCGTACGCCCGCAGTTGGCTCGCGCCGCTGAGGCTGACGTTCTCGACCAGGTACCGGGAGCCGAGATCGCGCTGCTCGCGAAGCCACCCGCGCGCCCCGGTCACCCGGGGCCGGATGCCGGACTGGAGGTAGCCGTACCCCGCCGCCACCGCGGCGGACGCACCCCAGGCGAGCACGAAAGCGGCCACGCTGCCCACGCGGGCCGCCACGACCATGGCCGGGACGAGCGCGACGCCCCACACGACGTCGTTGACGAACGCCTTCCGCCCGCTGCCGGCGGCGAAGAACGAGAACCGCCAGGCGTCTTGCAGCAGCAGCCCCGGCAGCATGACGCCGAGGCAGGCGAACGCGGGCCCCACGCGGCCGCCGAGAGCAAGGCCGGCCACCAGACACGCCGCGCCGATGGCTGCGCCGACGCCGAGCGCGGTACCCGTCGCCCGGGCCACTGCTCCGCGCCAGGACGCGTCCGACACACCGCTGAAGCGCACCACGAGCGGGTCGGTGGCCAGCCCGCGGGAGACGTTGAGCACCACGCCGTAGGTCACCCAGGCCAGGCTGAACACGCCGAACGCGGTGACCCCCAGCGAGCGGGCCACGTAGATGCCCACCACGAAGTTGGACATGCTGGAGGCCGCCTGGTCGGCGAGTCCCCAGGACAGCCGGCCGGCGAGGGCCCGCTTGGCGGATCCGGCCGGTGTCGTCGTCTTCTCCTCCTCGGTGGTCATCGGCGTCATGCCTTGATCAGCCCGGCGCCGTGCAGGGCGTCGGCCGCGGCGGCGACGGTGTCGAACGGCAGCCCGGACCGCTCGGCGACGTCCAGCAGACTGTGCTCGCCGTCGGAGAGGTTGAGCACCCAGAGCATGGCCATCTGGGCCTGCTTGGTGTCGCTGCGGCCGCCGAGCGCGTCGTACAACCCGCGCCGGCCCAGCTGTGGTTCGCCGTAGGGGCTGAGGTTGACGTACTGCCGGTTGCGGTCGAGGACGGTGAACGCCTCGCGGCAGACTGCGAGGGTGTCCGCCATCGCCTCCGGGGAGACGAAGTCCAGGTTGTCCGCCGAGGTGTGGTACTCGGGGTACCCGGCGTACGGGGTCCGGGTGAGCGAGCCCACGCCGAGGTCGAACCCGGGCGAGCAGAACTGCCGCTCGTCGTAGCCGTACGGGGTGAACTCGGCGACGCGGTGCGGGCGTTCGGATGCGGCCAGCACGTGCCGCATCACCCGGTCGATCTCGGCGTCGCCGCGCCTGCTCTGCTTGTACGTCAGCCCGCCCGGGTCGCCTGCGCAGGCCAGCACCAGGCCGTGCTTGACCCGTTCCACCCGCTCCGCGTTGCGGGCCAGCCAGGTGATCGCCCCGATGGTGCCGGGCGCGAAGATGAACCGGTAGGTGTAGTACGGCGTCTGCTGTGCCAGCGCCCGGGCCAGGAACGTCGCCACCGCGATGCCGGCCAGGTTGTCGTTGGCCAGCGACGGGTGGCAGACGTGGCAGGAGACGATCACCTCGTCCGGGACCTGCCCGGGGACCACGTGCTCGGCGTAGGTGAGGTGGCCGTCCGCGAGTGTGGAGTCGATGCGCACCTCGTACTCGCCGTCCGGCAGCGCGTCCAAGGTCTCCTGGGCCAGGCAGAAGCCCCAGTCCGGCTTGTAGTAGCTGGTGCGGTACGGCACCCAGGCCGGGTGGTCCGGCAGGGTGTGCAGGTGTCCGCGCAGCTCGGCCAGCGGCATGGTCGCCGACACCGGCACGCTGTAGCCGAGCACATGCAGGCTGGACGCGGCGAAGTCGACGACCCGGTGGCCGGCGGTGTCGGCGATGTACGCGTCGCGGATGTTCCACTCCTGCGGCACCGTCCAGTCGAGCACCTGGGTCCCGGTCGGCACCTCGTGCACCTGCAGCGGGATGTGCTCCCCGACGATGTCCAGGGTGGCGCGCACGCCGTCGCCCGTGATGCTGCGGCAGAGCGGGTACAGCCGCTCGACCAGCGCGTACATCTCGTCGCCGGCCGAGGTCGTCGGCTGTTCGCCGGCCGCGGTCATCCGCGCCACCGCAGGGTGTCGTCGACGGCACCGGCGTCGGACGCCGCGCGCAGCACGGCGAGGCGCGTGAAGCGTCGCTCGAAGTCCTCCCCGGTCAGCCCGTGTTTGTGGTAGGCGTCGGCGAGTTCGAGCGCGCCCTGCTTCACCGTCCACTCGCAGTCGAAGCCGGGGATCGCGGCGCGGAACCGGGAGAAGTCCACCCGGTACGACCGCGGATCGGCGCCGGTCTCCCCGGTGATCACGACCTTCGAGCCGGACACCGCCTCGGCGACCTGCTCGGCGATCTCGGCGACCGTGACGTTGTTGGTCTCGCTGCCGATGTTGAACGCCCGGTCGTGCACGGCTTCGCGCGGCGCTGTCAGCGCGGCCGTGAAGGCCCGTGCGATGTCGGCGGCGTGCACCAGCGGGCGCCAGGGCGTGCCGTCGGAGAGCACCAGGACCTCACCGGACAGGAGCGCATGGCCCACCAGGTTGTTCAGCACGATGTCGGCGCGCAGCCGGGGTGAGTAGCCGAAGGCGGTGGCGTTGCGCATGAACACCGGGGTGAAGTCGCCGTCGGCCAGCGCGTGCAGGTCGTCCTCCACTCGCACCTTGGACTCCGCGTACGGCGTCACCGGGCGCAGCGGGGCGTCCTCGGTCACCAGGTCGTCGCCGCCGGCGGCGCCGTAGACCGAGCAGGTCGACGCGTACAGGAAGCGCCGCACTCCGGCGTCGCGGGCCAGTCGGGCCAGCCGTACGGACGCGTGGTGGTTGATGTCGTAGGTGAGCTCCGGCGCCAGCGAGCCCAGCGGGTCGTTGGACAGCGCGGCCAGGTGGATCACGGCGTCCACCCCGGCCACGTGGTCGGCCGTGACGTCGCGCAGGTCCACCCGGTGCCCCTGCGGGTCCGCGGGTGTCGGGCCGAGGACGCAGTCGGCGAACAGGCCGGCGTCAAGGCCGACGACCTCGTGCCCGGCGGCCGCGAGGACCGGGGCCATCACGGTGCCCAGGTAGCCCTGGTGTCCGGTCAGCAGTACGCGCAAAGTTCAGTCCCCCAGATTGAGCGTGAGTTTGGTGACGGCGAACGCCTCGGCGTAGCGGGCGTGGCATTCGATGCCGCGGATCCGGGCGAGACCGAGGAAGGCCTCCCGGTCGTACCAGGGCCGGTGCCGCTGCGAGGGGTAGTGCTCCTGCAACAGCCGTACCTTCTGTTCGGCGATCTCCGGTGACAGCGGCTGGTACGCCGCCATACGGCCGAGATCGCCGTCCCACTTGACGATCTCGTAGCCGAGCACGAGGTGGTCGCGGAACGCGGTGGGTATCAGCTGCGCCAGGCCGCGGTGGTCCTGGTGCGCGTCATCGGTACGCGGGGCAAGGATCAGATCCGGCTCGGTCTGCCCGCGCAGTTCCTCGACCGCGGCCTTGGCCTCGTCCCAGTGCACGGGCAGCCGGCCGTCCGGCAGCTTGTGCACGGTCAGCCGCAGGTCGGCGCCCGGGCAGAAGGCGGCGAGCGCGGCCTGCTCCTCCTGCTCCCGGTCGGTGCCGCCGCCGGAGAGCACCAGTGCGTCGACACGGATACCCGGCCGCGCGTGGCACAGCGTCAGCAGCGTGCCGCCGGCGCCGATGGCGATGTCGTCGCAGTGCGCGCCCACCGCGACGATCCGGTCCAGGTGCCGCCCGGCCCCGAGCCGGATCACGCGCTCACCGCCGCGCTGTCCTGCTCCCACACGGCCCACGGGCGGTCGCCGCGGGCGTAGGCCTCGTCGAGCGCGGCCCGCTCCTTCACGGTGTCGGTCGGCTTCCAGAAGCCGCGGTGCTGGTGCGCCACCAGCCGCCCGCGCTTGGCCAGTTGGGCGCATCCGTCGGCGACCAGGTCCCCGTTCTCCGGGATGTGGTCGAAGACCTCCTGGCGGAGCACGAAGTAGCCGCCGTTCTCCCACAGCGGCATGTCGCTCACCGCGGTGATGCCCCCCACCAGGCCGTCCTCACCCAGCTCCACGCAGTGGAACGACGACTGAGGCGGCACCACCATCATCGACGCACCGGCGTCGCGCCGGGCGAACCGGTCGATCATCTCCGGCAGCGGGGCGTCGGTGAGCACGTCGGCGTAGTTGGCGAGGAACATCTCGTCGCCGTCCAGGTGGTGCCGCACCCGGCGCAGCCGCTCCCCGATCGGTGACTCGATGCCGGTCTGCGCGAACGTGATCGTCCAGTCCGCGATGTCGGTGGACAGCAGCTCGGTCTGCCCGCCCCGCAGCACGAAGTCGTTGGACACCGTCTCCTCGTAGTTGAGGAAGAAGTCCTTGATGTGGTGCGCCCCGTACCCGAGGCACAGGATGAACTCCGTGTGCCCGAAGTGCGCGTAGTAGCGCATGACGTGCCAGATCAGCGGTCTCGGGCCGACCATCGCCATCGGCTTGGGCACGTCGTCTGCGGCACCGCTCCGCATCCGCATCCCGTAACCGCCGCAGAACAGTACGACCTTCATGCCTTGACCTCGACAATGCTCAGTTCCGGGATGGGAAAGACCAGCCGGCCGCCCCACTCGTGCACGAAGGACAGCTGCTCGACCAGCTCGGCCCGCAGGTTCCACGGGAGGACGAGGACGTAGTCCGGTTTGTCGGCGGCTATCTGCTCGGGCGGCAGGATCGGGATGCGGGTGCCCGGCGTGAACCTGCCGTGCTTGTAGGGGTTGCGGTCGACCGTGTACGCGAGCAGGTCGGGCCGGATGCCGCAGTGGTTGAGCAGGGTGTTGCCCTTGCCCGGGGCGCCGTAGCCGACGACCGTCTCGCCGCGCTCGGCCGCCTCGATGAGGAACTTGAGGAGGTCCCGGCGCACCTTGGCCACCCGGGCGGAGAACTCGGTGTACCCGGACAGCTCCTGCAGCCCGGCGGCCTTCTCCCGGGCCAGCACGTCGGCCACCCGCCGGGTCGGCTCACCGGCCACCTCGGCCGGCCGCGCCCACAGCCGGATGGAGCCGCCGTGCGTGGGCAGCAACTCGACGTCCACGAGCGTGAGTCCGCCGCTGGCCAGCGCCCGTATCGCGGACGCGACCGTGTAGTACTGGAAGTGCTCGTGGTAGATCGTGTCGTACTGGTTCTCCTCGATCAGGGTCAGCAGGTGCTGCACCTCGATGGAGACCCAGCCGTCGTCGGCGACCAGGGCGCGCAGCCCCTGGGTGAACCCGATCACGTCGGGGATGTGCGCGTAGACGTTGTTGGCCACGACCAGATCCGCCGGGCCGTGCTCGGCGCGGACGGCGGATCCGGTCTCCGGGGACAGGAACTCCGTGAGCGTGGGCACACCCGCGTCCCGCGCCGCGGCGCCTACGTTCACCGACGGCTCGATGCCGAGGCAGCGGATCCCCCGGTCCACCACGTGCTTCAGCAAGTACCCGTCGTTGCTCGCGACCTCGACCACGAAGGCCTCGGAGCCGTCGGTGCCGAGCCCCACCCGCTGTACGGCATCGGCGACGAACGTCCGCGCGTGCTCCACCCAGGAGGTCGAGTACGAGGAGAAGTACGCGTACTCCTTGAACGTCTCCTCCGGCGTGATCAGCGGCGGGATCTGCGCCAGCCAGCAGTCGGTGCAGACCCGCAGGTGCAGCGGGTACGCCGGTTCCGGCAGGTCCAGCTGGTCCGCGGCGAGAAAGCTCTCGCATGGTGGCGTCGCCCCCAGATCGACGACGCTCGCCAGCGCCGCCGAGCCGCAGAGTCGGCATCGTGTCATTTACTGCCCCCCAATAGTTCCGTCCGACCCGCGATCGCGGTGCGGTACTCCTCCACCAGGCGCTCAAGGCCGACGGTCGGGCTGAAACCCTGCTCGTAACGGCGCCGGGCCGCCTGGCCCATCTCCCGGTTGCGGGCCGGCTCGGCCGCGATCCGGCGTATGCAGGACACGAGCGAGGCGGACTCGCCCGGCCGGTGCAGCAGCCCGGTCACGCCGTCCTCGACGAGTTCGACGAAGGCGCCGTGACCGGCGGCGACGACCGGGACCCCGGCCGCCATCGCCTCCACGACCACCAGGCCGAACGCCTCCAGCCACGTCGAGGGAGCCACCACGGCGACCGACCGCGCGATGGCCTGACGGCACTGAGCCGGGTCGTACAGGCCGACGTAGCGCACGTCGTCCCGGCCCGCCGCCCAGGCGGTCACCTCTCGCTCCAGCGGCCCCGTGCCGGCGATGACGAGCGGCACGCCCACACCGCCGCTCGCTGCGATCTCGTCCCACGCGGTCATGAGCAGCCGTACGCCCTTGGCCTCCGCGAGCCGGCCCAGATAGAGCACATGCTCGCCGGCGCCTGTTCGGCGGGCGTCCGGCTCCGGCACGAAGTTGTGCTTCACCGCCAGCCGCTCGGCCGGCACGCCGGACCGCACCAGGACGTCGCGCTGCGCGGCGGAGATGCAGAAGAACCGCTCCACGCCGGACCACCACCGCCGCCGGTTGACCGACAGGCTGACCGCGAGCGGCACCGTCGCAAGACGGGAGTTCCGGTAGCAGCCGTGCCGGACGGCGGGCAGCGGCACCGCCGACCCGACGCACTCGGTGCACGGCCGGCCGTCCCGCTGCAGTGTGCCGGGCGGGCAGACCTGGGTGTAGTTGTGCAGCGTGGCGACGGCGGGCACCCCGGCGTCGGCGCAGGCGGCCAGCACCGCGGGCGACAGGAGCGGGAAGACGTTGTGGACGTGCACCACGTCCGGCCGCTCGGCGCGCAGCCGGGCGGCGAGTTCCGCGCGGACCGCCGGGTTCCACGGCACAAGGAGCGGCACCGCGACCTTGCCCAGCAGGGACCGGGCGGCGATGTCGTCGCTGCGCCGCTCGAACAACTCGACCCGGTGGCCGGCCGCGCGCAGCAGCTCCACCTCCTGGTCGACCACCTTGTTCTCCCCGCTCGGCTGCGCCGAGGCGTAGCGGTTGTGCACCACGAGGACGTGCATGCTCAGGTCACCTCCGATCTACGGGCCCAGTGCGGGATGTGTCGTCGAGGGACTTCGGGCGTCGAGAGGGGAGTCGCCGCGGCGGGTGCCGCCAACAGCGAGGCGGCCAGGGCCAGATGCAGCAGATACGGCGAGGCGTCGCCAAGACCGGCCTCGGTGTACGACGCGATCGCGCAGTAGCTGATCAGGAAGATCGCGCAGGCCCTCTGCAGCGACGGTGGCCGCAGCAACGCGACGCCGCCCAGCACGATGATGATCGCCGCAACGAGGGTGACGCCGATCAGACCCTGCTCGTTGTAGACGGCCAGCCAGCTGTTGTCGATCGGCAGCCCGCCGAACGACTTGTCGCCCAGGCCCACGCCGAACAACTGCTGCGAGGTCGACCGGGGCGCAGCCAGCAGGGCGTCCCAGACCTTGGCCCGACCGGTGAGACTGGAGAAGTTCTCCTGGCTCTGCCCGCGCAGGAACCACGACTGCAGCGCGGAGGCGAACCCCACCGCGGCCACCACGGCGCACAGCACCGCCCAGGTGAAGAACCGGCGGGCGGCGGCGCTGGTCAGGACGAGCGAGCCGATCGCCAACACCAGCCCGATGAGCAGGCCGAGCGTGGCCGTCCGGGTATGGGTCAGCGCGAGCAGGATGAGTGACGGCACGATGACCACCGCCGCGCCGGCCCTGTCGGTCCGGCGGCCCAGGACGAGCAGCACGGTGAGCCCGATGATCACCGCGGCGTACTGTCCGATCTGCGGCGGGGTGAGCGGCCACAACGCGCCGACCAGGCGTCCGCCGTAGAGCTCGGGCATGGCCGCGCCCGGTGAGATGAGCAGGCCCGCGGCCACCGACCCGAGCACCGCGAAGTACATCCGGATGTGGTGCCGGACGAACGTCAGGCCGCCGTCCCACCAGCGGCTGAGCAGCCACAGCGTGCTGACGAAGAGAGCCAGCCGGGCGCAGCGGAACAGCGCGCCGAACCCGGACTCCAGGTTCGCGCTGGAGATCACGCTCGGCACCAGCAGCAGGGTGAGCAGGAGCACGTAGGCGCTGGCTCGGATACGCAGCCGGAGATTGACCGCGAGCGCCAGCGTGAACGCGGCGACCAGCGCGCCCATGGTGACCATCTGGATGAGGGAGCGGGGCAGCGGGACGATGGTCTTCGCCCCGGCGGAGCCGAGCGTGTTGAGGATCAGCAACCCCCAGACCGTCCCGACGATCTTCGGCGTGTGGTCTGTGTGGTCTGTGTGGTCTGGGCTCATCTCAACCACCGTCCCGTGCGCGGAAGGTGCTGCCCGCGTCCTGCTGGTACGGCGTGCCCTGCCACTGCCCGGAGTCGAGCACCCGGCTCGGGTCGTGGGCGACGAACTTCCACGGTCCGACGTAGGCGTTGTCGTGCCAGCGGTTGTGCTGCCCCCGGGTGATCGCCTCGGCCACCCGCTCGCCCTGGTACGGCGACCAGTCCGGGTAGGTGCCGTAGTTGGCCAGCACCGCCATGCGGTCGCACTTCGCCGTGCAGTCGACGACGGACTTGTCCAGCACGAAGCGGTTGCCGTGGATGTCCACCCGCTGGGTCTTCCACCGGCAGTCGTCGTAGAGCGGTGGCTTGCCGATCGCCGGCTGTGCGCAGCGGTCGGTCTTCTTCACCAGCAACGTGCAGTCACCGGACGAGGTGTTGGCCGGGCTGTTGCAGAACCGGTCGGCGTTCTCCCACAGGGTGATCCCGGACCAGTTGTTCTCCAGCACGTTCCGGTAGATCTCGATCTTGTCCGTGCGGGCTCGGATCCGTGGTTCGCCGCCGGACTCGGATAGATAGACGGTCGGATACGGGAAGTTGTCGCCGCGGTCGGCTGCCTTGCGGCCCTCGACCCAGTTGTTCCGCCGGATCGTGTTCTTCCGGATGACGGCGTTGTAGCTGGTCTCGTAGATCAGCGCGGCGCCGTCGTTGGCCTCGAGCACGTTGTTCTCGATACGGAAGTCGTTGTTGTTGGTGTCCGCCCACAACCCCGTTCCGCGGTTGTCGTGCACCCAGTTGCCGCGTACGTCGGCGCCGTTGACGGCCCAGAACTTGATGCCTCCGGTGCAGCCGCAGCCCTCCCGCCGCCGCTCCCAGTCGTCGGTGTTGTTGCCCACGATCTCGTTGCCCTCGACCACCAGGCCGCGGATGGGGTCGCCGGCCTTGTACGCGTTCATGCCGTACTGGCCGTTGCCGCGCAGGCAGCTGGCGCGGACCCGCTGGCGGGCACCGGCCATCAGCCCGGCGCCGGAGTTGTTCTGGATCGTCGCGTGCTCGATCACCCATCCGTCGGCCGAGTCATGGTTGACCACGCCCTCGTTCTGCGGCGCGACGAACCCCTGCACGGTCAGGTAGCGGATGGTGACGTCGCGGGCGGTGCCGCCGAACGCGTACTGGTTCTTCTTCCGGCCGTCGAGCACCGCGCCCGGCGCACCGAGGTAGCGGTTCCCCTTCTTGGGGATGACCTGGGCGTAGCGGTCCGGGTCGAGCCTGTGCTTGCCCGGTCGAAGCCAGAACGTGGTGTTCGGGGGGCTGCTCTTGGTCTTCGCTGCCAGGTCACCGACCACCGCGGGGTCGACCGTCACCGCGCCCGCCGGCGCCTTCGCCGGCCCGGCTTCGGGCTTGGCGCACACCCGGGCCACGGCCACGGCCGCGGATTTGGATGGCGCAACGGTCGGCTCCGACTGGGCGCCCGCCGTGCTCGTACAGCCGGTCGCCGCCAGCAGGGCCAGCGCCAGCGGTGCCGTCGGCAACGCCCAGTGCCGTCTCTTGATCCCCACGCGCTCCCCTAGGGGGTGTTGTGAAAGTCCCGCACAGCACCCACGGCGCCCGGCACGCACCCTCGCCGCACCGGCCAATGACCCAAGTAGCTCCGCTACGAGGGCCTTCGTCCGGCACGCCGAGGGCACGCACCGGACACCGTGGGCACCGCACAGGACTTTCACAACACCCCCTGGCCGCGGAACCTGAGCACGGTGGTGAAGCCCTCCGCGCCGTCGGTGAAGCCGGTGCCGACCAGCGTGGTGGTGGGTTCCTTGCGCCCGAAGCCGGGGGAGTACCAGCCCAGTGGCGGGTCGGTCTCGCCGCGATGTGCCCGCCAGGACAGCTGTCCGGGCAGGTCGAGCGCCGCGGAGCGGTCCTCGCCGTCCCGGGTCCAGGTGAGCACTGCCCGGTTCCCCACCAGGTCCATGGCGATCGCCGGGCCGAGGTGGAACGCCAGTTGCACGGCCCGGCGCGGGCCGCGCACCTCGTCGACCACCCTCAACTCCTGGCTCGCGGCGGTCAGTTCCACCCGGCGGCGGTGCACGGAGCCCGGGTAGCCGTCGTGCTCGGCACACCAGCGGGCCGTCCCCCCGGCGGAGGCGTCGGAGGTGTCCGCGACCAGGACGCGGCTGCGGGCCTGCCGGGTCCACAGGAACGGGCCGCCGGAGACGGACTGGTCACCGCCGTCCAGTTGCAGGGTGTTGTGGCCGAGGGTCGACCGGAAGTACTGCCGCCACTCGGGCTGCCCGTGGTAGCAGTACGTCCCCGGGTCGGCGAGCACGTCGACGCCGTCGTGCCGGACCTCCAGGGACAGCGCGTCCGCGTGGGCATGCGCGGCGATGGACAGGAAGCCGTGCGGACCACCGTCGCAGCGGCACCAGATCTCTCCCGTCCCTTCCGGTCCGCGCAGGATGGTCATGCCCGCGTCGGCGAAGTGGCCCGGTCGGCTTGCCGGGCGGGTCACGGCCGGTGCGGTTTCATTTTTCGAGTACGGCCGGATGAACGCGGCCAGCAGTGGGGTGCGCACATCGGTGCCGGTCACCGTCGGCCACCAGGCGAGCCGGCCGAACACGGCGTCCCCGGTGGCCAGCAGAGAGGCCCAGCGGTCGGTGCCCGCGCCGTCCACGACCAGACCGTGGCCGTCGTCCGCGTCTCCCTGGCGCGGCGGCCGTAGCCGGTTGTCCACGATGGCCGCGAGGGCGTCGGTCATCCGCAGCAGCACCAGCCGGATCGGCGCGGGGACCGGCACGCCGGCCACGTCCGCCTCGGCCACCGCGGCCAGGCCGAGTTCCAGCACCAGTCCGTGATACTCGGTGGCCAGCTCGCGGTTGAGGCCGGAGCCGAAGGTGTTGCTGCGCAGATGCCGCTCCAGCGACCGCAGGGCGTCGGCTCGCCAGCGCGCCGAGGAGGGGAACCACCCGAACGCGCAGGCCGCGGCGAACTGCCCGGCGGCCTCGGCGATGACGTGGTTGTTCGCCGAAGACCCCCGGCTGGGGAAGGCGGCCAGCCAGCGCTGGTGGTGCCAGATCTGGTTGAGCGCCACCGGGTTGCCCTCGAACAGCCCGGTCGCGCCCGGCCAGCCGTCGAGCAGCCGGCGGATCCACACCCAGGACAGCAGCCGGATCCCCAGCTCGATGCCGCTGATCCAGTGCACGCCCCGCAGCGGCGGGTTGGCCGCCCACCACGACCGCAGGTGCTCGGCCACGCGCTCGGCGTACCGCTCGTTCCCGGTGATCGCGTAGGCGGCGGCGAGCACGGTGAGGTACTGGTGCCGGGACAGCTCCCAGATCTGCTTGATGTCCCCGACCGCGTCCTCGTTCCGGTACGGCACGTCGAAGGCGTAGCCCCATGGAGCCCGGCGCCCGGTCTTCGGGTCGCACCACCAGTCCGGGTCGGTCAGGTCGTCGCGGACCACCCCGAAGTACTCGACGTGCCCGTACATCAGCCGGTCCGCCTCGGCGATGAGGCGTTTCGCGGCGTCCGGAGGTATCGCGGCGATCGTCCCGGCGGGCAGGACCGCGGTGAACCGGGCGCCGGTCACGCTCGGGCAGTCCGGCCGCGCCGACCGCCACCGCCGCCTGCGCACCGCGTCGCCCACCCGGCCCGCGACCTCCTGCGGCCCCATCCGGGAGAGGCGTCGCAGGTACCAGCCCGCGCTCATGGTCATCGTGCCCTCGCCAACGTCACCGGCGCACCGCCCGCCAGACCCGCCTGCACGGCGAGGGTGGCCGCCGTGGTGGCGACCAGCGACTCCAGCGGCACCGGCATCGGCCCGCCGGTCCGCACGGCCTTGATGAACGCGGCCAGCTCGGCGTTCTGGCCCTTGTCCCGGGCCTTGGGCAGCCGCGAACTGACCCACCGCTTGCGGCCGGCCCCTCCGTCTGCAAACAGCGAGGCACGGACGAAGTCGTCGAGCCGCAGCACCTTGCCGTCCGCGACCAGGTCCAGCGTCTCCTTGGGGAAGCCGGGCGCGCCGTTGGTGACGTAGCTGATGGTGGCGGTGGACCCGTCCGGGTAGCGCAGCACGACCTGCAGGTCCTCGTTGCCGGACGCGGCGACCGCGTACACCGATACCGGGTCGGCCCCGAGCAGCCAGCTCGCCGTGTCGATGAAGTGCCCGCCCTCGCCGGCGAACCGCGAGCCCTCGGTGCCCTGTTGGAGGTACCAGCTGCCGTGCTGCAGCCGGCCCGCGTTGACCAGGTAGCGCAGGCTCGCCGGACCGGTCCGGGCGCCGAACCGCTGCCTGGCCTCCTGCAGCAGCGGCGCGAACCGGCGGTTGAAGCCCACCTGCAGCCGGTCGTTGCCGGACTCCTCCACCGCCGCGAGCACGCCGGCCAGCTCGTCCTCGGTGAGCGCCAACGGCTTCTCCACGAACACGGTCTTGCCCGCCAGCAGCGCCTTCCGGGTCAGTTCGGCGTGCGAGCTGTGCCGGGTGACCACGAACACCGCGTCGATCGACTTGTCGCCGAGGACGGCGTCGAGGTCGGTGGTCGCCTCGGCGAAGCCGAACTTGCGCTGCGCGTTGGCCGCGGACAGCGCCGTCGTGGTGACGACGGTCGACAGCTCGACGCCGTCGCGCTGGGCCAGGTGCGGCAGCAGCATCGACGTCGCGTAGTTTCCGGCGCCGACGAACGCGAGCCGCACCGGCGTCTTGGCGGCCCGGGCCGGCGTGGACACTCCGCCGCTGGGTCGCTTCACCGCGGGCACGGCCACCGCCGGGGCCTCCGCCTCCTCCGCTTCTCCCGCGGGCTCGGGGTACCGGAACAGCACGGCCACGGCCTTCAGATCGCCGTCCTTCAGACGCTGGTACGTCTCCACGGCGTCGTCGAAGTCGGCTACGTGGGAGACCAAGGGCTCCACGTCGACGCTGCCGCGGGCGACGAGGTCGAGGAAGCACGCCAGGTTGCGGCGCTCGGTCCAGCGCACGTAGCCGATCGGGTAGTCCCGGCCTTCGAGTTCGTACTCCGGGTCGTAGCGCCCTGGGCCGTACGAGCGCGAGAACCGGACGTCGAGCTCTTTCTCGTAGTACGCGTTCCACGGCAGGTCCAGGCGGCACTTGCCGATGTCGACGACCCGGCCCCGGTCCCGGCAGAGCCGGGCGGCCAGCTCGACGGGCTGGTTGCTGCCGCCGCCGGCGGCCAGGTACACCTGGTCCACGCCGTGACCGCCGGTGAGTTCGGCGACGGCGGCCTCCACGGCCGCGGAGGCGGGGTCGCCGCAGGCCGCGGCGCCCAGCCGCTCGGCCAGCTCGCAGCGCACCGGGTCGGGGTCGGCCCCGACGACGCGGACTCCCGAGGCGGCAAGCAGCTGCACCACGAGCTGCCCGATCAGCCCGAGGCCGATGACCAGTGCCACTTCGCCGAGCCGTGACTCGCCTTGGCGGACGCCCTGCAGCGCGATCGACCCGACGGTGCCGAAGGCCGCGTGCCGCGGCGCGAGGCCGTCCGGCACCGGCGCGTAGAGGTTCTTCGGCACCCAGTTGAGCTCGGCGTGCAGCGCGTGCTCGTTGCCGGCGCAGGCCACGAGGTCGCCGACCTTCACGTCGTCGATCCCGGCGCCGACCTGCTCGACCACCCCGCACAGCGAGTAGCCCAGCGGCGTGTAGGAGTCCAGCTTGCCCATCACCTTGCGGTAGGTGGCGGGCACCCCGTTGGTGGCCACGCTCTGCATGACCTTGGCCACCTGGTCAGGGCGGGAACGGGCCTTGCCCAGCATCGACATGCCGGCCTCGGACACCTTCATGAGCTCGGTCCCGGTGGAGATCAGCGAGTAGGCGGTCCGCACCAGCACACCGCCCGGCTTGCACCCCGGCACCGGAACGTCGAGCACCGCCAGCTCGCCGCTCTTGTAGTTCTGTACAACCTGTTTCACCCGAACTCCTCTGATTCCTAAGCCGTTACCGAGTGCTCTGGCCGGACCCAGAGGTCGCGTCGCGATACCAGTACTCGAGGGTCAGCACATGCCACAGATGCTTGGAGAAGTCCCGCTGCCCGGCGGCGTCCTCGGCGACCATGCGCGCCAGCGCGTCGCGGCGCAGGAGCCCGGAATTGACGAGCAGGCCGTCGTTGACCACCTCGCGCACCAGCGGCGCCAGATCCCGGCTCATCCAGGCGCGCAGCGGGGCGCTGAACAGGCCCTTGGGCCGGTACACGATCTCCCGGGGCAGGATCGAGGTGGCCGCCTCCTTGAGGACGGCCTTGCCCTGCCGCCCGACGATCTTGCGATCGCCGGGCACGGCGAACGCCGCCTTGACCACCTCGACGTCCACGTACGGCACCCGCACCTCGGTCGACGCGGCCATGCTCGACCGGTCCGTGTAAGCGAGGTTCAGGCCCGGCAGGAACATCCGGGCGTCGGTCAGGCACATGCGGTTGACGAAGTCGTCGAGGTCGTTGTCCTGGTAGGTGTCGGCATGTTCGGTCAGCACGTCCTCGACCGTCCCGGCCAGGTCCGGATCGACCAGGGCGAGCAGCTCTTCCTGGTCGTACATGGTGTAGCTGCGCCGGAACGCGGTCTCCTCCGGCAGATCGGCGAAGGAGAGGAACCGCTTCGCGAACCGCACCGACCGGTACCCCCGGCGGCTCGTCGCGACCGGCAGCCGGTCCACAGCCCTGGACAGGCCGCGCCGCAGGGGGCGCGGGACGCGCTGGTAGCGCAGCGCGAGCAGGTTGGCCAGGTGCTTGCGGTACCCGGCGAACAGCTCGTCGGCGCCCATCCCCGAGAGCATCACCTTGACCCCGGCCTCCCGGGCGGCCGAGCAGATCAGGAACGTGTTGATCGCGGCGGGGTCGCCGATCGGCTCGTCCAGGTGGTACGTCATCTGCGGCAGCAGGTCGAGCACGTTCGGAGCGATCTCGATCTCCCGCAGGTCGACGCCGAACCGCGCGGCCACCTGCCGGGCATAGCGCAGGTCGTCCGGCATCGCCTCGAACTTGGCGTCCTCGGCGCGGAACCCGATCGTGTACGCGGAGATCCCGGGTCGGTCGCGGGCCGCCAGCGCGGTCAGGTAGCTGGAGTCGAGGCCGCCGGAGAGGAAGGTCGCCACGGGTACGTCGGAGAGCAGGTGCTGCCGGGTCGACTCCTCGACGATGGCGGCCAGGTCCGGCCGCTCGCCGCTGCGGGCTCGCTCCTGGCCCTCGGCTGCGACGTCCTTCAGGTTCCAGAACCGGCCGCGCTCCACCCGGCCGTCGGGCCGGCACCTCAGCCAGCTCCCCGGCGGCAGCTTCTCCGCCTCGCGGAACGCACACCGTGAGTCCGGCACCCAGTAGTACAGCAGCGAGGCGACCAGCGCCGCGTGGTCCACCTCCAGCGCATCGCCGGTCGCGGCGGCGAGCGCCTTGAGCTCGGAGGCGAACACCAGGCCCGCACCGCGCCGGAGCAGGAACAGCGGCTTGATGCCCAACTGGTCGCGAGCCAGCACCAGTTCACCGGTGCGCTCGTCGAAGATGCCGAACGCGAACATGCCGCGCAGCCGGGGCAGGCAGTCCGTGCCCCAGCGCCGCCAGGCTTCGAGCAGCACCTCGGTGTCGGAGGTACCGCGAAAGCGCACCCCGGCGGCTGCCAGCTCGGCACGCAGCTCGGGCGCGTTGTACAGCTCGCCGTTGTACGTCAGGGCGAGGCCGTCCGAGACCATCGGCTGGGCGCCGGTCTCGGACAGGTCGATGATGGCCAGCCGACGGTGCCCGAGCTGCACTTCGCCGTCACCGACGGGGTGGCCGTACCGGCCCGCCCCGTCCGGACCGCGGTGGGCGAGGGTGTCGGTGAGCCGGTCGGTCACGACCTTCCCGTCCGGCCATCGGTAAGTGCCTGCGATGCCACACATGTCTACCGCGCCTCCTGGTCGTCGTCCGGGACCCGTGCGGCCCACGCCGGCTGCCGTTCCGGCCGCCGCTGGCCCTCCCCCACTGCCTGAACGGCGTGGGAGGTACCCCCACCGTTGTGCCGGGCCGGCCGCTCGCTCCGGCCGCGCAGCGCGGTGTGCAGCCCGTCCCACAGCGTGCCGTCGGTCCGGTCACGGGGATCGGGGTCGATCAGCACCACACCGATCACCGCAATGCGCTGGTCCGCGAGCTGCCGTGCCACGGTGTGCAGCCATGCGGCGCTGCCGTGCCCGGCGCGCACGACGAGCACGGTCTGGGTGCCGAGGTACTGGAGGTCGGTCCACGCGGTGCCGGGCGCGACCGAGCCGACGCCGATCCGGCGCTCCTGGTGCGACACGTCCGCAGCACGCTCGCCGCTGACCACGGTGGGGTCTCCTGGCTTCGGGCGGCGGGTTGCGAGCTGCGGGCCGGGCAGACCATCGACGATGACCACCGGCCCGTCCGCCGCCAGTGCCCCGGCGAGGTTCAGAGCGATCACGCTGGTGCTGCGCGCACAGCCCAGTTCCAGCAGCGACACGGGTTCCGCGGAGCCGCGCACGGTGCGGGCAAGGGTCGCGGTGAGCCGTTCGCGTGTCGCCCGGGTCCGTCGGCGCTGCCACAGCCTGCCCTTGTGGCGGGGCAGCTCCGCGATGACCGAGGCGCCCAGGTTCGCCGCGATGTCCCGGCGCAGCACGGGGCGGTCCGCCACCACCGTGCGGACCGCGGCCAGCGCCAGCCCGAGGACGAGCCCGAGGACGAGCCCGATCGCCGCGTTGGTGACAGCGGCCTTGGGCAGGGAGTGCCGCACCGCACGCGGGGCGTCCACGATCTGCGTGCCGGCGACGACCTTGGGCGTGCCCGTGCGCGCCTCCGCGGCGCGCTGGTCGAAATCGGCTATCCGCGAGTTGAGCTCGGCCCGGCGGGCGAAGAGCGACTCGATGCTCGCCGACGCTTTCGGGTCGCTCTCCGGCGATCGGTCTCCGATCTCCTGGTTGACCTGGGCGAGCTCGTCCCGCATGCGGTCACGCTGGTCGAGCAGGGCGTCGGCCTCGGCCTTCGCGGTTTCCCGCATCCGCCGCACATGGTCCGCGACGAACGCATCGGCCAGCGCCTTGGCCCGGGCCACGGCGTCTGCGTCGCTGTCACCTGTGACATCGATCTGCAGCAGGTTGTTGGTCAAGCCGGTACCCCGGTAGTCCCGCATGAAGTCCTCAGGGTTTTCCGAGGACTTGAGGGACCGCAGGGCCTTGCCGGCGATCCGCGTGGTCCCCAACACCTCGACGTCGGTGCGGATCAGCGTCCCGGTGTCGTTCGGCTGGTCCTCCGCATGCGCGACCAGCACCTTGGTCACCGCGCTCGGTGGCGGCGGCAGCAGGACCGCCACCGCCGCGCCGACCAGCAGCCCCAGCAGCCCCATGGCGCACCACAGGCGGCGGCGCCTGCGCACCGCCACCACCAGCGCCTGCAGGTCAAAGAGCGGAGCGGCTGCCGACGACTCCGAAGTCGTGCTCGTCGTCACGCTGAACCTCCCGTGCCATGGCCGCGAACCGCGAGCGCCAGAGTGGCGTCATCCGCCGGATGGCCGGCAGACCGCGTCGGACGGGCCCGGACCGTGTCGGCGACGACGATGCCGACGACCTCATGCCCGCCGTCCGCACACGCCTCGGCGATGCCGGCCAGCTCCTCCGCGGTCCAGCTGCCCGCGCCGAGGACGACCAGGGCACCGGACTCGGTGTCGCGGTCCGGCACCGTCGGCCGGTCCACCGAAACCTCCACCACCCGCAGCTGCGGATCGCTCTTGGCCTCGGCGACGAGCTGCCCGGCGGCCCGGAGGGCGATCTCGTCGCCTTCCGGTACGACAACCAGCAGCCGCCGGGGAGCCGGCAGCTGGTCCCGGAGGCGAGCGCACACCCGCCGGTAGCGGATCCGCCTGCCGGCCTCGTCGCCGGACCACTGCGGGGCCGGCAGGTCCCACCGGGTGTCGACGCCGAGGAGCCGGCGGATCCGGGCCTGTGGGCCACGGCCTTCCGGCCGGTGCGCGCCGCGCCGTTCATCGGGCACGTCCACGGTGCCCAGCAGCGCCGAGCCCAGCGCCGCGGCGATCTCCGGTTCGGTGCGCAGTCGGCGATTCATCCGTACGGCGACGAGATGGCCGATGACCGCGAGCAGGAAGAACAGCAGCGCCCCGGCGACGATGAGCTGCACCCTCGTCGGCGGTGCCTCGCCGGTCGGCCGGGCCGCCGGCCCCATGACGACCATGCCGGCCTTGTCGGTCGCCGGGTCGGCCTCGTCCAGCTTCTTCATGGCCTCCTGCAGCGAGGTGCGCAGCTTCTCGAGCTCGGTGCGGGCCTGCACGCTCTCCACGCTCTGCCCCGGATCGGCCGCATTGGCCAGGTCGGTGATGCGGCGGTTGGTCTCCGCCACCTTCTTCCGCAGCGCCTCGGCCCCCGTAGCCGCTTCGGGGTCGGTGCTGCCGCCCGCGATCCGCGCGGCGAAGGTGACGAACTGCTGGGCCAACTGGTCGGAGAGCCGCTGCGCGCGCTCCGGGGTGTCGGCCGTACCCGAGATCTTGATGATGTTCCCGTCGGCGGCCTCGGCGCTTACCTGATCCCGCAGTTCGGCACCGCTGACCCCGCTCCACCCGAGCGCGGCGGCCGCGCGGTCGACCACCGTCGAACTGGTCGCGATGTCCACCTGAGTCAGCAGTTCGCGCTCTTCCCACTGCCCTGGCAGCAGTACCGATGCCGAGGCCGTGTACCGCGGCCCAAACAGCACCGAGGTGCCGTAGCCGACGAGTGCGCCCACCACGGCGAGGGCGGCGAGAAGCCGCCACCGCCGACGGAGAATCCGTCCGATCGTGACCAGGCGGATCGTGTCATCGCTCAATGGCGCGGCCTCTTCCCCGTACGGACCGGCCCACCCGCCGACACCGGGGCATGGTCCCGGCAGGCAGCGGCGTAGGCGGCGAGCAGCGACGCTTGCGAGTTCCGCCAGGACAGCGGCCCGCTGATCCGCTCCTGGCCGATCTCGCCCATCCGGGCCCGCTTCTCCGGATCGTCCAGCAGCACCGTGATGAGCTTGGCGAACTCGGCCTCGTCGTTGGCGGGCGCGTACACGGCGGCGTCACCGGCGGAGACGCGCGCCTCCCGGAGGTCGAACGAGACGATCGGCCGCCCCATCGCCATGTACTCCAGGACCTTGTTCATGGTCGACACGTCGTTGAGCGGATTGCGCGGGTCGGGGGAGAGGCACACGTCCGCGGTGGACAGGTAGCGCACCAGGTCGGCGTCCGGAATGCGCCCGGTGAACTGCACCTGCTCGGAGAGACCGAGCCGCCGGGACAGCTCCACCATCGCGTCGAAGGCGTCGCCGGCGCCGACGAACACCGCGTGCCAGTCGGTCCGCCCGAACTCGTCGCGCAGCTTCGCAAGGGCCCGCAAGGCGTAGTCGACGCCGTCCTGAGGGCCCATGACGCCGAGGTAGCACAGCAGATGAGGCTTGCCGCGCTTCAACTCCGGCTCGGGCGGCACCGGTTGGAACCGGTCGATCTGGGGCGCGCTGCGCACCACGAACACGTCATCCGGCCGCTGACCACCGCGGCGTATCGCGACGTCCCGGTAGCTCTCGTTCGTGGCGAGCACGATGTCCGCGGCCCGGTAGGTCCGCCGTTCCAGCGCGCACACGGCGCGATAGAGCAGGTCTTTGCCGCGGTCGAACCGGGAGAGGTACAGCTCGGGTACCAGGTCGTGCTGGTCGAAGACGAACCGCGCGCCACGCCGCTTCAGCCACAGTGCCGGCAGGAACAGCAGGTCGGGCGGGTTGCAGGCGTGGACCACGTCGACCGGGCCGACCTTGCGCGCCAGCCGGACCGTGTGCCACAACGCCGATCCGTACTCCCGCAGATAGCCGGCCGGCCCTCCGGTGGCCGCGCGCAACGGGTAGCGGTGGATCCGCACCCCGTCGATCACCGCCTCCGGCTCCGTGTCCCGCTTCTCCCCCCGGGGACAGATGACGTGCACCTCCCACCCCGCGTCGCGCAGCGTCGTGCACTCCTGCCACACCCGCCGGTCGAACGGCACCGACAGGTTCTCCACCAGAATCAGCGCGCGACGGACCGTCCCGTCGCCGCGTATTGCGTCACCAAGCAAGGCCCACGTACCCAGGTTCGGCCCGGCGCGCATCGGCGTCGGGAAGGTGGATGAGGTCGACGATCACCGGGCCGTCCCCATGGGGAAGCGCCGAAAGCACGGCCGGATCCCTGGTCCCGACCAGGCACACCTCGGCGTGCTCGAGCACCTCGTCGACGGAGTCGGCGAGCAGCTGCGCGAGGTGCGGCAGCCGGCTCTCGATGTACTCGCGGTTCGCGCCGAGCAGCCGGGAGAGGCTCACATTGGCGTCGTAGATCTTGAGGTCGTACCCCTTGCCGAAGAGCCTCTCGGCCAGCTCGACGAGCGGGCTCTCGCGCAGGTCGTCGGTGCCGGGTTTGAAGGACAGCCCGAACAGACCCACCCGGCGCTTGCCGGTGCGCTCGACCAGGTCCACCGCGCGCTGCAGATGGTCGGAGTTGGAGGGCAGCACGTGGGAGAGGATGGGCACCGAGACGTCGGCCCGCTGCGCCGCGTGGACCAGGCTGCGCAGGTCCTTGGGCAGGCAGGAGCCGCCGAAGGCGAAGCCGGGCCGCAGGTAGGCGGGGCTGATGTTCAGCTTGCGGTCGGCCAGGAACACGTCGATCACCTGGTGCGAGTCCACCCCGAGCGCCTGGCACACCGCGCCCAGCTCGTTCGCGAAGCCGATCTTGAGGCCGTGGAACGCGTTGTCCGCGTACTTGATCGCCTCGGCGGTCGGGACCGGCACCCGGAACACCTCGCCGGGCAGGCCGTCGTACAGCGCCGCCACCGCGTCGCCGCTTGCCGCATCGAGCTCGCCGATGACGGTCTTGGGCGGGTCGAAGAAGTCCCGCACGCTCGTGCCCTCGCGCAGGAACTCCGGGTTGACCGCGACCCCGATGTCCACCCCGGCCGTGCCGCCGACGTTCTTCTCCAGGATCGGTACCAGCAGGTTCAGGCAGGTGCCGGGGAGCATGGTGCTGCGGAACACGACGGTGTGCCGGCCCCCCTGCTTGGCCCCCTCGGCCAGCGCGGCGCCGATCTGCTCGGTGACCCGCTCCAAGTACGTGGTGCACAGGCTGCCGTTGGGCTCCGACGGCGTGCCCACGCAGACCAGCGATATCTCGCTGCCCGTGATCGCCTCGCGGACGTCGACGGTGGCGCGGAGCGCTCCGGTCCGCACGACCTCGGCGATGAGCTCGCCGATCCGCTCCTCCACCACCGGGGCCTTGCCGTCGTTGACCAGGTCGACCTTCACCTGGTTGACGTCCACCCCGATGACCTCGTGACCCATGCTGGCCAGGCACGCGGCCGATACGCAGCCCACGTAGCCGAGCCCGAAAACGCTGACTCTCATGACCCGTCTCTCCCCCCAGGCAGGCCCCCTCGGCCTGCGGTCCGCGCGCCGGTCGGACGACCCCCGCGCATCAGTACGCCCCCTGCCCGTGGAGCACCGCACGCAGCGTCTTCCACAAGATCACTGTGTCCAGGGCGAGCGACCAGTCCTCCACGTACCGCAGGTCGAGGCGGACCGCCTCCTCCCACGGCAGATCGCTGCGTCCGCTGATCTGCCACAGGCCGGTGAGCCCGGGCTTGACCAGCAGCCGCCGCCGGATGTCCGGGCCGTATGCGGCGGACTCCTCCGGCAGCGGAGGCCGTGGTCCGACGAGCGACATCGATCCGGTGAGCACGTTGAAGAGCTGCGGGAGCTCGTCGAGCGAGTACCGGCGCAGCACTGCTCCCACCCGGGTCACCCGCGGATCCCGGCGGACCTTGAACAGCAGGCCTGCACCCTCGTTGCGGTCGGCCAGCTCCGCACGTGCCCCATGGGCCCCGGCGACCATGGTGCGGAACTTGACAATGGTGAACTCCCGGCCGTCCTTGCCGACCCTGCGCTGGCGGTAGAACGCCCCGCCCCGACTGTCCACCAGCACGAGCAGCCCGACGAGCACCATCAACGGCGCGAACAGCACCAGCAGGACCGCCGCGCCCACCCGGTCGACGACCCCTTTGATCGCCCGGCGACCCCCGGTGAAGGTCGGCATGCTGACCCGCAGCAGCGGGATCCCGAGCACCGCGTCGACGTGCAGCCGCGGGCCGGCGACCTCCATCAGCACGGGGGCCACGACCATCTCGGCGTCGCTGCCTTCGAGGTTCCAGGCCAGCCGCTGCAGCCGGGCCGGTGACCAGTGCGGGTCCGGTGTGACCGCGACGACGCGGTAGCCGTCGTGGCGGACGTGCTTGGCGACGTCCGCCAGCCGGCCGACGACCCGCACTCCGTCCAGTTGGTCACCGTCGAGCCCGCGACCGTCCGGCGTGCACACCGCCTCCACCCGCCAGCCGATGTGCGGGAACTTGCGGGTTCGGGTGATCAGGTCGCGCACGGTGGCCGGGCTCCCGGCAGCGAGCACCGGTCTCAGGCACCGTCCTTCCTTGCGCTGTTTGTGCAGCCAGAGGCGGAGCAGATACCGCGTGGTCATGGTGACGAGCGCGATCGCGGGGATCGCGACGAAGATCCAGAGTTTGATGTTGCGCGAGGTCAGGGCGATCCCGCCGAGCGCCAGTACGACGGTCGCCGTGAACAGTGAGCGTCCGAGCCGGCGGAATTCCTCGGCGCCCTGGCCGAGTACGGCCGGAGCCCACGACCGGCTCACCGCAAGCGCTCCCAGCACCAGCAGTTCGGTGCCGAATGCGAGAATTCCCCACTTCTCGTGCCAGTTGGCCGCGTCCCGGGCCCCGAAGAAATTGCCGATCGCCGCCACCACGAAGGCGGTGGCCACGGTATCGCTCGTGATCACGGCACGGCGGTACCGCTGCTCCCAGTCGATCGCGGTCTGGCTGATCGCCCCGTTCGCCAGACGCCCGCGCTCCGACGGAAACGGGCTGACTAGTCCCCCTTGCCGCACAGAACCCCCCAGGTCCCCAGTGGCTCGACGTGTTCGCCCAACACGGTTCCTCCCCCCCGGGAGGCCCCCGCCCCCCGCACTGGCCCTCCCCTCGGGAGGCCCCCGCCCCCCCGCACCGCACGGCTCCTCCTCGCGGCAGGCCCCCGCCTCTCCGCGCATGACATCCCGGCTGCCAGTCCCTCGATATGCGCGGGAACCCGTCGAATCTCGGGTGCTCCCCGCACCCAAGGCCCCTTTCGGGCTCCAGGAATTGATCACCCCACGTCCGGCGCCGGGGACGCGACTGCTGGCTTTCCGTAGCGCCGGACCTATGGATCCTTACTGGTCGCCTCGTCTCCGAACAGCTGAAGCACGGTCAATCTAGACCATCGGCACCGGTATGAAGAGAGGATGTGTGTAATTTGTGTTCAAGCTTTGAGGCTTGATCCATAATTCGGCCACGTTTGCGGGTGCATTGACGCCACCGCGCACTCCAGCAGCTCGCCCGGCCGCCGGGCGAGGCTGCTGCGCGGTAGTGATCGGCGAGCCCCAACGGGCCTTCTACGACGCCCAGTTCGGCAACAATGTCCCGCTGTTGGTGCACTACGGCGTGCCGCTGTGGGTGCCCGAGGCGGGCGGGGCGGTCGACCCGGGCAACGAGGCGAATGACTTGATCGCATCGGTGTTCGGCGGCATGACCAGGGGCGAGCGCAACCGCCTCAAAAAGCCGTTGTCTCTGAGCGTGCGGGGCGTCAGAGGGTGGCGGACGGCGGGATCCACCGGTGGACGCGGGGTGCCGAGCTGGTGATGCCGTAGTCCTTCTTGAGGGTTTCGGGGATCGCGTAGTGCATGACGCGGCCACGGGTGAGGGACGACAGTTCGAGGACCGTGGTGAGGTGTCCGAGGCGGTCCAGGGCCCAGGCGCCGAGCGGGGAGCGGTCCTCGATGGTCTCCAGGACGCCGAGGAGGTGGGGCACGGTCTTGACGACGGTGTCCCACGACGTGCGCGGCACGTGGAGCCAGTCGGCGCAGGTGTCGCCGATGAGGTGGCGGATGAGGGCGGAGACGATGGGGTCGAAGAAGGTGCCGGGTACCACCTCCTCGTAGAGGTCGATCAGTTGCCGGGTCAGATGCGTGCCCTCCTCGGAGGGCCCCATGTGCCGGACCATGTACAGGTCGAGGAACCGGCGGGCCTCATCGAGGGTTCGGGGGACGGCGTCCTGGTCGACCCCGAGCATGGCGCCGACGACGCGCCACGCGTAGTAGTAGGCTTCCGCGCCCTCGGTCGACATGTGGATACCGAGGCGGTGCAGGCTGTCCAGCACGAGCAGGGAGAAGAACATCTGCCCGCCGATCATGTCCTCCTGGCAGATCGGCGTCCCGCGGGCCGCGGTGTCCCAGCGGTTCTCGCGGGTGAGGTGGTGGCGGATGGAGGCGTGCAGGAGGCGGACCTTCTGGGCGGCGGGGATGAAGCGGCTGCCGGCCTCGAAGGCGTCGGGCTGCATGAGGCGGACGGTGAACTGGCCGGTCTCCGCCATCCGTTTGGACGGGTACTTCAGGCCGTGGGTGGCCGAGAGCAGCTGCGCCACGTGCGGGACGACGTAGCAGGCGGGCATGGAGGCGAAGGACAGCGCGGTGGAGATGTGCACGTTGTTGTCGATGAAGAACAGCCGGGCCTTCTCCATCTCCGCCCAGTCCACCCAGGACGGCGGTACGCGGGTCGCTTCGAGGTACTCGCGCGCGACGTCGGGCAGTCCGTCCGGCAGGGGGCGCCGGCGGTGGAGACGTAGCGCATCAGGGCGTTGAACTTGCCCACCTCCCCGCGTTCGAAGAGCTCGGCGACGGTGGCATCGGCGAGTTCGTCGCCGGCCTGCCGCAGGGCGTCCATCGATGCGTCGGTGTAGGTCATGGCAGGGTTCCTCATCTTCCTCGGGATCGTCCACGACAGGCGGGAGGGCCGGCTGCCCAGGACGCCACGGGCTCGCGCCACTGCGATGCGAGGGGGGTCAGGACAGGCGTACCGCCGCGGAATGGGCCAGCGAGGTCAGTGGGCCGGCGGCGTGCGCCGGGAGATCCAACTCATGAAGGGCGCCAAGAGCCTCCTCGACCCGTGCCCTGATCATGTCCTCGATGCGGTCGGGCGCTCTCAGCCGGCGCATCACCTCGCGCACCGCGTCCAGCCCCTCCCCGTCCAGGTCGCCCTGGCCCAGCAGGGAGGCCAGCAGTTCCCGCTCCGCGTCGTCGGCGAGACGCCACGTCTCTGCCAGCAGCGCCGTGGGTCGTTGGCCGCGCACGTCGTCGGCGCCGGCCTTGCCGGTGTGCTCGGGGTCTCCGAACAGCCCGAGCAGGTCGTCCCGGAGCTGGAACGCTTCGCCCAGCGGCAGCCCGTACGCGGAGTAGCCCTCGCGCAGCCGCGCGCCCGCGCCGGCCAGCGCACCACCGATCAAGAGGGGCTGTTCGACGGTGTACTTGGCGGTCTTGTACCGGATCACCTTGAGCGACGCCTCGGTGTCCGGCCCGGCTCCGGTGTGCAGGATCTCCAGACATTCGCCCGCGATCAGCTCGCGGGCCATCACCGCCCACAACGGGCGGGCCCGGACGAGATAAGCGGCGGGCAGACCGCTGGTGGCGAACAACTGCCCGGCCAGCGCCATCAGCAGATCCCCCACCAGCATGGCCAACGACCGCGCGGCGGCATCGGCATCCGGGCGAGTCCCTACGGCCCCGCGCAGGGCGACGTGGGTGGTGGGCCGCCCGTGCCGTAGCGGGCTGTCGTCGATGAGGTCGTCGTGCACGACCGCGGCGGCATGCACCAGCTCCATCGAGGCCGCCGCCCGCACCAGCGCGTCGCTGTCCGGCTGTCCCACGGCCCGCCACCCCCAGTAGCAGAACGCCGCCCGCAGCCGCTTGCCGCCCGCGACCGCCGCCTCCAGCCTTTCGGCCACCGCGCCGAGCATCGGATCGACCGCCGCGAACTCGTCGGCCTCCCGGGCGACGAACCGACGGACCACCTCGTCGACACGGGCCTTGAACGCGTCCGGCTCCCACCGGTCAGACGCCACCGGCGGCCTTCCGAGCCAGGGCGCGCTGGGCGAGGATCTCCAAGTGGGCCGGCGGCACGGCCGCGTACCGGTCCAGCACCAGACGCCCACGCGCCATGAGCTCGTGTTCGGCCTCCGCCGCAAGCTCCGCGGCATCCGACCGGCGCAGCAGCCCGCGCACGGTCCCCAGGGCCGAACCCACCGTGCTCACCGCCAGATCGGCCAGCCCGGCAGCCAGCAACAGCGCCTGGCCGCCTAAGTCCCCGCGCCGTCCCGTTTCTTGCGTCACGCCATCTCCCTCATCCGTCGTACCTCCAGGCAGCCCTGGGCGCACACCGTCCTTTCGAGCATCGCCCCCCACCGGGCGTGACAGCGGAAGAAGTCACGATCGAGTGATCTCACCGCGCGACCGTACGGATCACAGATGCCGCCGTCCCGCACTCGCCTCCGAGTTGCGTTACAGATCCACCACGAAAGGCGCAGGTGCGTGCGAAAATCCCACCGGTCGATCATCACTGTGGAGAGGGCGTGCCGCCCGCCACACCGGGGGAGGGGAGCCTCACATGGCCCTGCTGTCGTCGAGCCCGAAGTGGCCCACCCTGCCCGACTACTTCCACGACTGGGCGCTGGTGGACGTGGAGACCTCAGGGCTGAGACCCGGCCGGGACCGTGTCCTCTCGCTTGCGATCCTCACGCTGGACGCACATGGCAACCGGACAGGGGAGTTCTCCACCCTCCTCAACCCGGGCTGCGACCCCGGCCCGGTGCACATCCACGGTCTCACCCCCGCCCGTCTCGCGGGCGCGCCCACCTTCGAGGAGATCGCGCCGCAGGTGGGGGCACTGCTCAGCAGCCGAGTGCTGGTCGCCCACAACGCGCAGTTCGACTACGACTTCCTGGCCCACGAGTTCGCCCACGTCCGCTCCTGGGTCCCGGTCGGCAGGCGGCTGTGCACGCTGGCCCTCAACCGCCTGGTCGGGCCCGCTACGCCCGATCTCAAGCTGGGCACGCTCGCCGCGCACTACGGCGTGCGCCAGGAGAAGGCCCACGACGCGCAGGACGACGTACGGGTCCTCTCCGGCATCCTGCGCGGCTCACTGGGCGCCGCCGAACGACTGGGCCTGGCCCTGCCGCTCCTGGACTGCCCGCCTCGCCAGGACTACAAGCCGTACGTCCCCAAGACGCCCTGTGCGTACCGCAATCCGGGCCGCCTCACGTCGGGCGGGCCCCTGGTGCAGGGCATGAAGGTCGCCATCACCGGGGACACCCAGGTCTCCCGTGAGGAACTGGTCGCCCGCTCGGTGGCGGCCGGGCTGAACATGATGACCTCGGTCAGCGGCCGGACCAGCGTCGTCGTCACCAACGACCCCGGCGCCGCCTCCGGGAAACTGCGTCGCGCTGCGGACGAGGGCGTCCCGCTCGTGGACGAGCCGACCTACCTGCGGCTGCTGGAGAGTGTGCGGCCCGGCCAGGCCAAGGGCACCGCCCGGCAGAGTCGCGCGGCGGAGACGCCCGCGGGTGCGACGACCGCACAGCCCGAACCCGTACCGGGCGTCCCGGCGCAGCGCGCGGCCACGCCGCCCACGCCCACTGCCCCTGCGGACCAGTCGCTCACCGGGCGCAGGGTCCTGGTCCTGGGCGGCCCCCACGAGGCAGCCGCACAAGCACGTGCTCGTGCCGTCGCTCTTGGTGCCTCCGCGGCCGTCAACCTCTCGGCCGGTGTGTCCGACGTCGTGGTGCTTCCCGGAGGCGAAGCGGACCGGCGCATGACGCGCATCGCCGCCCTCGGCCTCCGCGTCCACGACGCCGACTGGCTCCTCGCACCCACGCCCGCGCCGGCACAGAGCGCGGTCGGGAACCAGCCGGACACGGCGGAGGTGCTGGTCCGAGGCGCCGTCATCGACCTGTCCGACACCGGCACGCCCTGGACGGTGGCCGCCACGTGGCGTCAGCAGACTGCGTGCGACGTGGACGTCGTCGCCTTCGCGCTCGACGCGCAGGAACAGGTCCCAGGAGACGAGGACTTCGTCTTCTACGGCGCGCCCGAGCACCCGGACGGCACCGTGCGCCTCGCCACGGACGGTCCGACGGAGCAGGCCGTCACCGCTGACCTCGAGCGTCTGCCCCTGGAGATCCACAGGGTCGTGATCGCCGCCGCGATCGACGGTGCCGCGACCTTCTCCGACGTCGGGGCCGTCGAGATCACCGCCACCTGCGGGATCGGCGCGGCCCCGACCGCCCGAGCCACCCTCGATGCCGCCACCACCGAGCGCACCATGATCCTCGCCGAGCTCTACCGCCGCGGTGAGGGCTGGCGGCTGCGTGCCGTCGGGCAGGGGTACGACCATGGTCTGGGCGACCTTGCTCGCGGCTACGGCGTCGACGTCGCCGAATAGCCGACGGAGAGCGTCGTGCATGGTCGGTTTCGAGGAGGTTCGAGGAGGAGAGGGCATGACCAAAACTATGGGCAGGGTGATCTGCGACGTCACGGTCTCGGCCGACGGGTACTCGGCCGGGCTCAACCAGACCGAGGAACGCCCGTTCGGCGACGACGGCGGTGACGGCTCGGGCGCCAAGCTGCACGCCTGGATGTTCGACACCCCCGACGAGAACCGGGCCGAGGTCGACCGGATGACCGCCGCCCGAGCATTCATCATGGGGCGCAACATGTTCGGCCCCGTGCACGGCGAGTGGGATCGGCAGTGGAACGGCTGGTGGGGCGACGATCCGCCGTTCCACGCGCCGGTGTTCGTGCTCACCCACCACGCGCGTGAGCCGCAGCCGATGGACGGCGGCACCACGTACTACTTCGTCACCGACGGAATCGCGTCGGCACTGGCACAGGCACGCGCGGCGGCCGGTGACGGCGATGTCGCGATCCACGGCGGCGCGACCACCATCAACCAGTACCTCGCCGCCGGCCTGATCGACGAGCTGCGGCTGCACATCGCGCCGCTCACGCTCGGCGCCGGCACGCGGGTGTTCGAAGGCGTTCCGCCGCTGAAACTGGAGCAGGTGGAGTCGCGGTCGGCGAGCCTGGTCACGCACGTGACCTACCGCGTGCTGTCCTGAGCCGGCGGGCGTTGTCGCACGACTGCCGCGGGTTGCGGCACCGCGGTAGTCGTCCCTGATGGCGTCACCCGCACCATTGACACTCGTCCGTCCCGCCCCGAGACTCTTGGCCAGTCAAGGGTGAATCAAATTTCACCAGGCGAACGAGACCCTGTGTTCGAGGCCCCCCTCATCTCCAAGGACGAAGATGAACCTCACCCTCGCATCCGGCGCACCCCGTCCCTCACAGACGTTCCGCACCGTGTTCCCGGTCCTGGCCCTGTGCTGGCTGGCCGTCTTCTTCGACGGCATGGATGTCAACATCTACGGCGCCGTCATGCCGCACATGCTCGACGACTCAGGACTCGGGCTGACCCCGGCCAGTGCGGGCACGATCGGCAGCTGGACCACGTTCGGCATGCTCATCGGCGCGCTCACGGCCGGAAACCTCACCGACTGGCTGGGCCGGCGGCTGATGCTCGTGGCCAGCGTGACCCTGTTCTCGGTCGGCTCGGCGGTGTGTGCCGTGGCCGGTGGCGTGGCCCTGTTCGGCTTCGGCCGCTTCGTCTCCGGACTGGGCCTCGGCGGTCTGATGCCGCTGTGCCTGGCCATGGTCATGGAGTTCGCGCCGCCGCGCCGGGCCGCTCTCACCACCGGCCTGCTCATGACCTCCTACCACTTCGGCGGCATGGCGGCGACGGGGCTCGGGCTGACGCTGGCCCAGGCCGCCGGCTGGCGCTGGGTGTTCTGGGCGGGCGTGCTTCCGGCCGTGATCGCCGTACCGCTGCTGCTGAAGCTGTTGCCGGAGTCGCCGGGCGTGCTGTTGGCGCGCGGCGAGCGCGAGAAGGCGGACGCCGTCGCCGACCGCTACGGGCTGCCCCGGCCCACAGCGGTCGCCGCCCCGGCCGCCGGCGCGGCGGGTCGCCTGGCCGCCGTACGCGAACTGTTCCGCCCGGAGTCGCGGTGGGCGACGCCGCTGCTGTGGCTGGCCTCCTTCTGCGGCCTGCTCCTCGTCTACGGCGTGAGCACCTGGCTGCCGCAGATGATGCGCGCCGAGGGCTACGGCCTGAGCTCCTCGGTCAGCTTCCTCATGGTGATCAACGCGGGCGGCATCGTCGGCCTGCTCATCGCCGGCCGTACCGCCGACAAGTTCGGTCCGGTGCGGGTGTCGGCGATCTGGTTCGTGCTGACCGCCGCCGGCGCCCTGCTCCTCAGTAACCATCTTCCGCTGGGTGCGACTTACGCGGTCGTCGCCATCACCGGCGTCTGGCTGTTCAGCGCGCAGGTCATGGTCTACGCCGCCACCAACACCGTCTACCGCGACAGCGAGCGGGCCACCGGTCTCGGCTGGGTCACCGGAGTCGGCCGTACCGGCGCCGTGGTCGGCCCCTGGCTGATCGGCGTGCTCGCCACGAGCGGCAACCAGAGCTGGGGCTTCACCACCTTCGCCCTGGCCGGGCTCGTGGGTGCGGTGGCGATCGCCCTCGTGCCCCTCGCCCGGCGGATCGGCCGCAGCGACGCCCCGGCCACCGCCCCCGTAGCGGCCACGGCGGGCGCGATCGCCCCGGACGCCTGACGCTCAGCTCCCCCCGGCCCTCCCTCCCTGACTCCGACCCCCACCCGAAGAGGAGACAGCACGATGGTTCCGCGCACGCGATCAAAGGCAGGACGGTTGCGCTCAGGGCGCGTTCCCCTGGCGGTGTCGGTGTCGGTGTCGGTGTCGGTGTCGGTGGCGGAGGCAGGTGCAGCGGTGGCCGCATCGGCCAAGGCCCCGCTCCCAAGGTGGATGTCATGAAGGACCTCGCCTACGCACCCGCCCAGCCCGCCCACACCGAGGGCCACCTGCTCGACCTGTACGTGCCGCGGTCCGACAAGCCCGTCCCGCTGGTGATCTCGACGCGCGGCTCCGCCTGGCTGGCGGACAACGGACGCCGGGACGCCGAGAAGGTGGCCGCCGAGCTCAACCCGGCCGGGTACGCCGTCGCCGGCGTGTCCATCCGCTCCAGCTCCCAGGCCCAGTTCCCGTCCCAGCTCTACGACATCAAGGGCGCCATCCGCTGGCTGCGCGCCAACGCGAAGGCGTACAACCTCGACCCCGAGCGCATCGGGATCATGGGCGACTCCTCCGGCGGCTGGACCACCGCGATGGCCGCCGTCACCAGCGACGACCCCGCGCTGGAAGGCAACGTCGGCGTCAGCGGCCCCTCCAGCGCCGTACAGGCCGCCATCCCCTTCTACCCGCCGACCGACTTCCTCCAGATGGACGCGCACATGCCGGACAACTGCGAGGAGTTCAACGCCATCATGGGAATCACCGGCTGCCACAGCGACCCGCGCTCCCCCGAGTCGCGGCTCCTCGGCTGCACCATCACGGAGTGCCCGCCCGCCAAGGTCGCCGCCGCCAACCCCCTCACCTACGTCGGCAAGCGGCCCATCCCGCCCACGCTGATCTTCCACGGTGAGCCGGACGCCCTCGTGCCGTACCACCAGGGCCGACTGCTGTACGACAAGCTGGCCGCCACGGGACACGACGCGCGCATGATCTCCTTCCCGAAGGCGGCACACGGCACGCTCTTCGACATGCTCACCGACGACGCGACCCGCGAGGGCGCCTACGAGGAGGCCGCACGGGACGGGCGCTCCACACCCTCCCGTCCGGTGAGCCCGACCTGGAACACCGTCATCTCCTTCCTGAACCAACACCTGCGCTGACCGGCGCCGCTGGCCTCGATCGGCGTGATGCGGTGCGGTGGAGGGGCGGTCGCCGGTCTCAGTGCTTTCTGCCGAGGCGCGCTGCGCCAAGAGACCGATTCCCGCCCGGCTGGGCTACGCACACCACGACGCCATCGCAGTCCAAGAAGCACTCGACGGTCTGGACGCCAGGACCTGACGGGGGCCGTGCACATGACGGCCGTGGGCGTCGCCGTCCTGGGCCTGGAGCTATGGGGCAGGACGGGATTCCTCGAGGTCCTCAAGGAACTCCACCAGAAGGTCGCCCCGCCGCGATGAGTTTTGGCCGGGTCGGGAGTCTGTTCTGGTGACCGTCGTAGAACGCCGCACGACGCTGCCCGGCACGAGACACCCCGGAGGACACCATGACGACCACGCCGGATGACCCGACCACCGCGCTGCCCGGCCGCCCGCCCGTCGTGGACCTGGCCACCTGGCAGACCGCCCGTGACGAGCTGCTGGTCCGCGAGAAGGCCCACACCCGCGAGGGCGACGCCATCGCCGCGGCCCGGCGCCGACTGCCGATGGTGGAGTTCGACGGGACGGTCGAGGTCGTCGGACCCGACGGACCGGTCCCGTTCCTGGACCTGTTCCAGGGGCGCGACGAGCTCGTGGTCTACAAGCACATGTGGTACGACGGCGCGCCCCACCAGGGGCAGTGCGAGGGCTGCACCACCACGGCCTGGCACCTGAAGGACGCCGTCTACCTCAACGCCCGCGATGTGTCGTTCGCCGTCCTGACCACGGGCCGCCCGGACGAGGTGGCCTCCTACGTCGAGTTCATGGGCTACACCCAGCCCTGGTACTCGGTGCGCGACGTGGACGGGCCGGCCGGCGGCGACATGGGTTACCTCACCTGCTTCCTGCGCGACGGCGACCGCGTGTTCCTCACCTACTCCACGACGGGCCGTGGCAACGAGCGGGTCAACGGGTCCCTCGGCCTGCTCGACATGACGCCCTACGGCCGCGGCGAGGCGTGGGAGGACAACCCCGAGGGCTGGCCCGAGGGGCGCGGCCCGTGCTGGTCCTGGCGCTCGGACGCGGACGGGAACGCCACCTGGGGCCCGACCAGCCGCCCCGTGCCGCAGTGGACCCGCCCCGGCGCGACCCCCGTGGAGACCCTCGGCCGACACGGCCACCACCACTGACGCGCCTTCGTCGACGGCGCGGCAATCAGCAGCGCCAGCAGCGCCAGCAGTCCCAATCAGCCCCAGCAGCGCCTACCGCCCGTCGGTGCTGGACAGCCCCTCTCCCGCCAGGAGTGCTTCACCTTCCAGGAATTCGATGAGCGCCGCGTTCACCTCGTCCGGGCGTTCCTGCTGGGTCCAGTGTCCGCAGCCCGTCAGTTCGAGGGGCTCGCGCCGCAGGTTGGGCATGCGGGCGGGGAGGCTTTCGATGAGTTCGGGGGTGCCGGGGAAGGCGGGTACGGGGTCGCGGTCGCCGTAGATGTAAAGGGCGGGTGGGGTGACGACGGCGCCGTCCCACGGTGCGGTCAGTTCCCAGTTGCGGTCGAGGTTGCGGTACCAGTTGAGCGCGCCCGTGAAGCCCCTGGAGAAGCTCTCGGTCAGCGCGTCGAGATCGTCCTCGGTGAGCCACGACGGCAGTACTTCAGGGTCCGGCATGGCCGAGAGCCAGCCCCGCTCGGGGTCGACCAGCGGCTGCTTGACGTCGCCGGGCACGTCGCCGGAAGCCGAGTGGAGGAACTTCCGCAACGCGGTGCGCGTGTCCTTCGCGAACTCGGCGTCGGCGACACCGGGACGGTTGAAGTAGTTCCAGTAGAAGCGCCCGCCGAACCTCTTGTCCATGACGGTCAGCGGAGGCTCCGTCCCCCGGGAGGGCGGCGGCACGCTCAGGCCGGCCACCGCGCGCACCATGTCCGGCCGCAGGAGTGCGGTGTGCCAGGCGACCGGCGCGCCCCAGTCGTGCCCGACGACGTACGCCTTCTCCTCGCCCAGCGCCCGGATCAGCCCGACGACGTCGCCGACCAGGTGGAGGATGGTGTACGCGTCGACGTCGTCGGGATGGTCGCTGCGCCCGTAGCCACGCTGGTCGGGGGCGACCACGCGGAAGCCCGCGGCGGCCAGCGGGCCGAACTGGTGGCGCCAGGAGTGCCATGACTCGGGGAAGCCGTGCAGGAGCACTACGAGGGGGCCTTCGCCTTCCTCGGCCATGTGCAGTCGGACCCCGTTCACGTCGACCATTCGATGCTGGACCATGGTCACGAGCGTACGGGTCGTGATCTTGGGGCTGCGGCGCGGGCGGTGGCTCTGTTCATCGAGTGACCGGGACGGCGGCGCCGGTCGCCGCGGCGGACAGGTCCCACAGCTGTGCCGCCGCGTCCGGGGCGATGGCGTACGCGCGGACGCCGCCGTCGTCCATGGGCTCGGCGGGGGCGGAGACGCGCGCGACGTCGCAGTCTTCGAGGTAGAGCCCGCCGCGGCCGTCGAGGAGTGCGGACGTGGCCGCCCACAGACCGGTGGCGGCGCCTTGGGAAGGTGTCTTGAAGTCGGCACCGATCACGTTGCCCTGCTCGTCCACCCATCCACGGTCGATCTGCTCCTGGAGCGTCATCTCTCGCTGGAGGCCGGTAATGATCTTGCCCGGGTGGAGGGCGAACGCCCGGATGCCGTCGTCGCGCCCGAGGGTGTCGAGATGCACGGCGAACAGGGAGTTGGCGGTCTTGGACTGGCCGTAGGCAAGCCACTTGTCGTATCCGGTGCGGAAGTGCGGGTCGTGCCGGCGGATGTCGGTCAGGGTGTGCCCCGCGGAGCTGTTGACGACGACGCGCGCACCGTCACCGGCGGCGAGGAGCGGGTAGAGCTCGCAGACGAGCGTGAAGTGTCCGAAGTGGTTGACGGCGAACTGGCCTTCCCAGCCCGGTCCGACGCGCCGCTCCGGGGTGGCCATGACGCCGGCGACGGCCATGAGCAGGTCGAGCCGGTCGAGGCAGTCGCTGATCTGCGCGGCGGCGCTGCGCACGCTGTCGAGGTCCGCCAGGTCCATGGGGACGACTTCGTAGCCGTCCACATCCTTGAGTGCGGCGTGGGCGATGCCGGGCCGACGTGCCGGAACGATGACTCGGGCCCCGGCGGCGGCCAGGCCCCGGGTGGTCTCCAGCCCGAGTCCGGAGTAACCCCCGGTCACGACGGCGGTGATGGCCGAAAGGTCGAGCCCGGCCATGACGTCCTCGGCGGTGCTGGTGGCGGAGAAGGGCGAGCCGAGCGGCCGCTGATCAGTGGTGGTCATGCCGACGACGCTACGATCTGGAGCGAGGTCTAGATCAAGTCCTAGGCTGGTCGGCATGGCGACTACCGAGACCCCCGCGGAGCCACTGAGCATCGGCCAAGTAGCCGAGCGGACCGGACTCAGCGTGCACGCACTGCGCTTCTACGAGCGCGAGGGCCTGCTGGTCGGACCGGTCCGGCGCACCGCGGGCGGCCGACGGCGATACACCGCCGCCGACGTCGACTGGCTGCTGATCTGCGTCAGACTGCGGGAATCCGGCATGCCGCTGGCCGACCTCAAGCAGTTCGCCGAGCTGGTGCGGCGCGGTCCGGGCAACGAGGCCGAGCGCCTGCAGCTCCTCGACGCCCATCAGCAGCGCGTCGAGGAGCAGATACAGGCGCTGGAGGAGTGCCGTTCCGTCATCGCCTGGAAGGTCGGCGTCTACGCCGAGCACCTCGCCCGCGACGAGGCCGGCGGCCTCTGGGACCCGACGGTCCGAGACGGCCGTGGGGCTCCCGGTCCACGGGCAACAGCCTGAACTGCCCGCGCCCGTACCGACGCCGGGCTGTCCAGCACATGAAGCGGCCGCGTTGACGCGGACTGTCACCGGATGTGCCTGCTCCCGTACAGTCCGTGGTGCCAGTACTCCGGTGCGGCCAAGTCCACGGCCGAGCCCAGCGGTTGACCAGGAGAGAAACATGGAAACCCAAGCCGGCCCCGCCTCCACGCCCGGCGTTCGCGGAACGCGGCGGCCGGTCCCCGAAGCCGAGCCGGGGCTCGTGGAGCGGTGGCGTTCGGGGGGAGGTGAACTGGTCGAGCTGCTGGCCCAGGTGCGCGAGCGGGTGGGCGGCGTCGCCGCGTTCCGGATCGGACCGGCTCCCACCGTTCTCGTCACCGACCCGACGGCGGTCCAGCACGTCCTCGCCCGGCACCCGGAGCGGTACGTCAAGCGCTCCCACCGCGCCCGCCTGCTGATCGGCGACGGCGTCATGGCCGCCACCGGCGAGGCGTGGAAGCGGCAACGTCGCCTGTTGCAGTCCCAGTTCACCGGCACCGGGATGCGCCGCTACGAGCAGCGGATCACCGCGGCCGCGCGGACCACCGCCGAGCGCTGGGACGGGTACGCCCGTACCGGGGAGACCTTCGACGTCGGGCGGGAGATGCACCGTTTCGCCCTCGACGCCATCTGGCGCTCCCTCACCGGGCACGCCCTCGACGTAGGGACCGAGCGCGAACTGACCGCCGTGGAGGCCGTGGCGACCGCCATTCCGACCCTGCCCGCCGACATCACCGAAGCCCAGGACGCCGTCGCCGCCGACCTCGCCCGGATCGACGCCGTCGCCCGGCGTGCCATCGAGGCCGCCCGCAGCGGGGCAGCCGGTCCCGACGGCCCCGGCCTCGTGCACGTCCTGACCGACGCCGCCACCGAGCGCCCCGAATACTCCGACCGGCTGATCCGCGACGAACTGGTCACGCTGCTCGCCGCCGGGCACGAGACCACCGCGACCACCCTGACCTGGCTCTACCTCCTCCTCGACCAGCACCCCGCCGCCCGCGAACAAGCTCTCGCGGCCGGCGACGAAGGCTCACCGCAACGCCGCCAGGCCATCCAGGCCCTGCTCCACGAGACGCTCCGGCTCTACCCCTCCGCCTGGCTCCTGCCCCGCCACGCCACCGAGGCCGACACCCTCGCCGGCCACACCGTCGAGGCGGGCACCGACATCCTCGTATGCCCGTACCTCACCCACCGCGACCCCGAACTGTGGCCGGAGCCAGAGCACTTCGACCCCCGGCGCTTCACCGCCCCGGACGGCCGACCCGCTCACCCGGGTGCCTACTTCCCGTTCGGCATCGGCCCCCGCGCCTGCCTCGGTCTGCAATTCGCGCTCCGCGAATCGACCGTCCTGCTCGAACACCTGCTGCCGTTCCACACCCCGGCCTTCTCCTCCACCCCCGCGGGGGCGAGGTACGGCATCACGGTCCGCCCCGACGGTCCCGCACCCGCAACTGTGGTACCGACAAAGGGAAGTTGACACCGATCACCCAAGGAGCGTGACAGCGGATGAGAGCGTGTGTGGTCGGGGCCGGCCCCGGGGGAATCGTCACCGCCAAGGTGCTGCTGGAGAACGGCTTCGACGTCACGGTCCTCGACAAGTACCAGCAGGTCGGCGGGATCTGGTCGGCGCAAGGCTGCTACGACGGGCTGGCCAACCAGGCCGCGCTCCGCCTGTTCGCATTCGCGGACCTGCCCAACCGCCTGCACTTCGCCGGTGCGGTGGACACGCAACGCTACCTGGAGACGTACGCCGAGACCTTCGGTGTGCTGGACCGTGTCCGACCCGGCACCGAGGTGATCTCCATCCGGGCGGTGGAGGGGCCCGGACGGCTGGGCGCCTCCGGCTGGACGATCGACTCCCGGCCCGCCGGTGACAAGGCGGCGGAGGTTCAGCGCGAAAGATTCGACTACGTCGTCGTCGCCAGCGGGGCTCACCATCATGCCCACGTGCCCGAGCTGCCCGGGCGTGAGTTGTTCGGCGGGACCGTGCTGCACTCCAACGAGGTGCGGGCCGGGACGTTCACCGGCCGGCGCGTGGTCGTCGTGGGGGGCGGCAAGTCCGCGTTGGACCTGGTCACCCGCGCCGCACGTGAGGCGGCCTCGGCCACCCTCGTGCAGCGCAAGGTGAACTGGATGGTCCCCGAGAGGCTCCTGCTCGGCCTGGTCGGCTACAAGTGGATCCTGTTCAGCCGGTTCGGTGAGGCGCTCCTGCCCCGCTACCACGATCCGGCCTGCGTCCGTCCTATCGACCGCATCGACGAGCGGGTCAAGCGGGCTCTGTGGCGGCTCATCACCCGCGACATGCTGTTCTCCACCGGGCTGTACCGGCTGCCGCGGCACCTGCGGCCCGCTCACCCGCTCCCCTTCCACCTGGCCCACGCGGGCGTGATGCCACGCGGCTACGTGCGAGCCGTCCGCCGCGGCCTGATCGCCGCCAAGGTCAGTGCCGTCGAGGCGTACACCGACAGCGGGTTGCGACTGGATACCGGCGAGGAAGTGACGGCGGACGTCATCGTGTTCGCCACGGGGCACCACAAAGTCTTCCCGTTCCTGGATCCGAGCGTCCCCGTGCACGACTCCGCAGGGCGGCTGCGGCTCTACCGAGGCATCGTGCCGCCCGGCGCCGCCCAGCTGGGGTTCGTCGGTTTCCGGCAGGTCTTCAACAACATCATGGGCGTGGAACTCACCGCGCACTGGCTGACCAGTCATTTCCTGTCGACCCTGCGCTCCGCCCCGAGCGAGCAGGAGATGCGGGAGGCCATCGACGCTCGCCTGGCCTGGCAGGAGCGGGTGCTGCCGGGCTCCGGCGGCTACGACTTCGGCCCCTACGACATCCACTGCGCGGACGAACTCCTGCACGACATGGGGTTGCCGTCCCGCCGCGCCGGCAACCTGCTGGCCGAGTACCTGCTTCCCGGCGGAGTCGCACACCGCTACGCGGGTCTGACTCGATCGAGTTCCGCGAAATGAACGCGGAGCAACCGTCGCTGAATCGCGGCGGCGCTTCGACGGCTGACCCGTTCAGCGGCTGACGCGCCGGCCGTCGGCCGGCGCGTAGGCGCTGATGAGGTAGAGGGCCTCGTCGTCGATCGCGTTCTCCTCCCAGTCCAGGGAGATCCGCACTGGATGCCCGTCGGCCGCGTACTGCGCCTCGGCGGTGTCCGCGTCGTCCCGTCGCGCCTGGTCGAGTTCGTCGAGGAGTGCCCCGATGGTGGGCACCGCGTCGGGGATGTCCTCGACCACGCGTCGGCTGCTGTCGTCCAGGCCCACCGCCTCGGCCACGGCCCCGTCGCGGACGGTGATCCGGAAGGTGCCGAGCAGGCCCCGCTCCCCTCCGCTCGAGCCGAGCGTGTAGCTGTACGAGGCGGGCTCCTGCCACCTGGCCGAGGTGGGCGTGTCGCCGATGTCGCCGGCGTCCCGGTGCCGCAGGCGGCGATCGCGCAGACCATCCCTGCGATCAGTGCGACTTGGGACACGGCACGGGCAGCGAGCGGTACGGCGGTCATGGCGGAGGCCCCCTCGAAGACAGTTACCGCTATGACGCCGGTCGGCCCTGGAACGTTCGGCACGGCGCGGCCACCGCTCTCCGCGATTTGGATGCGCGCTTCCCGTCCCCTGCATCTGCCCTGTACGGGCGTTAACCGCTGTTTCGAAACAGTGGCATCACCCGCCCCACCAGGGGAAACACCAGAAGGGAAGCGTGCCATGGGCAGTGTCTCGCAACCGCAGCGTCGAGCCGTTCTCACCGGAGGGCTCGTGGCGACCGCGGCCGTGATCACGGGCTGTTCGACTTCGGACAACGGCTCGGTACCGAAGACGTCGGCCGTGGCGGCGGTGACTCCGCCGGCGTCCGTGGGCGCGCCCCCCGAGACGCCCTCCGCGGCGCTCGCGCGGCTGCTGGACGGCAACAAGCGCTGGGTGAACGGGACGCTCCAGCGTCCCAACCAGAGTCTCGACCGGCGCGAGGCCGTCGAAGAGGAGCAGGACCCGTACAGCGTCATCGTCTCGTGCATCGACTCCCGGGTGCCGCCGGAGATGGTCTTCGACACCGGGATCGGCGACCTGTTCGCGATACGCACCGGCGGTCAGGTGGTCGCCCCGGTGGTCACCGGTTCCGTCGAGTACGGGCCCGTGACCTCGGGCACCCCGCTGATCGTCGTGCTCGGGCACGAGAACTGCGGTGCGGTCAAGGCGTCGTACAAGGCCCTGAAGGAGCGCAAGCCGCTGCCGGGCAACCTCCAGTCGATCGCCGAGGCGGTCCGCCCGGCGTACGAGGTCATATCCAAGGTGAAGCACGATGACCCGGTCGACGCCATGATCCGCGTCCACGCTCAGCAGACGGCCGCCGGCCTGCGCACCGACCCCGCCCTCGCCCCGCTCGTGAAGAAGGGCGGCCTGGCCGTCGTCAGCGCCTACTACTCCCTCGACACCGGCCGGGTGGAGGTCCTCGACGGGGCACCCTCCGCCTGACCAGCGGCACTTGGCCGAGGCGGAGGACTGGAGCACGAGCCACCCGAGCCCCGGGCTCCCGTCCACCGCCCTGCGTCTGAGCCTCGCGCTTCCCTCGGGCCCTCCCGCCCCGCCGATCAGCCGCGCCACCCCCGAACCATCCGAGCCACCCCAACCACCCCCGCAGCCGCCCCGCCCGCCGCCACGCCGGCAGAAGCGAGCGCCAGCGCCCGCGCGCCACGCCCCGAAGGCGTCGGCCGGGCGCCCGGGGCAACCCCGTACGCGGGCAGCGCCGATGCCAGCAGTTCCGCGAGGACCACGGTGCCGGCGTCCTCCTCCCGCAGCCGCGGCAGCAGGACGCGTTCCGCGCAGGCCCGGCTGACCTCCAGGTGGCCTTGCTCGAAGCCGAAGTTGCCGGCGAGGCCGCAGCAGCCGGAATCCAGTCGCTCCGCGTCGACCCCGGCCTGGGGCGTCCAGCATCTGGTGGGCGTGCTCGTCGGCCTCCTCGACGGTCTCGGCGCCGAACTGCACCATCAAGAAGGCGTTCCCCTCGGGCAGTTGGTCGATCGCCTGCTGATTGAGGTGCTTGAGCCGCTCGTCGTAGATCAGATGACGGTCGACGCCCTCCAGCGCGATCGGCTCGTACGGCAGGATCGCCGGTACGGCGTCCGCGGCGAGCGCGATGTCCCCGAACCCCAGCACCACCAGCGTGCGTTCCTTCACCACCGGCACCAGCTCCAGCTCCGCCCGCAGGACCCGGCCACCGCCACTCACTCCCGCTCACCAGAACACACTTGAAGGCACTCCGGCGGCAGCAGCTCCAAACCCCTCCTCGGTGTCGGTGCGGGGACCGCCCGGGTACCCGCGACCGCACCGGCGACTGCTCCGGCTGCTGCTACGGCGACTACTCCGGCTTCGCCTCCGCCGCGAAGTCGGGCATCAGCGCGCACATCGCCTCGCGCTGGGTGGGCCCCATGAACCGCGCCAGCGCCTCCTTGACCGTCTCGGCGAGGACCCCGGAGGCCTCCTTGATCAGGCCCCGGGCCTTCTCGGTGAGGGCGACCTCGACGCCCCGCTTGTCGCCGCACACCGACTTGCGGGTGACCAGGCCGGCGTGCTGGAGGCAGGCGATCTGGTAGGTGAGCCGGGTCTTGGGGCGGCCCAGGAGCTCGGCGATCCGCGTCATGCGCAGCGCCTGGCCGGGGTCCGCGGCGAGCAGGCACAGGACCAGGAACTCGTCGTGCGAGACGTCCAGCCGTTCCTTGACGACGTTGCGCAGCTCCTGCTCGACGGCTCCCGTCGCGGCCAGCATCAGCATCCAGGCGTGCAGCTCGACGGGCAGCAGTCCGTCGCCGGAGGCGGAGGGGCATTCGGAGAGGTCGGCCATGATTTCGAGTGTAGCTGTTGTTCAAAATTGGAGTATCGGCTAGCGTGTGGTCATCCAAATTTGGACTACAGCCCCCGATGACTCCCCCCGATGCTCAGGAGTGAAAGATCATGACCGTCGCCGTCGAAACCGGAACCTGGCAGCTCGACCCCGCCGCCTCCACCGTCGCCCTCCGGCACAAGACCTTCTGGGGCCTGGTCACCGTGAAGGGCACCTTCGCCGCCGTCACCGGCGACGGCGAGGTACGCCCCGACGGCTCCGCCACAGGCACGATCACCCTGGACGTCGCCTCCCTGGACACCCGCAACGCCAAGCGTGACGAGCATCTGCGCGCCGCCGACTTCTTCGACGCCGCCCACCACCCCGAGATCACCTTCTCGGTCCGCAGCGCCGAACTCCGCGCCGACGACACCGTGCACGTCGTCGGTCAGCTCACCGTCCGTGGCATCAGCCGCCCCAAGTCCTTCACCGCCCGCCTCGTCGGCGCGGACGCCGACGCGCTCACCCTGGACACCGAGTTCACCGTCGACCGCGACCAGTTCGGCATGGGCTGGAACCAGCTCGGCATGATCCGCGGCCTGACCACGGTCGCCGGCACGCTCCGCTTCACCCGGACCGCGGCAGCCTGACGTCGGCGCTCGACAGCGTCTGCGGTACGGCCGTGAACGCCCGCAGCCGGATCCGTACGCCCGGCCGGGGGAGGACGAACCGCCCTGCGGGCGCCCGGAGTTCGTAGAGCTCGGTCGTGTGAGCGGGCACCGCGGCCGGTCCGCGTACGACCGTCCAGTACTGGTTCATGCCCTGGCCCGTGGTGACGGTGAAGTGAGGCGTCAGGGCGGCGGCGTCCCTGTTGGTGACCTCAACCGCCAGTCGGCTCACGGAAGTTGGCGTCGCCCAACGTGCCGCCGTCACCCGCATCCCCAGCGGCGGCGTCCCGGTCGCCGCCCATGCCGCGCTCGCCAGGGCCGGGGCGAGCAGCAGCGCGGCCGCCGCGATCCGCGCCGGACGCCGGCGGAACACCCCGGGGCGCGGCTGCCAGGCGGTGGCGAACTCCGACGCGGGCGTGGTGATCGCCGCCGCCAGCCACAGCGGCGTCATCATCAGGTAGTAGCCGTCCTGCGACCGGGTCGCCAGGAAGAACGCGCACCACGGCAGGACGGTCGCCGCGGGCCCCAGCCGCCGCACGAACAGCACGAAGAGCGCGAGCAGCCCCGCCGCCAGCAGCATGCTCGCGTGCGCGTACCAGTCGAGCCGGTCGCTGCCGTCGGTGAAGTACAGCGAGATGCCGACCACACCCTGCCCGTGGATCACCGCGCCCTGCGTCAGCGGCAGCGCGATGCCCCGGATCCAGGTGCCGGGCTCGCTCACGACGAAGTACGCGTTGAGCAACAGCCATACGACGCCGGCGGCCCCGGCGATCCGCGCCACCACCAGCGCCGCCGCCCGCCCGCCCAGCTCCCCGCGCCGCACGGCGTAGATCCCGGCCAGCAGGAACGGCGCGACGAACCACGGCAGCTGCTGCGCCGCGCACGCCGCCCCCAGACACGCCGCCCGCGCCAGCCCCCCGGCCCCGAGCCGCCCGCCCCGCCCGATCCGCGGCCACCGCACCACCACCGGCACCAGCAGGGCCAGCGCCACGATCGCCGGATAGCCGAGGCGGCCGTACGAGGGCAGGAAGCCGAAGCCCAGGTACGCCATGGTCGCCGCCGACCGCCACGGCGTGGGCAGCATCCGCCACAGCACGACGGCGCCGGCGACGAGGGCGGCCGTGCTCACCGCGATGGCGGGCATGCCCCCGTGCCCCAGCCACAGCAGCGGTGCCGTCAGCAGCGGGGCCAGCGGCGGATAGCCGTACGTGAAGTCGTAGCCGCCCGTCACCGTCGGGGTGAGCGCGACGCCGTGGCCGAAGAGCCAGGGCCACGGCTGCCCGTAGACGGGGTGCCCGGCGACCAGTTCCCGGGCGGCCTGGGTGGTGAGGATCGCCTCGTCGCTGCCCGCGTGGTTCATCGCCCACGCGCAGAGCGTCAGCGTCACGGCGGTCACCAGGACACAGAGGTCGACGCGGGCCAGCGACCTCGCCCGCCGTACGACCAGTGCCAGCACGCCACAGACCAGGATCGAGGCGTAGCACACCGAGATGGCCGCGGCCACGACGAGCCGGTGGCCGGCCGCCTGCGTCCAGATCGCGCGCGTGCCGATGAAGAGGCTGATGTCCGCGAGGAGGGTCAGGACGCGGTGCCACTGGGCGGGGGGTTCCAGGATCGTGGCGGGCACCGACCACTGCGTCCGTCGGCCGGGCGTCACCAGCTGCTGTTCTGCCAACTGCACGGAACCGGACGGTAATCACGCCTGGTGAGCGCGGCGCCGACGGAGGTGAAGAGTCCGGTGTGAGGCAGGTGAGAGATCCCCGGGGCCTGCGGGGGCCGCCCCGGCGGCGGTCAGTAGACGTCTCGGACGTACCGCTTCGCCGCCGCCAGCTGCTTCACGTACGCCGACGCCTCGGCCTCCGCCAGCCCGCCGTGCGCGACCGCGATGTCCCTGAGCGCCTGGTCCACGTCCTTGGCCATGCGTGAGGCGTCGCCGCAGACGTAGAAGTGGGCGCCGTCCTGGAGCCAGCGCCACAGCTCCGGGCCGTGTTCGCGCATCCGGTCCTGGACGTACACCTTGTTGCGCTGGTCGCGGGAGAAGGCGGTGTCGAGCCGGGCGAGAGCGCCCCCGTCGAGCAGCGCGGTCAGCTCGTCCTCGTAGTAGAAGTCGCTGGCCCGGTGCTGCTCCCCGAAGAACAGCCAGTTGGGCGCCTTGTGCCCGAGCGCGTCCCGCTCCTGCAGGAAGCCGACGAAGGGCGCGACGCCCGTACCCGGGCCGACCATGACCATCGGCGTGGAGGCGTCCGCGGGCGGCCGGAAGTGCGGGGAGCGCTGCACGAACACCGGCACCTCGGTGTCCGGCTCGGCGTCGGCGAGGAAGGGCGAGCAGACCCCGCCGCGCGGCCGGCCGTGCAGGTTCTCGTACCGCACAACGGAGACCGTCAGCGAGACGCTGTGCGGGTCGACGAGCGGGCTGGACGATATCGAGTACAGGCGCGGCTGGAGCTTCCTGAGCACCCCGGCCCACTCCTCGGCGCCCGCCCGCACGGGGTGTTCGGCGAGGACGTCCACCGCCTGCCGCCCCCAACTCCACTGCGCCAGACCGTCCTTGTTGTCGGGCCGCAGCAGCCGGCGCAACTCCCGGTCGTCACGGACGCGCTCGGCGACGAAGCGGAGCAGGTCCGAGGTGATCTTCGTGATGTCGAGGTGCCGGTGCAGGGCCTCGGCGAAGGAGACCTCACCGACGCCGTCCAACTGCACGGCGGTCGAGCCGTCGACGCCCGTCACCGCGAGCCACTCCTCCACCAGCGCGGGCGAGTTGACCGGACGGACGCCGAGCGCGTCGCCCGCCTCGTACGTCAGCGGGGTCCCGCTCGTGTCGAAGGTGAAGCGCCGCACCTCCTTGCCCGCGCCGGGCAGGCTGAGCAGCCGGTTGCCGACGAGGCGGGCGGTGGTGGGGGCGGGCTTGGGTCCGGCCTTCGTGGCCTTCGGCTTCTCGGCCGCGGGTACGTCCGTGCCGTCCAGTGCCGTGAGGACCTGGTCGAGCCACACACCGGCGGACGGCTCGTAGTCCGGTTCGCAATCCGTACGGGGTGCCAGGCGCACCGCGCCCAGCTCGTCCAGCCGGGCATCGAGCCGCCGCCCGTGCCCGCAGAAGTCGTCGTACGAGGAGTCGCCGAAGGCGAGCACGGCGTACCGCACTCCGTCCAGCCGGGGAGCCCCCTCCTCGGACAGCGTGTCCCAGAAGCCCGACCCGTTGTCGGGCGCGTCGCCGTCGCCGAACGTGCTGGTGATCAGCAGCAGGTCGGCTCCGGACGGCAGCGTGCCCGGGTCGGTGTCGTCCATGCCGACGAGGGTCGCCCGGTGCCCGTCGGCGGAGAGCCGCTCGGCCACGGATCCGGCGAATTCCTCGGCGTTCCCGGTCTGCGAGGCCCACAGCACGACGACCTCGCGGCCGGGCCGGCGCACGTCGGCGGGCTGGGCGGCCGACCGTGAGTACATGCCGGCGAGGACGCCGTTGACCCACATCGCGTGCTCGGGGCTGAAGGGCGCGTCCGGCGGCAGGACAGGGATGCCGGGCGCGCCGGTCTCGATGCCGGCGAGGAAGCCGGTCAGATAGAGGCGTTCCTGGGCGGTCAGGACGGGCGGCGGGGCGGGGTCGAGCCCGAACGGGTTGGCGCCCGGGGTGACGGCGGTCGGGACGATGACCTCGGCGGGCTGCATCGAGGCCGGCATCGGAGCCGGAGGCGGCGCCGGCTCGTTGACCTTGGCCAGCGATACGGCGCACACCTTGAACTCGGGCTGGAAGGAGATCGGATCCACGGCGTCGCTCGTCACCGCGTTGATGCTCAGATACTCCCCGAACAGGTCGTTCCAGTGGAACGGAGCGAAACAGTCCCCCGGCCGCACCCGATCGGTCACCACCGCCGGCAGCACCGCCCGCCCCCGCCGCGAGGCGACCTCCACCCGGTCCCCGTCGGCGATCCCCAGCTCACGCGCGTCCTGCGGATGCATCTCCACGAACGGCCCCGGGTTCAGCTTGTTGAGCTTGGCGACCCTTCCGGTCTTGGTCAGCGTGTGCCACTGGTGCTGCACCCGCCCCGTGTTCAGCACGAAGGGGTAGTCGTCGTCCGGCATCTCGGCGGCCGGCATGTGCGGCCGGGCGTGGAAGACACCCCGCCCGCTCGCGGTCGGGAACCGCAGCTCGCCGTCCGCGTCGACGTACCGGATGGGATTGCGCGCCGGCCCGCCCACGTCGGCGGCCGGCCACTGCACCGGCGTGGTGCGCAGCCGCTCGTACGTCACCCCGCGCAGATCCCAGCCGGTCACCGGGTTCCAGGCCCGGCGTATCTCCTCGAAGACGTCCTCGGCGCTGTCGTAGGAGAACCCCTTCTCGTACCCCATCGCGCACGCGACGGCCGCGATGATCCGCCAGTCGGCCATCGCCTCTCCGGGCGGGTCGGCCACCGGCCGGGTCAGTGTCAGATTGCGCTCGCTGTTGACGAAGACGCCCTCGCCCTCGGTCCACAGGGCGCCGGGCAGCACGACATCGGCGTACGCGTTGGTCTCGGTCTCGCCGAAGACGTCCTGCGTGACGACGAACTCGGCGGCCTCCAGCCCCTCGATGACGGTGCGGCGATTGGCGACCGAGGCGACGGGGTTGGTGCAGATGATCCAGCAGGCCTTGATCTCCCCGTCGGCCATCTTCTGGAACATCTCGACGGTGCCCTTGCCCACCCCGTCGGCGCGCAGCGTGCCCGGCGGCAGCTCCCACAGCTCCTCGACGAAGGTCCGCTCGGCGTCGACGAGGACGGACCGCTGCCCCGGCAGCCCCGGCCCCATGTACCCCATCTCACGCCCGCCCATGGCGTTGGGCTGCCCGGTCAGGGAGAAGGGCCCGGAGCCCGGACGGCAGATGGCCCCCGTGGCCAGATGCAGGTTGACCAGGGCATTCGTGTTCCAGGTGCCGTGCGTGGACTGGTTGAGCCCCATCGTCCAGCAGCTCATCCACTCGCCCGCCTCACCGATCAGCCGGGCGGCGGTGCGAAGGTCGTCCTCGGCGAGTCCGGTGATCTCGGCGACGGCGCCCGGCGTGTAGTCGGCGAGGAAGGCGGGCATCGCCTCCCAGCCGTCGGTGTGGGCGGCGATGAAGTCGGGGTCGGTGTGACCGTTCTCGATCAGCAGGTGCAGCAGGCCGTTGAGCAGGGCGAGGTCCGTGCCCGGCTTGACCTGGAGGAACAGATCGGCCTTGGCGGCGGTGGCGGTGCGTCGCGGATCGACCACGATGAGTTTCGCGCCCGCCTTGACCCGCTCCATCATCCGCAGGAAGAGGATGGGGTGGCAGTCGGCCATGTTCGAGCCGATGACCAGGAAGACGTCCGCCTTCTCGAAGTCCTCGTACGACCCGGGCGGCCCGTCGGCGCCGAGGGACAGCTTGTATCCCATGCCCGCGCTGGCCATGCAGAGCCGCGAGTTCGACTCGATCTGGTTGGTGCGGATGAATCCCTTGGCCAGCTTGTTCGCGAGGTACTGGGCCTCCAGGCTCATCTGCCCGGACACATAGAAGGCGACCGCGTCCGGCCCGTGCTCGTCGATGATCGAGCGGAGCCGGCGGGCGGTCTCGGCCACGGCATCGGCGGCCGGGGAGGGCACCGGCTCCTCGCCTCGGTCGTCCCTGACCAGCGCGTTCGTCAGCCGACCGGGTGCGGCGAGCATCTCGGCCGTGGTCGCGCCCTTGGTGCACAGCCGGCCGGCGTTCGCCGGGTGCGCCTTGTCGCCGGAGGCCTTCAGCACCGTACGCCGCCCGTCCGGCCCCATCCCGACGTCCAGCAGGATTCCGCAGCCGACCCCGCAGTACGTGCAGACCGTCCGGACCTGGGTCGTGGAGGTGGTCTCGGTCACACGCTGCCCTTCTCCGGCGGTCGGGGTGATGCATGAAGCGTACGAATTGCCCGTTACGTCGATGTCACATCCCTTGATCATGAGGAGTTACGTCGGCCACACAGCCGCCGAGGGCCCGATGTGAGGGCGATGTGAGGGCTGCGGGACGGCGCGATGCGGTCGCGCATCGTGTCGCTGTTGGGCCGAACGGGTGACTTGGCGTAAGAATTGGCTGGTGCAGGCATTGAAGGCGAGTCAAGGCGGGGGGAGCCGGTGAACAGCCACGACGTCACCGATGAACAGTGGGAGGGGCTCGCCCAGGTCGTGCCGTTGCGCGGCCGTGACGCCTGGCCGTCCGCGGTGGACCACCGAGTGCCCCCGGAGGCGGTGACGGAGCCGCGTCGCCGGTTCGTCGTCCTACGGGTCAACGTGTTCGCGGACGCCCGCGACGTCGCCGAGACACTGATGGCGGGGATTCCGGTGCTGCTGGATCTGACAGGGGCGGAGACCGAGGTCGCCAAACGGGTCCTCGACTTCAGCACGGGCGTCGTCTTCGGGCTGGCGAGCGGGATGCACCGGGTGGACCGGAATGTGTTCCTGCTGACGCCGCCGGGGACCGAGGTGAGCGGGTTGATGGAGGGCGCGGGAGTTCCTGGCGCGTGAGGGGGGCTGCGGTCCCGGCAGGTGAGGGGGCGGGGCGGGCGGGGCGGGCGGTCCCTCGATCGTAGGAAGGGTGCCGGGGTGGAACGGTTCGCCTGACGGCAGGGGTCCTACGGTCCGGACATGGCCGTGTCGTCTGAGTCGTCCGTGACAGGTGTCGCTTCCCTCTCGCCTTCCGTGCAGTCCGTGGGCGAGGCGCATGCCGCCCGGCCTCGCGTCACCGAGCTGCGGCTGTCCGCGTTCGCCGGGCATCGGCGGGCCGCGCTTGCGCTCGGGGCGTTCACGCTCTTCGCCGGGCCGAGCGGGTGCGGGAAGACGACCGCGCTGCGGGCGTACGAGGCGCTGGCACGGCTCGGTGGGGGTGCCGGGGTCGGTGAGGTGTTCGCCGATCCGGTGGCCTGCGTGCCCGAGCGGGCCCGGCCCGATGCCCAACGGCGGCGTGGCTTCCGTATCGGCTGCACGGCCGACGGTCCCGAGGGGCCGGTCCGGCTCGATGTCGCCGTGCAGGCCGAGCCGGAACTGCGCATCGTGGGAGAGCGGTTGAGCGCGGGCGGTGTGGTCCTGCTGGAGACGGCCCTGCGCGACCCGAGCAGGCCCTACGTTCAGGCCGCCTGGCATACGGCCGGTCAGTCGCCGGTGACACGGGCGCCGCTGCCCGACGATCGGCTCGGTACCGCTCTGCTGCCGCTGCGGGTGGCCGGCAAGACGGACGGGCAGCGGCGGGTGCTCGCCGCCGCGGAGCAGATGGTGGTGGCGTTGCGGTCGGTCTTCGCCTGCGATCCCCGGCCCGATCGGATGCGGGCTCCCGCGCCGGTCGGTTCCGGGCGGCTGCTCGGGGGCTGCGACAACCTCGCCGATGTGCTGTGGCGGACCCGCGCCGAATGCGGGCGGCGGCATGCGCAGTTCGTGGCCGCGGTGGGGGCGGGGTGTGCCGGGGCGGTGGCGGACGTGGTCGCCGAGGTGCTGGGGGACGGGACGGTGCGGGGGGTGCTCGACCGGGGGGACGGGGTGCGGACGGAGCTCGGGCGGCTGGGCGATGGTGAGCTGCGGTATCTCGCGCTGTCGTTGGTGCTGTTGACCGGGCCCGGGGTGCTGGAGGTCGACTCGGTCGGTGAGGTGCCCGCGGCGATGCAGACGCTGACCGTGCTCGCGGATGGGCTCGACCGGGGGCTGGATCCGGGGCAGCGCGGGGAGTTGGTGCGGCTGGCGGCGCGGATGTGTGAGCGGGGGCATATTCGGGTGGTCGGGGCGGTGAGTGACGTGGCAGGGGTCTTGGGGGCTTCGGGGGCGGCCGGGGTGGCGGGGGTGGCGGGGACGGAGGTCGATGGCGTCACGGTGGTACACCTGACGCCGTGAACGAACCTCTTGATGTGGCCAAGCTGCAGCGCAGGCTGGCCGAGTTCGCCGCCGTGCGCAACTGGCAGCCGTATCACACGCCGAAGAACCTCGTCGCCGCGCTCAGCGTCGAGGCGTCCGAACTGGTGGAGATCTTCCAGTGGTTGACGCCGGAGGAGTCGGCGCGGGTCATGGACGACCCGGACACCTCGGCGCGGGTGACCGATGAGGTCGCGGATGTGCTGGCGTATCTGTTGCAGCTGTGCGAGGTGCTCGGGATCGATCCGTTGGCGGCGTTGGACGCGAAGATCGACCGGAACGAGCGGAGGTTTCCGGCGCCGTAGGGGAGGGGCCGCGTAGGGGGTGTGAGGGAGAGGCGGCGTGGGGGAGGCGCGCAGTCCGGTTTTACTCTCTGTGTTCATTCAGCAGGTCGTAGCTGAAAAGTTGTCCGCAGATTTCCGTCTTCCTCTGGCTTTTCGTCTCAAGGGCCTTCACTCTGGGTAGTGGACAAGGGAGTTCGGGCGGACGCGTGGGCAGCGCGTCGGGACAGACGGGGACTGCGGATGGACGCGGTGCGGCTGATCGTGACGAGCAGGCGGGCGCTGGCGGGGAGCAGGGGTGCACCGGAGATCATGACCGAGGTGTGGCAGGCACAGGCCCTGGCTCAGGCGATAGGGAGTCGGCTCGCGGTGTTCGGGCCACCTGAACTACGGGGCGAGGCGCTGGGGCTGACGGAGCTGGCTGGGCGTGGCTGCGGGGTCCTTCAGGCACCGGAACTGGCGGACGGGGCCTTACGCGCGGCCCAGCTCACGGAGCTGGGCGATGCGCGGCAGGCGTTGATGCATCTGGGCAGCCTCTTGGGGGAGGTCGGGATCGCTCTCGTCGGCATGGCCAGTTCCGCGGATGACGAGGCGACGTACTGGCAGTGCATGGAGGCGATCGACGCGGCGGACGAGTCTCGGGACCGGGTGCTGGAGATGCTGCGAAGACTGGCGGATCGGGATCAGGTGTTGCCGGAGAGGGAGGCGGGGTAGCGTCCGCCGGCGGGGCCGGGGTGCCTGCGGCGGCCTGTGCGGGTGGGGTGGGGTTCGCGTAGCGCGTGCGGGTGTGTTGTGGGGCGGGGACGTGCCGGGGGGTGTCCGTCCTCGGTCCGGCGGCTCGGTTGCGCAGGAGGTGCTGTGTGTTGACGCCGGCCGCTGCGGGCGGACACCCCCGGCACGTCCCCTGCTCGCCGTACGCGGCTGCGGGTACGTCCACCCCAGCCGCGGGCAGTCGTGCCGTTGGGGCGGCACGGGTGGGCGCGGGCGGCACCCCGTCAGCGCCGGGCCGCGCGACCCCCTCCGCCCAGCTGTGACGCCGGGCGACCCGCAAAGCGAACGGCACCTGTGACTCGGCCCAGCCGGCGCCGCCACCCCCGCCCAGCAGTAAGCAGACGGGCCGTCAGCCGGTCTCCCCGTCCTGCAGCTGGCCGCGTCCGGGCCCCCCGGTCGACTGCAGGTCCGCGTCGAGGGCCGACAGGTCCGCGTTCAGGGCCGCCATCAGCTCCTCCATCTGCTGTAGCAGCCCTTTCGGCTGGCCGGTGCCGCCGCCCTGCTGTGGTGGGAAGTTCTCGGACATGACGGCCTCCTCGGCCTCCGGCCCCCGATGGAAGTGGGCCGACACGGTGACGCTCCGGCGGTCGACGGCCGGAGCGGGGGCCGGGCGGTCCGGCTCCGATCGAGCCAACGATCACCGTCGGGGCCGGTCACTGGCCCGGGCGAGGGGCGGCAACGGCGTGGACGGAATTCACCCGACCGTGGATGCGGAGGGCAGGGGGACCGGTTCGGTCGACAGGTGCCGCGGCGTGCAGGATGGAGGTATGGATCTTCGCATCTTCACCGAGCCCCAGCAGGGCGCCACGTACGACACCCTCCTCACCGTGGCGAAGGCCACCGAGGACCTCGGCTTCGACGCGTTCTTCCGGTCGGATCACTATCTGAAGATGGGTTCCGGGGACGGCCTTCCCGGCCCCACCGACGCCTGGATCACGCTCGCCGGCCTCGCGCGGGAGACCAAGCGGATTCGCCTCGGGACCCTGATGACCGCCGGTACCTTCCGGCTGCCCGGCGTGCTCGCCATCCAGGTCGCCCAGGTCGACCAGATGTCCGGCGGCCGGGTCGAACTCGGCCTGGGGGCCGGGTGGTTCGAGGAGGAGCACCAGGCGTACGGCATCCCGTTCCCGAAGGAGAAGTTCGGGCGGCTGGAGGAGCAGCTCGCCATCGTCACGGGGCTGTGGGCGACCGAGGCCGGTGAGACCTTCGACTTCCACGGGAAGTACTACGACCTCAGCGACTCGCCTGCCCTGCCCAAGCCCGCCCAGGGCAGGATCCCGGTGCTGATCGGCGGGCACGGCGCCACCCGTACTCCGCGGCTGGCCGCCAGGTACGCCGACGAGTTCAACATGCCGTTCGCCTCGGTCGAGGACAGCGAGCGGCAGTTCGGGCGCGTGCGGGCCGCCGCCGCGGAGGCCGGTCGCAAGGGGGACGAGCTCGTCTACTCCAACGCCCTCGTCGTGTGCGTCGGCAAGGACGACCAGGAGGTCGCCCGTCGTGCCGCCGCGATCGGACGTGAGGTGGACGAGCTGAAGCTCAACGGACTCGCCGGCTCCCCGGACGAGGTCGTCGAGAAGATCGGCCGGTACCAGGAGATCGGGTCGCGGCGGATCTACCTGCAGGTCCTCGACCTGGCCGACCTGGACCACCTCGAACTCATCTCCTCCCAGGTCCAGTCGCAGCTGTAGTAGGCCACGCTGTACAGATCCGCCGTCCGCGCCCTGCGGAGGTCCTTGACGGGGCCGCACTGCCCGGTTCCGGGCGAGCCGCGCTCTTCGCGTCGGTCGTGGCCCCGTCGTGGAGGACTCCTTTTCGCGGGTGCGGTGGTGTGCCGGGGAATTGGCGGGGACTTACCGGCTCACGTCGGTCAGACGGACTCGATCTCGGCGGTCATTTTCTCGGACATATATCTCTCAGTTCTCCGTTCTCCGGTCTTCGGCGACCGGTGATCTTTACGGTCCTCAACGGCCGGTGATTTCCTCCGGCCTTCAACGACCGTTGATATCGGCGGCGGTCGGGTCCTGTGCCCGGCCTGCCGGGGGTCCTCGGCCAGTGCCCAGCCCTTCAGGGTTTTCGGTCCGCGGGTGCCGGTGATCCGCCGGATCTCCCTAAAGGCCTCCGTACTTTTTCTGCTCCGCCCGTCCTTTCGGTGTCTGCCCAGGTGATTGCCGCAGCCGGAGTGCAGCGAAAAATGCCTGCGTGCGGCCGGGTGGCGGGCTGTACGTTGTGGTGTCCGCAGTTCAGACCACATTCGAGGCAACCACCGTGTTCCTGACGATCAGTACCACCGGCACGCCGGAACGCCCGGCCACCGATCTCGGCTACCTGCTGCACAAGCACCCCGAGAAATCGCAGGCGTTCTCCACCTCCTACGGCAAGGCCCACGTCCTCTACCCGGAGGCGGACGCCGAGCGCTGCACGGCGGCGCTGCTCCTGGAGGTCGACGCGGTGGCACTGGTCCGGCGCGGCAAGGGCAAGGGCCGGGGCGGCGCGCCCGACGCGGCGCTCGCGCAGTACGTCAACGACCGCCCGTACGCGGCCTCCTCGCTGCTGGCCGTGGCGCTGAGCGCCGTCTTCTCCAGCGCGATGCGGGGCGTGTGCAACGCCCGGCCCGAGCGCGCCGCGCAGCCCCTGCCCCTGCGCATCGAGGTGCCCGCGCTACCGGCCCGGGGCGGCCCGCAGCTCGTACGACAGCTGTTCGAGCCGCTCGGCTGGGCGGTGACCGTCGAGCCGGTGCCGCTGGACGTGCGGTTCCCCGAGTGGGGCGACTCGCGCTACGTCCGTCTCGTCCTGGAATCGGAGGCGCTGACCCTCGCCGAGGCCCTGCGCCACCTCTACGTCCTGCTCCCCGTCCTCGACGACGCCAAGCACTACTGGGTCGCCCCCGACGAGGTCGACAAGCTGCTGCGGGCCGGTGAGGGCTGGCTGCCGGACCACCCGGAGCAGAAGGTGATCACCAGCCGGTACCTGTCGCGCCGCTGGTCGCTGACCCGGGAGGCGATGGAGCGGCTGGAACTCGTGCGGCTCGCGGAGGCCGACGACAGCGAGGTCGAGGACATCGACAACGCGGTCGAGGCGGAGAGCGAGGCCGAGGAGAAGCCGACCCCGCTCGCCGTGCAGCGCCGGGACGCGATCCTGGCCGCGCTCAAGGCGGTCGGCGCCTCCCGCGTGCTCGACCTCGGCTGCGGACAGGGCCAGTTGGTGCAGGCGCTGCTCAAGGAGCCGGCGTACACCGAGATCGTGGGCGTGGACGTGTCGATGCGGGCGCTGACCATCGCCGGGCGGCGGCTGAAGCTGGACCGGATGGGAGAGCGGCAGGCCTCGCGCGTGAAGCTCTTCCAGAGCTCCCTCGCCTACACCGACAACCGGCTCAAGGGCTACGACGCCGCCGTGCTCAGCGAGGTCATCGAGCACCTCGACCTGCCACGGCTGCCCGCCCTGGAGTACGCGGTGTTCGGCGCGGCCCGCCCGCGGACCGTCCTCGTGACCACCCCGAACGTCGAGTACAACGTCCGCTGGGAGAGCCTCCCGGCCGGCCATGTCCGGCACGGCGACCACCGGTTCGAGTGGACGCGCGAGGAGTTCCGGGCCTGGGCGCGGGCGGTGGCCGAACGGCACGGGTACGGCGTGGAGTTCGTGCCCGTGGGGCCGGACGACCCGGAGGTGGGGCCGCCCACCCAGATGGCCGTCTTCGAGATGGGCGCAGCCGGCATGAACAGCACCAGCAACGACGAGAAGGAGGCGAAGGCCGCATGACCGAGAACCCGACACCGCAGGGACGCGTCCTGCCCGTCACCGACCTCTCCCTCGTCGTGCTCATCGGCGCCTCCGGCTCCGGCAAGTCCACCTTCGCCCACCGGAACTTCAAGCCCACCGAGGTCATCTCCTCCGACTTCTGCCGCGGCCTGGTCTCCGACGACGAGAACGACCAGAGCGCGACCCGGGACGCCTTCGACGTCCTGCACTACATCGCGGGCAAGCGCCTGGCCGCGGGCCGCCGTACCGTCGTCGACGCCACCAGCGTGCAGCAGGACGCCCGGCGGCAGCTGATCGAGCTGGCCAGGCAGTACGACGTGCTGCCGATAGCCATCGTGCTCGACGTGCCGGAGGAGGTGTGTGCCGAGCGCAACGCGGCCCGCACCGACCGGGCCGACATGCCGCGCCGCGTCATCCAGCGGCACACCCGCGAACTCCGCCGATCCCTGCGGCACCTGGAGCGCGAGGGCTTTCGCAAGGTGCACGTCCTGCGGGGCGTGGCGGACGTCGAGCACGCCACCGTCGTCACCGAGAAGCGCTTCAACGACCTCACCCACCTCACCGGCCCCTTCGACATCATCGGCGACATCCACGGCTGCGCCTTTGAGCTGGAGTCGCTGCTGGGCAAGCTGGGCTACGTCGACGGCGCGCACCCGGACGGCCGTACCGCCGTCTTCGTCGGCGACCTCGTCGACCGCGGCCCGAACAGCCCGGGCGTGCTGCGCCGCGTGATGTCGATGGTGAAGTCGGGCAACGCCCTGTGCGTGCCGGGCAACCACGAGAACAAGTACGGGCGTTACCTCAAGGGCCGCAAGGTCCAGCACACGCACGGGCTCGCCGAGACCATCGAGCAGATGGAGGGCGAGAGCGAGGAGTTCCGGGCCGAGGTACGGGAGTTCATCGACGGGCTCGTCAGCCACTACGTTCTCGACGGCGGCCGGCTGGTCGTCTGCCACGCCGGTCTGCCGGAGAAGTACCACGGCCGTACGTCGGGACGGGTGCGTTCGCACGCGCTGTACGGCGACACCACCGGGGAGACCGACGAGTTCGGGCTGCCGGTGCGCTACCCGTGGGCCGAGGACTACCGAGGCCGGGCGGCTGTGGTGTACGGCCACACTCCGGTCCCGGAGGCCACATGGCTGAACAACACCATCTGCCTGGACACCGGTGCCGTCTTCGGCGGCAAGCTGACCGCGCTGCGCTGGCCGGAGCGGGAACTGGTCGACGTACCGGCCGAGCAGGTCTGGTACGAGCCGACGAAGCCGCTGCGGACGGAGGCACCGGGCGGGCACGACGGGCGGCCGCTCGACCTGGCGGACGTGCACGGGCGCAGGGTCGTGGAGACGCGGCACGCCGGCCGGGTGTCCGTCCGTGAGGAGAACGCGGCGGCTGCCCTGGAGGTCATGAGCCGCTTCGCGGTCGACCCGCGCCTGCTGCCCTACCTCCCGCCGACGATGGCACCGACGGCGACGTCGCACATCGAGGGCTACCTGGAGCACCCGGCCGAGGCCTTCGCGCAGTACAAGGAGGACGGCGTCGAGCGGGTCGTGTGCGAGGAGAAGCACATGGGCTCGCGGGCGGTGGCCCTGGTGTGCCGGGACGCGGAGGTCGCGCGCAAGAGGTTCGGGGTCGACGGCCCCACCGGGTCGCTGTACACCCGTACCGGTCGCCCCTTCTTCGACGACGAGTCGGTGACGGAGACGATCCTCGACCGGCTGCGGACGGCGATCGGCGAGGCCGGCCTCTGGGCCGACCTCGAGACCGACTGGCTGCTGCTCGACGCCGAGCTGATGCCGTGGTCGCTGAAGGCACAGGGCCTGCTGCGCTCGCAGTACGCGGCGGTCGGCGCCGCCTCCGGGGCGGTGTTCCCGGGCGCACTGGCCGCCCTGGAGGGCGCTGCGGCGCGCGGTGTCGACGTGTCCGGGCTGCTGGCGCGCCAGCGCGAACGGGCCTCGGACGCCGCCGCGTTCACGGAGGCGTACCGCCGCTACTGCTGGACGACGGACGGCCTGGACGGCGTACGCCTGGCCCCGTTCCAGATCCTGGCGGTCCAGGGCCGCAGCCTCGCCGCGCTCGCGCACGACGAGCAGCTCGCGCTCCTCGACCGGCTGGTGGAGCACGACAGCACGGGTCTGCTCCAGACGACCCGACGCTTGTACGTCGACACCGGGGACCCGGAGTCGGTGCGGGCCGGCGTCGACTGGTGGCTGGAGATGACCGGCCGCGGCGGCGAGGGCATGGTCGTCAAGCCGCTGGGTGCGGTCGTACGCAGCGAGCAGGGGCGGCTGGTGCAGCCCGGCATCAAGTGCCGGGGCCGCGAGTACCTGCGGATCATCTACGGTCCCGAGTACACGCGCCCGGACAACCTGGCCCGGCTGCGGCAGCGGTTCCTCAACCACAAGCGGTCCCTCGCCATCCGCGAGTACGCACTGGGGCTGGAGGCCCTGGACCGGCTGGCGGAGGGCGAGCCGCTGTGGCGGGTGCACGAGGCGGTGTTCGGGGTGCTGGCGCTGGAGTCGGAGCCGGTGGACCCCCGGCTGTGACGGTCAGCGGCTGTTCACCGTCAGTCGACGAGTCGCAGCCGCTCCCGGCACACACCCACGCGGAGGGTCTGACCCCAGGTCAGCTCGATCGCGTCCGTCTCCATCCCGTCCCCGAAGGCGACGAGCCGCTCGGACTCGACGGTGAGGTGGAGACGGGTCGCGGCGGCGAGCTCCCCGGCCACCAGTGACGTACCGGTGGCCGGGGAGGGCCAGGCCTCCCGTACGAACCACAGCAGGCGTTCCTCCGTGGGGGCGGGCAGCCGCAGCTGCCCGCCCCTTTCCTGCCACACCGACCGGATCCATCCGGTCGCCCCCGTCCCGGTGCCGATCAGCACCCCGGACGAGGCCTGGGCCTCGACGACACCCCCGTCGTCCTCCAGGCCCAGGCGGTATCGGGCCGTCCGGTGTCCGGCGGCGCCCAGGTAGATCTCGTTCAGCGCCACGAGGCGCTGTGTGTCGTCGGCGACGGCCTCGACCATGGTGAGTTCGTCGAAGCGGCCCCTTCCGGATTGCGTGGCGGCGAGCAACGGGCCGGCGTCCTCGGGGCGGTGGCGCACCAGGACGCCCGGGTTGCGGCCGGGGTCGGTGTCGATGCCCAGCACCGGCTGCCCGGCGAGGTACTTGGCGACGTTCGCCACCAGGCCGTCCTGCCCGACCACGACCACGACGTCCTCGGGCGCGAACAGGAAACGGTCCAAGTCGGCGCGCTCGACCCGGGTCTGACGCCAGGTCAGGGGGATTGCTGAGGTGACCTCCGTCAGCGCCTGTCGCGTCCGGCGGTGGGGTTCGGCCACCTCCTCGACGTCGCGGCCCCGGGAGGCGAGGAAGAAGGCGGCCTGGCCGTGCGTGCCGTGCCGGGCCACCAACTCCTCGTACTCCGTGGTGCGATGGACGAGGACGACCCGGGGCGCGAGACTCACGCCTGCCCCTGCGTCCCGAGCCTGGCGAGCAGGCCCGTCAGCACGTCCGGCGACACCGTCACGCTGTCGATCCGCGGCAGGTTCTCCGCCAGCCGTGTCCCGGTGAGCGCGTGCAGCGTCGCCACGTCCACCTCCGCGTGCACCCGCAGCCAGGCCGCCTGCGCCTGCGCCCGCGCCGCACCGACCTCGCGGGCGCCCTCGGCCTCCGCCCGGGCCAGCCGTACGGACCGCGTTGCCTCCGCCTCCGCGAGCCGCACCGTCCGTGCCGCCTCGGCCTCGGCCCTGACGGCGTCCGCGGCGGCGTGCTCCTCGGCCTCCCGCCGCGCGTTCGTGCCGCGCTGGTCCACCAACTGCTCCTCCCGGCGGGCGAGTTCGATCTGGCTGGCCAGTTCGTTCTCGGCGATCGCGCGCTCCCGCTCGACGGCCACCGCCCGCCGCTCGTAGGTCGCCCGGTCCGCCTCCTGCTGGATCTGCTCGCGGGCCGGCGTGCGCAGCGCTCGCTCCACCTCGGGTTCGGGGCGCAGCGCCATGACGCGTACGGCGACGACCTCGATGCCGGTCGCCGGGAGGCGGTGCTCCCCGGCCAGGCCCGCCGCGATCCGCTCCCGCACCGCGGTCACGCCGTCGACCAGCGCCGCCGACAACGGCGTACGGGCCAGCACGTCCAGCGCGTGCTGCTGGGCCGTCTCCGTCAGGAGCGTCCCGAGCTGCTCCAGCGGGGTGCCCCGCCAGGCGCCGGTGTCCGGGTCGACGGAGAAGTCCAGGCGCGCGGCCGCCACGGCTGGGTCGCTGATCCGGTAGGTGACCGTCGCCTGTACGGCCACGTCCTGGAAGTCGGACGTACGGGCATGGAAGGTCATCGCCAACTCTCGGTCGTCCACCGGGACTTCGGAGAGCGTGGCGGTCAGGGAACGGAACCAGAAGCTCAGTCCCGGGCCGTCGTGCACCAGCCGGCCGGAGCGGTGGTGGCGGATGTGTGCCGTCGGAGCGCCCCGCAAGTGGCGCCACCCCAGGCGCCGGGTGATGTCGGCCATGAGATCCCCTCACTTTTCGTCGGGTAGACGATAATCGCCAGAGTCACTTGTCGTCAAGGGGACGAGAACGGAAACGGTCGAGCAGGGGGTGAACTCGGGCGGCGATGGTCAGGATGGAGACATGGGATTCCATGTCGACTCCGAAGCCGGGCGGCTGCGCCGCGTCATCCTGCACCGGCCGGATCTCGAGCTCAAAAGGCTCACCCCCAGCAACAAGGACGCGCTGCTCTTCGACGACGTGCTGTGGGTGCGCCGGGCGCGCGCCGAGCACGACGGGTTCGCCGACGTCCTGCGCGACCGCGGGGTCACCGTCCACCTCTTCGGCGACCTGCTCACCGAGGCCCTGGAGATCCCGGCGGCCAGGAAGCTCGTCCTGGACCGGGTCTTCGACGAGAAGGAGTACGGGGTGCTGGCCACGGGCCACCTCCGCGCGGCCTTCGAAAGCCTGCCCTCGTCCGAGCTCGCCGAGGCCCTCGTCGGCGGCATGACCAAGCGGGAGTTCCTGGAGGCGCACCTTGAGCCGACCTCCGTGCGCTTCCACGTCATGGACCTCGACGAATTCCTCCTCGCGCCCCTGCCCAATCACCTCTTCACCCGCGACACCTCCGCCTGGATCTACGACGGCGTCTCCGTCAACGCCATGCGCTGGCCCGCCCGGCAGCGCGAGACCGTGCACTTCGAGGCGATCTACCGGCACCACCCGCTGTTCCGTGACGAAACGTTCCACGTCTGGTCCGAGGGGCAGGCCGACTACCCCTCCACCATCGAGGGCGGAGACGTCCTGGTGATCGGCAGCGGCGCGGTCCTCATCGGCATGAGCGAGCGGACCACGCCCCAGGCCGTCGAGATGCTCGCGCACAAGCTGTTCGCCGCCGGGTCGGCCGAGACGATCGTGGCCCTCGACATGCCCAAGCGGCGCGCCCTCATGCACCTCGACACCGTGATGACGATGGTCGACGGCGACGTCTTCACCCAGTACGCCGGGCTCGGCATGCTCCGCTCGTACACCATCGAACCGGGCGCCGGCGACAAGGAGCTGAAGGTCACCGACCATCCGCCGGAGCACATGCACCGCGCGATCGCCGCCGCCCTGGGCCTCAGCGAGATCCGTGTCCTGACCGCGACCCAGGACGTCCACGCGGCTGAGCGCGAGCAGTGGGACGACGGCTGCAATGTGCTGGCCGTCGAGCCGGGCGTCGTCGTCGCCTACGAGCGGAACTCCACCACCAACACGCATCTGCGCAAGCAGGGCATCGAGGTGATCGAGATCCCGGGCAGCGAGCTGGGGCGGGGGAGGGGCGGACCGCGCTGTATGAGCTGTCCGGTCGAGCGGGAGGCCGTGTAAGGCGACCGTATGGAAATGCTCACCGTATAGAAATGCTGATGGTCGTATAGACTTCCAGGGTCCCTGTACTCGTATCTCTGGAGCGCCCCCATGGCGACTGTCCCGACCGCCCTCGCCGGCCGCCACTTCCTCAAGGAGCTCGACTTCACCGAGCAGGAGTTCCGCGGGCTGATCGAGCTGGCCGCCGAGCTGAAGGCCGCCAAGAAGGCCGGGACCGAGACGCAGTACCTGCGGGGCAGGAACATCGCGCTGATCTTCGCGAAGACCTCGACGCGCACGCGCTGCGCGTTCGAGGTCGCGGCCGCCGACCAGGGTGCCTCGACGACGTACCTCGACCCGTCCGGCTCACAGATCGGCCACAAGGAGTCCGTGAAGGACACCGCGCGCGTGCTCGGGCGGATGTACGACGGGATCGAGTACCGCGGGGACAGTCAGGCGAAGGTGGAGGAGCTGGCCGCGTACGCCGGCGTGCCCGTCTACAACGGCCTGACCGACGACTGGCACCCCACCCAGATGCTGGCCGACGTGCTGACGATGACGGAGCACAGCAGCAAGCCGCTCAAGGAGATCACCTTCGCCTACCTGGGCGACGCCCGCTTCAACATGGGCAACTCCTACCTGATCACCGGCGCCCTGCTCGGCATGGACGTACGGATCGTGGCGCCCAAGGAGTACTGGCCCGGTGACGAGGTCGTGGCCCGCGCCCGCAAGCTGGCGGAGGACAGCGGCGCCGCCATCACGCTCACCGAGGACGTCACCGAGGGCGTCCGCGGCGCCGACTTCGTCGCCACCGACGTCTGGGTCTCCATGGGTGAGCCCAAGGAGGTCTGGGACGAGCGGATCACGGCGCTCGCTCCGTACGCCGTGACCATGGACGTGCTGCGCGCCACCGGGAACCCGGACGTCAAGTTCCTGCACTGCCTGCCGGCCTTCCACGACCTCGGTACGCAGGTCGGCCGGGAGATCTTCGAGAGCCATGGCCTGGACTCTCTCGAGGTGACCGACGAGGTCTTCGAGTCGGCGCACTCGGTGGTCTTCGACGAGGCGGAGAACCGGATGCACACGATCAAGGCGGTTCTGGTGGCGACGCTGGGTTGAGTGGGGAGTCGCCCCGTAGGGGTGCGGGTTACGTCGGGCGGCGTTGAGCGGGGACGACCGGCAGTCTGAACCACACCGCCTTGCCGGAATCGGTGGGGCGGTGGCCGCAGGACGAGCTCAGGGCGCGGATCAGCAGCAGGCCGCGGCCGTGCTCCTGCCAGGGGTCGGGCTCGCCGGCGGCGGGCCGGGTCAGGTTGCCGGGCGGTGCCGGGTCCGGGTCGTGCACCTCGACCTGGCAGCCGGACGGCAGCAGCTCCACCACCAGCTCTATCGGGCCGTTCCCCGCGGTGTGCTCCACGGCGTTCGCGACCAGCTCCGCCGTGAGCAGCTCCGCGGTGTCGCTGTCGGCGGAATGCTCCAGCTCGGCCAGCGCCGTACGGACCAGTGCGCGTGCGACGGGCACGGCCGCGACGGTGTGCGGCAGTGCGATGCGCCAGGAGGCGGAGGCTGCGGGGCGATCTTGCAAGGTGGGTCCGTTCATGAGCAGGCTGTCCTGCTTTCAACCTTATGAATGGTACGGCGCCACCCGGCAGAGGCATCCGAAGGGCACCGTTCGGAACCTTCGGCCCCGACTGCTGGGCGGCTTACCCGGGTGAACGGCCGGCCTCGCACGGCTGATCCCGCCGTTACGGGGGTGTCGCCGAGCCGTGACGGATGTGACGGGGTCAGGTCACATCCAGGGCCGGCCATGGCCGCATCCGACGGGTCCGGCGACGGTCGCACCCGAACGGGCTATTGCGTGACCGTGACGACAGTCAAAGTTGAGTGATAGCTTCGAAGGGCAGAGCTCAAGGGGTAGAGCTCCGTGAGGCAGTGCCCGCCGTCCGCCCGAGGAGGCCGCACGTCATGAGTCCCTTCACCGGCTCCGCCGCCCGCACCTCCGACTGGAAGCATCTGCGGGTCGAGCACGCCGACGGGGTCGCCACCGTCACCCTCGCCCGCCCCGAGAAACTCAACGCGCTCACCTTCGGCGCCTACGCCGACCTGCGCGATCTGCTCGCCGAGCTGTCCCGGGAGCGGGCGGTACGGGCCCTGGTGCTGGCCGGCGAGGGGCGCGGGTTCTGCTCCGGCGGCGACGTCGACGAGATCATCGGTGCGACCCTGTCCATGGACACCGCTCAGCTCCTCGACTTCAACCGGATGACCGGGCAGGTCGTGCGGGCCGTACGGGAGTGCCCGTTCCCGGTGATCGCGGCGGTGCACGGGGTGGCCGCCGGGGCCGGAGCGGTGCTGGCACTCGCCGCCGACTTCCGGGTCGCCGACCCCACCGCCCGGTTCGCCTTCCTCTTCACCCGGGTGGGCCTGTCGGGCGGCGACATGGGTGCGGCCTATCTGCTGCCGAGGGTCGTCGGCCTCGGTCACGCGACCCGTCTGCTCATGCTGGGCGAACCGGTACGGGCACCGGAGGCCGAGCGGATCGGCCTGATCAGCGAGCTCACCGACGAGGGGCGGGTCGACGAGGCCGCCCAGGCCCTCGCTCGCCGCCTGGCCGACGGCCCGGCACTGGCGTACGCCCAGACCAAGGCCCTGCTCACGGCCGAGCTGGACATGCCGCTGGCGGCAGCGGTGGAGATGGACGCCTCGACGCAGGCCCTGCTGATGAACGGCGAGGACTACGCGGAGTTCCACGCGGCCTTCACGGAGAAGCGCCCGCCGAAGTGGCGGGGGAGGTAGGGATGCTCTCGACCGACGGGACTGCACCCACTTCAGGGGCGCGGGGAACTGCGCGACCAGCCACATCGGACCCGCACCCGCCGACGGCGACAAGCCACCCCCTACGAGTCGCAATCATCGGCGGCGGCCCCGGCGGCCTCTACGCCGCAGCCCTGCTCAAACGCCTCGACCCATCCCGCGAAGTCACCGTCTGGGAACGCAACGCCCCCGACGACACCTTCGGCTTCGGTGTCGTCCTCTCCGACGAGACCCTCGGCGGCATCGAACACGCCGACCCCGTGGTCTACGCGGCCCTGCAGAAGCACTTCACGCGCTGGGACGACATCGACATCGTCCACCGCAACACCCGCCACACCTCCGGAGGACACGGCTTCGCGGCCCTGGGCAGAAAACGCCTCCTGGAAATCCTTCACCAGCGCTGCCGCGACCTCGGCGTAGAGCTCCGCTTCCGCTCCGAGGCCCCGTACCCGGCCTGGCTCGCGGAAACCTACGACCTGGTCATCGCCGCAGACGGTGTGCACAGCACCACCCGCGAGGCCTACACCCATGTGTTCCGCCCCCATGTGGCCACCCACCACTGCCGCTACATCTGGCTGGCCGCGGACTTCGCCTTCGACGCCTTCCGTTTCGAGATCGCCGAGACCGAGCACGGCGTGATGCAACTGCACGGCTACCCGTACGCGGCCGACGCCTCCACCGTCATCGTCGAGATGCGGGAAGAGGTCTGGCAGGCGGCCGGGTTCGCGGAACTCGACGAGCAGGAGTCCGTCGAGCGCTGCGCCAAGATCTTCGCGGAAGCGCTCCGCGGACGGCCCCTGAAGTCCAACAAGTCGGCCTGGACCACCTTCCGCACCGTCGTCAACGAGCGCTGGTCGCACGACAACATCGTCCTGCTCGGCGACGCCGCCCACACCGCCCACTTCTCCATCGGCTCCGGCACCAAGCTCGCCGTCGAGGACGCCCTCGCGCTCGCCGCCTGCCTGGAGGAACAGCCGGACATCGCAAGCGCGTTGAGCGCGTACGAGGAGGAGCGCAAGCCCGTCGTCGCCTCCACGCAGCGTGCCGCCCGCGCCAGCCTGGAGTGGTTCGAGAACCTGGGCCTCTACCTCGACCAGCAGCCCCGCCAGTTCGCCTTCAACCTCCTCACCCGCAGCCGCCGCGTCACCCACGACAACCTGCGCCTGCGCGACGCCCACTTCACCGAAGCCGTGGAGCGCGACTTCGGCTGCCCACCCGGCACGCCCCCGATGTTCACGCCGTTCCGGCTGCGCGGCCTGACCCTGCGCAACCGGGTCGTCGTGTCCCCGATGGACATGTACTCGGCCACGGACGGCGTCCCCGGCGACTTCCACCTGGTCCACCTCGGCGCCCGCGCCCTCGGCGGCGCCGGCCTGGTGATGACCGAGATGGTGTGCGTCAGCCCGGAGGGACGCATCACCCCCGGCTGCGCCGGCCTCTACACCGGCAGACAGGGGGAGGCCTGGCGGAGGATCGTCCAGTTCGTGCACACACAGGCACCCGGTACCGCGATCGGCGTGCAGCTCGGCCACAGCGGGCGCAAGGGCTCGACCAAGCTGATGTGGGAGGGCATCGACGAGCCCCTGGAGGACGGCAACTGGCCCCTCGTGGCCCCGTCCCCGATCCCCTACAAGCCGTACAGCCAGACCCCGCGCGAGCTGACCCGCGCCCAACTCACCGACATTCGCGAGCAGTTCACGGCAGCCGCCTGGCGCGCGGCCCGGGCCGGGTTCGATCTCCTCGAACTGCACTGCGCGCACGGCTACCTGCTCTCCGGCTTCCTCTCCCCGCTGACCAACCGGCGTACGGACGCCTACGGCGGCTCCCTCGACCGGCGGCTCCGCTTCCCGCTGGAGGTCTTCGACGCCGTACGGGGCGTGTGGCCCGAGGAACGGCCCATGACCGTCCGTATCTCCGCCACCGACTGGGCCGAGGGCGGGACGACGGCCGAGGACGCCGTCGAGATCGCCCGGGCCTTTGCCGCGCACGGCGCCGACGCGGTCGACGTGTCGACCGGGCAGGTCGTGGCCGACGAGCAGCCGGAGTACGGGCGGTCGTACCAGACGCCGTACGCGGACCGGATCCGCCACGCCACCGGCCTCCCGGTGATCGCCGTCGGCGCGATCTCCTCCTGGGACGACGTCAACTCCCTGATCCTGGCGGGCCGTACGGACCTGTGCGCCCTCGCCCGCCCCCACCTCTACGACCCGCACTGGACGCTGCACGCCGCGGCCGAGCAGGGCTACCAGGGGCCGGGCGTCGGCTGGCCGGCCCCGTACCGGGCGGGCAGCCGCCGCCCGCAGACGGGACGCACGGACGCCCCCAAGCCCCGTCTGACGCTCGGGACTTGAGGGCGTACGCCCTATGTGTAGAGCGCACATCCTGCTTGCAAGGGGGGCGTGCTACAGCTCCACCATCCCCGCGGTCAGCGTCGCACCGTCCGCGGGGTCGATCAGTAGGAGCGCGCCGGTGCGCCGGGAGACCGCGTAGTCGTCGAGCGCGAGTGGCTCGGCGGTGCGCAGGGTGACCCGCCCGAGGTCGTTCGCGGTCAGGCCGGCCGCGCCCGCCAGGTCCTTGACGATCGCCTTCACCGTCCGCGTCGTGTGCCTGACCAGTACGCGGTCACCGGCCTTCAGCGGCCGGTCGGCCAAATGGCAGACCGCCGCCCGTACCTCCTGCGTGAGCGCCGGGGCGTCGACACCCGCGGTGATCAGGTCGCCGCGCGCGACGTCCCGCTGGTCGGCGAGACGCACGCTGATCGACTGCGGTGCGTACGCCACGTCGACGTCCCTGCCGAGCACGTCGATGCCGGTGATCTCGGACGTCTCGCCGGACGGATGAACGGTCACGCGGTCACCGACCCGCAGCGCTCCCGAAGCCAACTGACCGGCGTAGTACCGGATTTCGCCGTGCCGGATGACGTACTGGACGGGGAAGCGGACGGGGGCGTCGGCCGGGTCGGTGCCGACCGGGACGTTCTCCAGGAACTCCAGGAGCGCCGGGCCGCCGTACCAGTCCATGGAGGCCGAGCGCACCACGACGTTGTCGCCGGCGAGCGCCGACACCGGGATCGGCGTGCAGCCGGGCAGGCCCAACTCGGCCGCGTGGCCCGCGAAGTCCTCGACGATACGGTCGAACGCCTGCTCCTCGTACCCGACCAGGTCCATCTTGTTGACGGCGAGGACCACATGGGGAACCCGGAGCAGGGCGGCCACGGCGGCGTGCCGACGGGTCTGCTCGACGACGCCGTTGCGGGCATCGACCAGGATGATCGCCAGCTCGGCGGTGGAGGCGCCGGTGACCATGTTGCGGGTGTACTGCACATGGCCCGGCGTGTCGGCCAGGATGAACCGGCGTCGCGGCGTCGCGAAGTAGCGGTACGCCACATCGATCGTGATCCCCTGCTCCCGCTCGGCACGCAGTCCGTCCGTCAGCAGCGCGAGGTCGGGGGCGTCCTGACCACGGTTGCGGGAGGCGAGTTCCACGGCCTCCAGCTGGTCGGCGAGGACCGACTTGGAGTCGTGCAGCAGTCGTCCGACGAGCGTGGACTTGCCGTCGTCGACGGAGCCCGCGGTGGCGAACCGAAGCGTGTCAACGGTCATGTCTAGAAGTACCCTTCGCGCTTGCGGTCTTCCATCGCGGCCTCGGACATCTTGTCGTCGGCGCGGGTGGCGCCGCGCTCGGTGAGCCGGGAGGCGGCGATCTCGGCGATCACCTTCGCGATGGTGTCGGCGTCGGAGTCCACCGCGCCGGTGCAGGACATGTCGCCGACGGTGCGATAGCGGACCTGGCGTTTCTCGACGGCCTCGTGCTCGCGAGGCCCGCCCCAGTCACCCGCCGTCAGCCACATGCCGTTGCGCTGGAACACCTCGCGCTGATGGGCGTAGTAGATGTTCGGCAGCTCTATGTGCTCACGGGCTATGTACTGCCAGACGTCCAGCTCGGTCCAGTTGGACAGCGGGAACACGCGGACGTGCTCGCCGGGCGCGTGGCGGCCGTTGTAGAGGTTCCACAGCTCGGGCCGCTGCCGGCGCGGATCCCACTGCGAGAACTCGTCCCGCAGGCTGAACACCCGCTCCTTCGCCCGCGCCTTCTCCTCGTCCCGGCGCCCGCCGCCGAAGACCGCGTCGAACTTCTCGCTCTGGATCTTCTCGGTCAGCGGCAGCGTCTGCAGCGGGTTGCGGGTCCCGTCGGGACGGTCGCGCAGCACACCACGGTCGATGTAGTCCTGTACGGAGGCCACATGGAGCCGCAGACCATGTGCGGCGACCACACGGTCCCGATAGCCGAGGACCTCGGGGAAGTTGTGGCCCGTGTCCACATGCAGCAGAGAGAACGGCACCGGCGCGGGCGTGAAGGCCTTCAGCGCCAGGTGAAGCATGACGATGGAGTCCTTGCCCCCGGAGAAGAGGATCACCGGACGCTCGAACTCGCCGGCGACCTCGCGGAAGATGTGGACGGCCTCGGACTCCAGCGCATCCAGGTGCGAGAGGCTGAACCCGGTCACACCAGCCCCCGCTCCGCGAGCACCGCGTACACGGCGTCCGCCGACTCCTGCGGGGTCTGGTCCTGGGTCGTGAGGACCAGCGCCGGGTCGGCCGGCGGCTCGTACGGGTCGTCGACACCCGTCAGCCCGGACAGCTGCCCCGCTGCCTGCCGGGCGTACAGCCCTTTCACGTCCCGCTCGCCGCACACTTCGACCGGCGTGGCGACATGCACCTCGACGTAGGGCGTGGCGCTCGCCTCGTGCCGTTTGCGCACCGCCTCGCGGCTGTCCGCGTAGGGCGCGATCACGGGGACCACGGACAGTACGCCGTTGCGCGCGAGCACCTCGGAGACCAGGCCGATGCGCTGCACATTGGTGTTCCGGTCCTCCCGCGAGAAGCCGAGGCCGGCGGAGAGGAAGCGGCGTATCTCGTCGCCGTCGAGGACCTCCACGCGATGTCCCTCCGCCTTCAGCCGGTCACCGAGCAGGCGGGCGATGGTCGTCTTGCCCGCGCTCGGCAGCCCGGTGAGCCAGACGGTGGCTCCCTGAGCCTTCGGGCCTCCCTTTCGGGGCGTGGTGGTCATGCGCAACAGTCCTCATCTCTTACCCGGCGACGACCCGATGGACGCTAGGTAAGAAACTTGAGAAGAGGTGCAGAGGAGCCTGAGGGTTCCGTTAGTGGCGCATGGTGTGCCTGAGGTCACAGGCCGGCGTACGTGGCCCCTGCGTCCCGCAGGCGCTCGTGCAGTCCCCGGAAGACGGCCGCCGAGCGGGCGCCCGGCCAGTCCTCGGGCAGCAGCCGGGCGGGCAGGCCGGGGTCGGTGTAGGGGAGGTGGCGCCAGGAGTCCAGGGCGAGGAGGTAGTCGCGGTAGGCCTCCTCGGGCGGGGTGTCCTGCCGGCGCTCCCAGTCGTGCAGCACGCGCGCGTGGCGGTCGAGGAACGCCTCGTGCTCCTTGGCGATCGCGGCCAGGTCCCACCAGCGGGCGACGGCCTCGGCGGTCGGCGCGAAGCCGAGGTGCTCGCCGCGGAAGAAGTCGACGTACCCCTCCAGGCGCAGCCGCTGCAGGGTGTGCCGGGCCTCCTCGTAGAGCCGCGCCGGCGCGAGCCACACCCCCGGAGCCGCCGTCCCGAAGCCGAGCCCGGCCAGCCGGGAGCGCAGTACGTGCCGCTTCTGCCGCTCCGACTCCGGCACCGAGAACACCGCGAGCACCCAGCCCTCGTCCTCGGGCGGGGCGGTGGTGTAGATGCGCCGGTCGCCGTCGTCCAGCAACTGGCGGGCGTCCGGCGACAGTTCGTACCCGGCCGCGCCCTGGGTGGTACGGGCCGGCAGCAGCAGCCCGCGCCGCTTCAGCCGCGACACCGAGGAACGTACGGACGGGGCGTCCACGCCGACCGCGGCGAGCAGTCTGATCAGCTCGGCGACCGGCACCGGGCCGGGCATATGGCGGCCGTAGGCGCCGTAGAGCGTGACGATGAGAGACCGTGGTGCATGCTGGTCGGACACGTTGATCATCTTAGGTCGTACGGATCACTGCTGGTCACCCTGCGGGTCACCAGCCGCGCGCAGTCGAAAACGCTGGAGCTTGCCGGTCGCGGTGCGCGGCAGTGCGTCCAGGAAGACGATCTCGCGCGGACACTTGTACGGCGCCAGCTCGCCCTTGACGAATGTGCGCAGCGCCTCCGTGTCCCGGCGCGCACCGTCCCTGAGCACCGCGTATGCCACCACGACCTGGCCGCGTGCCTCGTCCGGCCGCCCCACCACCGCCGTCTCCAGCACGTCCGGGTGGCGCAGCAGGGCCTCCTCGACCTCCGGGCCCGCGATGTTG